>NZ_JBFUHT010000017.1:0-91238 GCF_056402275.1 Azospirillum sp. P4_B5
ACGTCCATGACCTGGGCGCGGGTGATGCGCGGCATGAACTCCATGGCGAAGGCGTTCACCCCGGCCGCGGCGTAGGCCGCCACGTGGTCGCGGCTGTTGTAGGGGTTGAGGATGGCGAACAGCAGCGCGCCGCGCTTGATCAGCGCCAGCTCGTCGAGGTCCCCCTCCCCGGCCAGCAGCGGGCGCTGCACCTTCAGCACGATGTCGGCGTCGGCCAGCGCCGAGGCGGCGTCCGGCGCGATCTCCGCGCCGGCGTCCTGATAGACCCGGTCCGGCAGGTTCGAGCCCAGACCGGCCCCGGTCTCCACGACCACTTCCAGGCTGAGGGCTTTGAGTTTCTTGACCGTCTCCGGAGAAGCCGCGACGCGATTCTCCCCCGCGCGCCGTTCCCTGGGTATGGCGATTTTCATGGTTCTTTATCTCCCCTGCCGCAAGTGGCCGATTTGCGTGCAATCAGCCTAGACCGTCGGCATCAATGCCGGATTTATGTGACTTTGTGAAGCTCTTGAGCGTCGATGGTATTACCAGCGGTGATGGGTGCGGCGCAACAGCCCGGAGAGGGTTGGCACGCCCACGTGCAACGGAAAGTGCAAGGTCGCCGCTTTCGCAAGGTCCCGCCATCGGTCTTTCGCATCAGGCGTCGGTCCGAGGCGGCGCTCGTCGCGGTGGGCGTATCCCATTATCCGGGCACACCCGGCCGCGGCCTGTGGCATCCGCACCGACGACGCCGGGAGTCGCTTGCCATCGACGGCGCCCGCCGATATCGTCCGCGCCGGATTCCCCGGAAGCACCCAATTTGAGGTTACCCTTATCATGTCCGACGTCGGCGGCATTGCGGCGGATCGCCTGAAATCCTTCGTGGAGCGCATCGAGCGCCTGGAAGAGGAAAAGCGCGGCCTGCAGGAGGACATCAAGGAAGTCTATGCCGAGGCCAAGGGCACCGGCTTCGACACCAAGATCATCCGCCAGATCATCCGGCTGCGCAAAATGGACAAGGCCGACCGCCAGGAGCAGGAAGCCATCCTGGAACTCTACAAGGAAGCGCTGGGGATGGTGGAGTAACCACCCCCGGCCCCTTCCCCGTTACGCCGCCGCGTCCGTCAGTGCGCCGGCGGCCAGCCGGTCCATCACGTTCCCCAGCAAGGCGAGACCGGCCCCACCGTCGAGCGACAGGATCGACTCGGGGTGGAACTGCACGGCGGCAAGCGGAAGCCGCCGGTGCTCCACGGCCATCACCAGACCGTCGGCGGTCTCCGCGGTCACCGTGAGGTCCGCCGGCAGCCGGTCGCGCCGCGCCACCAGCGAGTGGTAGCGCCCGACCGTCAGCCGCTCCGGCAGGCCTGCGAACAGCGCGCCGCCCAGCACCCGGACCTTCGTCGCCTTGCCGTGGACCGGCTCCGGCAGCACGTCCAGCGCGCCGCCGAACCGCTCCACCATCCCCTGCAAGCCCAGGCAGACGCCGAACACCGGCAGGCCAAGCGCCAGCGCCGCGTCGATGGTCCCCGCCACGTCGAAATCCGCCGGGCGGCCCGGACCGGGGGACAGCACGACCAGATCCGGCCTCTGCTCGGCCAGCGCCGCCCGCGCGTGGCCGTGGCGCAGCGTCGTCACCGAAGCGCCGGTCTGGCGCAGATAGTCGGCCAGCGTGTGGACGAAGCTGTCGTCGTGATCCACCAGCAGCACCCGCCGGCCCCGCCCGCTGCGGGGAGCCGCCGGAACAGCGGGCGCTGCACCCGCCGTCGTCCCGCGGATGGCGTCGCGGAAGGCGGCGGCCTTCAGGCGGCACTCCGCGTCCTCCGCGTCCGGGTCGCTGTCGGACAGCAGGGTCGCCCCGGCCCGCACGTAAGCAACGCCCTCGGCCATGCGGATGGTGCGCAGGGTCAGGCCGGTGTCCATCCCGCCATCGAAGCCCAGCCGCCCGAAGGCCCCGCCGTACCAGCGGCGCGGCGACCGTTCGGTGTCCTCCAGGAACTGCATGGCCCAGCGCTTGGGCGCCCCGGTCACCGTCACCGCCCAGGTGTGGGTGAGGAAGGCGTCCAGCGCGTCCAGGCCGGGCCGCAGCCGCCCCTCCACATGGTCCACCGTGTGGATCAGCCGCGAATACAGCTCGATCATCCGCCGCCCGATCACCCGGACGGAGCCCGGCTCGCACACCCGCGCCTTGTCGTTGCGGTCCACGTCGGTGCACATGGTCAGTTCCGCCGCGTCCTTGGCCGAGGTCAGCAGGCGCAGGATCTGCGAGGCGTCGCCTAGCGCGTCGGTCCCGCGCGCCACGGTGCCGGAGATCGGGCAGGTCTCCACCCGCCCACCGGACACCCGCACATACATTTCCGGGCTGGCGGCGACGAGGAACTCGCCCCGCCCAAGATTGGCAAGGGCCTCGTAGGGTGCCGGGTTGGCGGCGCGCAGTCGCCGGAACACCGCCGAGGGCGCGTCGGCGCAGGGCTCGGCGAAGGTCTGGCCGGGCACCACCTCGAACAGGTCGCCGCGGCGGAAGGCGGCCTTGGCGGTCTCGACGACGCCTTGATACTCACCGGGCGCGTGGTCGCACCCGGCCTCGGCGTTAGTGTCGGGGCGGTAGGGGTGGTCGCGCCCGCCGCGCTCCAGCCCCTCGGTGCTGCCCGCCGCCGTGGCGAACTCGTACTCGACGAGCCGGGCGAGGCCCGTCACCGGGTCCAGAGCGACGAGCCGGTCCGGCAGGTAGAGCACCAGATCGCGCTGGTCGTCGGGCCGCTCCAACCGCTGGCGGATCGGCTCGAACTGGAAGGCGAGGTCGTAGGCGAAAGCCCCGTAGAGCCCGAGCAACGGGTCGTCGGGGGCGGCGAACAGGTCCAGCACCGCGCGCAGGACCGAGAAGACGGAGGGCTGGCGGCTCCGCTCCTCCTCCGGGAAGGGGTGGCGAGGCTTGCGGACCAGGGCGGTGACGCGCGACGGCACCTCCTCCAGCCCGGCCAGCGCCTCCAGGCCGCGCAGAGCCTCGGCGATGGCTGGCAGCAGCACCCGGCCCCGCGCGTTCAGCGCATCGAGGCGCAGCGTCCGCCCGCGCGCCGTGACGGCCAGCGGCGGATCGGTGAAGCCCAGCGCGTGGCGGCGGTAGCGGCCCGGCGCCTCCACCCCGCTGCACAGCAGCAGGCCGCGGCGGCGGTCCAGCGCGTCGATCACAGGATCGAGGGCGTTGCGCGGGTCGAGCGCCGTGGAGCGCCGGGTCACGGTCATGCCCCCGCGCGTCCGGAAACGCAGCGGTTCGAGGAGGTCGGGCGAAGCGAGGAGGTCGGCGGGATACATGGCGGGGTCTCCGGTGGTCGATCCGTTGGCGGACGGACACCCGGAGTTCCCTTGCTCGACACCTGGATTCCCTGGTCAGGGAAAAGGCCGCCCGGAAGCTCCGGGCGGCCTTTCGATGGTGTGTGCGCTCACGCGCGTCGGCTGGCCGGCCCGGTTAGACGGGCCACCACCAACGACGCGACAGGGAGGGCGCAGCGAAAATCATGACACCGAGTTCGCCACAGGGATGCGGGCCTGTCAAGTCCCCTTGCCGAGCCCGGTCGGTCCGGCGGGCGCGTGCCACGCGCGGAGTTCCGTCACCGCCTGCCGCAGCGCCGTCACCGCGGCGAAGAGCACCGTGGCGGCGATGACCACGGCGACCAGATGGTCCGGCCAGCCCTGCCCCATCGTCCAGGCGCCCGCCGCCGCCAGCATCACCGCGGCGTTGGTCAGAACGCCGTTGCGGGCGCACAGCCAGACCGCGCGCAGCGTTAATCCGCCGCGCCGTCCGGCGAACAGCAGGACCGCCACCGACAGGCTCGCCCCCATCCCGAGAAGTGCGACGAGGCTCATCACCGGCGCGTCGGGAACGGTGCCGACGTAGGCGCTCCAGGCGGTGGCGGCCACCAGCCCCAGCCCGAGGACGGTCAGCGCCAGCCCTCTCGCCAGCGTCGCCCAGCCCCGGGCCTCCAGACCCCGCCCCATCATCCACAGGCCGACGCCGTGGGTCATCGCGGTCGCCAGGAAATCCAGCGCGCTCGCCCGCAAGGCCATGGACTGCGTTTCCAGCCCCGCGGCCAGGGCGACGGCGGCCATCAGCCCATTGACGAGCAGGGCCATGCGTAAGGTGCGGCGGTAGTCGGCCGGTCGTCCGCCGCCCCCGCCACTCCCGCAAGAACCGCCACAGCAATTGCCGGCCATCCCGTCACCCTCCACGCGCTCCGTTTCTCATGGAAAGCTAATGTACGCGCTCTGGCCCGTCCATAGGGCAGGCCGTCATTCCGCCCATTCAGGGTCGCTGGTGAAAACGATGGTGAGCCAGCGGTCCGGACCTTCGCCGCCGATGGCCGCACCGACCTCGTCGCGGATCCTGTCCCATTCCTCCAGCGCGCGCGGCGGCCAGCCGCTCGGGACGATGAAGAACAGCTCGATCTGCCGCCCCCGCCCCACCCGCGCGACGTAGGCGCGGTAGGAGGCAAAGCCGTGGCGCCGCACAATGTCCGACGCGACGGCATCGACGTGCCGCTTGAGGTCGGCGGGCGTGACCAGCAGGACGTCGGCCAGCGCCTGCCGCATCGTGCCGACCGGGATCGGGATGACCACCAGACAGACCAGGGCCAGCACCGCCGGGTCGATGTAGGGCGACATCCACTGAAGCCGGGTGCCCTGGATCAGGTACCCGAAGACGAAGGCGACGAGCAGGGCCGCGGTGAGCGCTGCCGCCATGATCCAGGCCTTCGCGTCGAGCGCCAGGAAGTCGGAGCGAACCGTCCGGTTCGCCCGCGTCGCGAAGACCGCCATGCCGGCCGCCACGACAACGGTCACCGCCGTGTAGACGATCGCGTGGTCGAAGGCGAGGTCGCGGCCCCCCGTCATCAAACTGCCCACGGCGTTGATGAGCGCGTAGATCGCCGCCCCCATCAGCAGGGTGGCGTTCAGCCCGAGGACCATCGGTTCGAGATGCCAGAAGCCCATGGTGAAGCGTTCGGCCAGTTTGCCGCGGCGCGGGCCGGCGCTGGTCGAGGCGGCGATCAGGTTGGACACCAGCAGCGTCACCATCGTCATGCTGGCGTCCACCAGCGAATAGATGCCGTCGAAGACGATGGCGAAGGAGCCCGACAGCAGGCCGAACAGGATGCCGGCGCCCGCCAGCAGCACCGTGACGGCGATGGACAGGCGAAGAACCTTCTGCTCGGTGGTCATGCGCGCGCTCCCTTCCCCGTCCACACGTCACTCAGCGTCAGCCATTCATGCATAGCGGCCCCGACGAGGCGGCAAAACCGATTTTGCGATCCCGGCCGTCACGCCCTTGCCGGAACCGCCGGCCGCTCCACGCTCATTCCGAATCGGCCCCCGCCGATTCGCCAACCCCAAAATTGGGAGGGTGGACATGACCGTCGTTGCCGAGGTTCTGAACCGCAAAGGCCATAACGTCGCATCGATTCTGCCGTCCGAATCCATCCGGACCGCCGCCCGCACGCTGACCGACCGGCGCATCGGCGCCCTGGTGGTGTGCGACCGCCGTGGCCGGCTGGCCGGCATCCTGTCGGAGCGCGACATCGTCCGCGCCGTGGCGATGCATGGCGCCGACGCGCTGGACATGCCGGTGGAGGATCTGATGACCCGTCAGGTCAAGACCTGCCGGCCGGAGGACACGATCAAGGACCTGATGCAGATGATGACCCTGCGCCGGCACCGCCATGTGCCGGTGTGCAACGAGGCGGGCGACCTCGCCGGTGTGATTTCCATCGGCGACGCCGTGAAGGCCCGCCTGGACGAGCAGGCCCACGAGGTGGCTGTCCTGAAGGATCTCGCATTGGTCCGCTAGAGGCACCCCGGACCTTGATCAAGTTCCCGGACGGGGGAGCCGAAGACCAAGCGCACTCCATGAGGCGAAATGGCTCCCCCGGTCGTGCGCTGATTGGCGCTAACACGTCTCCGCGCCCTGAAATCCCAGGGCGGCGTTCGGATATTCGGTAACGCTTCGTTCCCGAACCTTCGGACCCGACATGCCACGCCGCTACCCGACCCACCTGAAGATCCTGGTCGTCGAGAACAACCCGCTGCTGCTGCGGGCCCTGCGGGATATGCTGGAACATTGGGGGGTCGGGCAAGTCGCCTCCGCCGCCAACGGGCAGGAGGCCATGGAACTGCTCCGCCGCGAGCCCTACGACCTGATGGTCACCGACTGGGTAATGGAACCGGTGGGCGGCGGGCAACTCGTCCGCTGGGTGCGCGGTTCGGCCAGTTGCCTCAGCCCCGACCTGCCGATCATCGTGCTGACCGCCAACGCCGACGTCGCCACCGTGCGCGCCGCCTGGGACGCCGGGGCGGACACCGTCCTCGCCAAGCCGGCCTCCGCCAGCACCATCGCCCGGCGGATCGAAACCGTGCTGAACAACCCGCGCCGGGGCGGCCGCTCCCAGAGCGAGGCGGCCACGGCGAAGGCGACGAACAACAACGCGCCGCCACATTCCCGCCCGGCGCCGGCCCGCCCGGCGATTTCTGCCGGTCCCGCCCCCCTCCGTCTGCCGCCCCCGCCGCCGCGCCTGCCCGGCCCGTCCACAACGGGAACGGGGCCGCTGCGCTCGACCGACCCGAAGATGGTCCGTCTGGTGCTGGCGCTCGACCGGCTGGAGAAGGCGCTGGCCTGCCCCGACGCGCTGGGCACGCGGCTGCGGCACGCGGTGTCCGACCTGCAACTGGCCGCCACCGGCAACGCCGCGGCCACCGCCATCGTCGCCTCGCTGTCCACCTGCATTACCTGGGTGGAGCATGACGGGGAGAGCTTCCAGGAAGCGGTGCAGGCCCACATGGACGCCCTTCGCTGGACCATCAGCATCGGCGGCGGGGCGGACTCCTCCGCCGCTCTGCGGGTGATGATCGGCGCCCTGCGCGCGATGGTGCGCAGCCTCAGCCTGCGCGACGGCAACGGCCCCAACCTGTGGCCGGATGGCGCCTTCGGCGCGCCCGATCACGGGGGCGAGGCCGGTCGATCTCCCGGTCATTCTCCCCTGCCGCCCGCCTGAAGACTTCCCATATCGGGTAAAGAGCCCCCACCCTAACCCTCCCCCGCTAACGCAGGGGAGGGGACTGCCGCCGCTTCGCAGAAGGCACCCTCCCCTGCGAAAGCTCTCGCGCAAACCAACGGTTTGCGCTGACGCGGCAAGCGGACCATAGGTCCGCTGAGAGCGGGGGAGGGCCGGGGTGGGGGGCAGGGTTCCGGCACCCATGGACGCGAGCGGGAATGTCCCGCCGGAGGGCGATTCCCGCCCGTCCGTTTCACAGCGCTGCGAATGCCGGACCGTTCCTTGCTTTTTGCAGAAGGAGGCCCGGCGCCGGTTGCCGAATAAGACAGCCTTCGTTACCTTTTTGCCTAGCGAACAAACACAAGAAGCGGCGCGGCGAACGCGCCCCGAACAGCGCTTTTCAGGGCGCCATGAAGGGGATGGAACAATGGCTCTCGCAACCGTGACTCTGGACGACAAGTACGCGCTTGAGCAAGGCCGCGTGTACCTGACGGGAACCCAGGCGCTGGTGCGCCTTCCGATGATGCAGCGCCAGCGCGATCTTGCCGCCGGGCTGAACACCGCCTGCTTCATTTCGGGCTACCGCGGATCGCCATTGGGCGGCTTCGACCAGAATTTGTGGAACGCGCGCAAGTTCCTGGAGAAGAACCACATCCAGTTCCAGCCCGGCGTGAACGAGGAACTGGGCGCCACCGCGGTCTGGGGCAGTCAGCAGGTCGGCATGTTCCCCGGCGCCAAGTACGACGGCGTCTATTCCATGTGGTACGGCAAGGGGCCGGGCGTGGACCGCTCGGGCGACGTGTTCAAGCACGCCAACGCCGCCGGCACGTCGCGCAACGGCGGCGTGCTGGTGCTGACCGGCGACGACCACAACGCCAAGTCCTCCACCTTCCCGCACCAGTCCGAACACGCCTTCATGCACGCGATGATCCCGGTGCTGAACCCGTCGGGCGTGCAGGAGATCCTGGATTACGGGCTGATCGGCTGGGCGATGAGCCGCTGGTCCGGATGCTGGATCGCCATGAAGACGATCGCCGAGACGGTTGACACCTCGGCGTCGGTTTACATCGATCCCCACCGCGTCAGCCCGATCGTCCCCGCCGATTTCCCGATGCCGCCGGGCGGCCTGAACATCCGCTGGCCCGACCCGCCGCTGGAGCAGGAATACCGGCTGATGAAGCACAAGCTGTACGCCGCCCTGGCGTTCGCACGTGCCAACCGGCTGGACAAGGTGATGGTTTCCTCCCCCCGCCCGCGCTTCGGCATCGTCACCACCGGCAAGAGCTATCTGGACGTCCGGCAGGCCTTCGACGAGCTGGGCATCACCGAGGAGATGGCCGCCGACTGGGGGCTGACCGTCTACAAGGTCGGCATGCCCTGGCCGCTGGAGCGCGACGGCGTGCGCCACTTCGCCGAGGGGCTCGACGAGATCGTCGTGGTCGAGGAGAAGCGCGCGGTCATCGAAAACCAGCTCAAGGAGCAGCTCTACAACTGGCACCCCGACGTTCGCCCGAAGGTGGTCGGCAAGTTCGACGAGCACGGCGAGTGGATTCTCCCCTCCGCCGGCGAACTCTCCCCGGCCCAAATCGCCGTGGTCATCGGGCGCCGGCTGGAGCGCTTCGTCGACAACGAGAACCTTAAGCGCCGCGTCGCCTTCCTGGATGCGCAGGAGAAGCAGAAGGCCCATCAGGCCCGCGTCATCCGCAAGCCGACCTTCTGCTCCGGCTGCCCGCACAACACCTCCACCCATGTGCCGGAGGGCAGCCGGGCGCTGGGCGGCATCGGCTGCCACTACATGGCGACGTGGCTGGACCGCAAGACCGACACCTTCACCCAGATGGGGGGCGAGGGCGTGCCCTGGGTCGGCCAGGCGCCCTTCACCGAGGAGAAGCACATCTTCGCCAACCTCGGCGACGGCACCTACTACCACTCCGGCATCCTGGCGATCCGGCAGGCCATCGCGGCGAAGGCCAACATCACCTACAAGATCCTGTTCAACGACGCCGTGGCGATGACCGGCGGCCAGCCGGTGGACGGCACGCTGACCGTGCAGTCGCTCGCCAGCCAGCTCCGCGCCGAGGGCGTGGGCCGCATCGTCGTCGTCTCCGACGAGCCGGAGAAGTACGGCATCGGCGACGGCCTGCCCCAGTACACCAGCGTCGAGCACCGCGACGACCTGGAGCGCGTGCAGAAGGAGATGCGCGAGGTTTCCGGCGTCACCGCCCTGATCTACGACCAGACCTGCGCCACCGAGAAGCGCCGCCGCCGCAAGCGCGGCAAGATGGTCGACCCGGCCAAGCGCGTGATCATCAACGAACTGGTCTGCGAGGGCTGCGGCGACTGTTCCGTGAAATCCTCCTGCGTGTCGGTGGTGCCGCTGGAGACGGAGTTCGGGCGCAAGCGCCAGATCGACCAGTCGAGCTGCAACAAGGATTATTCCTGCACCAAGGGCTTCTGCCCCAGCTTCGTGACAGTGGAGGGTGGCCAACTCCGCAAGCCCAAGCCGGTCGAAGCGAAGACGGGCGCCGCCAAGGCCGGCGCCGACCCGTCAGACCTGCGCACCCCCACCCTGCCCGCGCTCGACCGGCCCTGGGGCATCTACGTCACCGGCGTCGGCGGCACCGGCGTGGTGACCATCGGCGCCCTGCTCGGCATGGCCGCCCACATCGAGGGCAAGGGCGTCGGCGTGCTGGACATGACCGGCCTCGCCCAGAAGGGTGGTGCTGTGACCAGCCACATCCGCATCGCCGCCACGCCGGAGGACATCCATTCCGTCCGCATTGCGGCGGGCGGGGCTGACGCGGTCGTGGGCTGCGACCTGATCGTCGCCGGGGCGGGCGATGCCCTGTCGAAGATGGCGCACGGCCACACCCGCGCGGTCATCAACACCCACGACACCATCACCGTGGACTTCCTGAAGAAGCCGGATTTCACGGTGCCGGTCCGCGATCTGGTGGCCGACATCCGCAAAGCCTGCGGCGAGGGGGCGGTGAACGCCTTCGACGCGACCAAGCTGGCGACCGCGCTGATGGGCGACAGCATCGCCACCAACCCCTTCCTGATGGGCTACGCGTGGCAGAAGGGGCTGATCCCGATCACCGCCGACGCCATCCTGAAGGCCATCGAGCTGAACGGCGTGGCGGTGAAGATGAACACCGACGCCTTCAACTGGGGCCGCCGCGCCGCCGTCGATCTGGCCGCGGTGGAGGCCGCCGCCAACCCGCCGCAGGAGCAGGCCGCAGCCCACGACCTGTTCATCCTCGACCAGCGCCGCCCCTCGTCCAGCTTGGACGAGGCCATCGCCCGCCGCACCGCCTTCCTGACCGACTATCAGGATGCGGCCTACGCCAGCCGCTACCACGCGCTGGTCGACTGGACGCGGCGCGTCGAGGGGCAGAAGATCCCCGGCTCCACCGCCCTGACCGAGGCCGTGGCCAAGGGCTACTTCAAGCTGCTCGCCTACAAGGACGAGTATGAGGTGGCCCGGCTCTACACCGACACCGGCTTCGTCGAGCAGGTCGGGCGGATGTTCGAGGGCGACTACAAGCTGGTCTTCCACATGGCCCCGCCGGTGATGGGCGAGACCAGCGAGGACGGCGGCGAGCCGAAGAAGAAGCGCTTCGGCCCGTGGATGCTGAAGGCCCTGCGCCTCCTCGCCAGGGGGAAGCGCCTGCGCGGCAGCCCGCTGGACCCGTTCGGCTGGCTGGCCGAGCGCCGCATGGAACGCCGCCTGATCGCGGACTACGAGGCCATCATGGGCGAAATCCTGCACGGCCTGACCCGCGACAACCACGCCACCGCGGTGGAGATCGCCCGCCTGCCGCAGGAGATGCGCGGCTACGGCCCGGTGAAGGCCCGCAACGTCGAGGCGGCCAAGGCAAAGGAGGCCGCCCTGCTCGACGGCTTCCGCCAACCCGCGGCCCCGCAGCCGATGGCGGCGGAGTGACCGCAAGGTTTGGGACCGCAAGGTTTGGGGCCAAAGCGACCGGGTGCGGGGGGCTTGCCTCCCGCACCCTCAGCGCGGCTGCAGGACGCCGATCTCCGCCAGGGCGGCACGGTTGCGGGTGACGGCGGCGGCGAGATTACGCAGATGCTGCTGCTGAAGGGCCGGATTGGCGAAGGTGCGCAGATAGCCCTTCAGCACATGCTCCCCGAAGTTCAGCGCGAGGTCGGCGTCCAGGTGATGCCCCTTCCGCGATGTGGCGTGGACGACCATCACCGGATGCCCGTCGAGGAAGAAGCCATGGCGGTTCCGCGGGTCCGGCATTGTCACGTCGGCCAGAGGCGCGTCATAGACCTGCCACAGGCGCGCGTCGAGCACCTCCACGCAGGCGGGATCGGGATGGACCAGCGCGTTCAGCACATTCTGTTCCCACAGCGCGTGCTGCGCGACGCTGCGGCAGGTTACCGCCCATTGCGCCAGCAACCCGCGCGACACCCACAGCATCAGCGCCGACATCAGATAAGGCGAGACCGGATCGATTCCGCGGTCCCGCAGCAGGCGTTCCGCCGGCGTGACGTAATGGCCGCCGCTGTGCAGTTCGTCCATCATCCCGCCGAAGGTCATGCGGTCCACCGTGTCGGTGGTGGCGAGCGCCTTGCCGGAGCGCCGGAGGTCATCCGCCAGCCGCTCGGCCATGGCGAGGTCGAGGGCTCCCACCATCATGTCGGCGTCCAGCCACAGCAGGCTGCCCCACGCCTCGCCCGCGCAATATTCCGACAGGTGCCCCTTGCACAGATAGGGATGCGCGTCCGCCGGCAGGATCTTCGGGCGGTCGAGCAGCAGGCCGGCGGCACGCAGGTACGCGCGCTGCCCGTCGGTCAGACCGAAATCGCAGACGCGCACCTGCTCCAGCGGAAAACGCCCCGTCAGCCCTTCCAGAAAGGCCAGCGTGGTGATGAAATAGCGCGCGTTGGCGCCGGTCACGCACAGTGTGTTCATGGTCGATCCTGCAAGGGGTCCTTCAGCGCCGCCAGATCACGGCGCAGCCGCTCCACCGGTTCCGCCCAGTCGCCGAACAGGGATTGGCGATAGAGGCGCGCGGTCGGGTACCAAGGGGAATCCGTCCTTCCGCACATCCAACGCCACTCCGCCCCCTGGTCGAGCAGCACCGCCACCGGTTTCCCCAGCGCCCCGGCAAGGTGGGCCACGGCCGTGCAGGGGCTGATCACGATGTCCAGCGCCTGGATCGCCGCGGCGGTGTCCGCGAAATCGCGAAGCTCCGTCCCAAGGTCGAGGAACGGGCCGAGCGGGGTGTGGCGCTCAAGGTCCGCGCGCCCGTTGGCGACCTGGAGCAGGACCGCCGTCACGCCGGGAACGCCGGTCAGCGGCAGGACCGCCTCCAGTCCCGGCGAGCGCTGGCGATGGTAGGGAAAGGCGACCGAACCGTGCCAGACCAGACCGGCCTTCACCCCCCGCAGGTCGGCCAGACGATCCGCCCAACGCCGCGCCGCCGCGTCGGGCGCCCGCAGATAGGGAACGGCGGCGGGCACATTGTCCAGATCGGTGCCCATGCAATGGATCAGGCTCATGATGGGGATTTGGACATCGTGGGCCGGTGGCGGTCCGTCGAGGCCGGACAGGTCGTCCGCCAGATCCGACGCGCGGAACAGGTCGAGCAGCCCCTCCGGCCCGTGGAAGACCACGCGCATCCCCTGGGCTCGCAGCAGCGGGGCGTAGCGGATGAACTGGATGGCGTCGCCATAACCGCGGTCGGCGTGGATCAGCAGCGTTTTGCCCGGCCGAACCCGACCGTCCCAGACCGGCCGGGTGTAGGATCGCGACGGCAGGAAAGCGGGCAGGCTCAGCCGCGCCTCATAGTCCGCCGCTCCGTCGCGCAGGTGACCGGCGAGCATTCGCAGCGTCCCGCGCCCCGCCCGCGCCGCATCCATCCCCGGCGACAGGCGCAAGGCGCGGTCGAAGGCGGCCTCGGCAAGGACGACCGCATGCCGTCCCAGCCCGGCGAAGCCCAGGTTGGCCCAGTGCTCGGCCGTGGACGGGTCGAGCGCGACGGCCCGGCGCAGCTCCTCGCGCGCCTCGTCCTGCCGCCACGCCGCCAGCAGCGCCGCCCCCGCCGCACCCCAGGCGGCGGCGGTGCCGCGCAGCACCGCCAGCCGGGCCAAGGCGTCGGCCGCCGCGTCCAGCCGCTCCGCCTTGCCCAGCGCCTCCGCCAGATTGTTCAGGCTGCGGGCGTGGCCGGGGGCCAGCGCCAGCGCCAGCCGGTAGAGCGCCGCCGCCGCGGCGACATCCCCCATGCCCAGCCGCAGGTCACCGAGGTCGCAGGCGAGATCGGCCGACAGCACGCCGCGACGCACGGCACAGGCCAGCAAGGCCGCCGCCCGGTCCGTCCGCCCCTGGCGCTTCAGGCATTCCGCCTGGCTGCGCGAATAGTTGGGGTTCTCCGGCGCACACGCGGAGGCCCGGCGGAAGCGCGCCTCGCCTCCCGCAGGATCGCCAGCGGAGACGGCCAGCACGCCCAGGATGTTCCAGGCTTCGCCGTGGCCGGGGACCAGCGCCAGCGCGCGGACGATCCTGCGCTTCGCCCCCACCCGGTCGCCCCGCTGAAGGGCGGCGGCGCCCGCGCGGAGGAAGTCCATCGCGTTGGTCACGCGACCTCCTGGGATGACGATCGGATCCGGATCATGGCAGGTCCAGCGCGTTCAGGGCCTCCGCCCAGACCTCGGCGGCGCGGATGGGATGCAGGTGGTGATCGCCGGGATTCGGGCTGCGGAACGCCTCGGCGACCAGCCCGCTCTCCGGGTCGGCGATGCGCGGCGTGATGTCGACGAAGGGCAGCCCGCGCGCCTCCGCCTCGTCCCGCAGGCGGGCGTTGTAGCGGTGGGTCAGATCGGTGCGCTGACGCAGCGTGGCGGTGACCTCGTGCCGGGCGCGCGCGACCTTGCCCCGGGTCTCGCCGTCGCGAATGGTCGGCAACACCGCCCCGGTCAGCACCAGCGTGGGATAGCCGCCCTCCAGCAGATCGTCCACGAAGGCGGCGCAGGCGGACACCGAGTCCTCCAACTGCCGCTCGACGCAGTCGCCATGCCTCTGCGCCCGCCACCAGATGACGAAGCCGCAATCGACCTCGCCGAGCTGGATCACTGGAATGGCGTTTGGATCGGCGGGCAGCAGCGCGTCCTTGAAGAGAGTGACCGCGTGCGTCTGGCTTTCCGGGTTGCGCAGGCCGATCGAGGTCGCCCCGGGAACCGGCAGACAGCGCGCCGGACGATTGAGCAGACGCATCGTCGCGGCGATCTCGAAGGATTGCACGTGGCTGTCGCCGATGAAGAACCAGTCCCGCATGCCCTATGACCCACGCCACCACCGGCGCATTGTGGAGCGGCGGCGGGGTGGGAGTAAACCGGGAAACGAAAAGTGGGAAGCCTATTTCAACTCATTGACTTCAGAAGCCACACCGTCTTTTGGCGGGAAGCGCGAAGGGCGGCCGCCGCCCCTCGCAAAAGATTCCGCTTCCCCGCCTCAGCTGTCCTTCGGCTTGTGCGTGTCGCTGATCGGCTGGACGCCGGCGGGCGGCTGGTCCTGCTGTTGCTGCTGGGGCTGCTGCTCCTGCTGCGGCTGGGGCGACTGGTCCTGCTGTTGCGGCTCGGGGCGGCGCGGGCCGGCCTTGACGTCGTTGTAGACGGCCTCGGCGACGCGCAGCAGGTCCTCCTTGGACATCCGCCCGGCCAGCGCGTAGGCCAGCGGGCCTTCCACCCAGTAGATGGTCGCCACGTCGCCGTTCTGCGAGAAGCCGAACTTCGCCGGGTTGCCGGAGCGCGGGGCGCCGACGAACAGGGTGACGCGCTTGTTCGCCTCGTTCACGTACATGTACTGGGCGCCCGCCCCCAGTTCGGTGGGCAGCGACCGGCCGCCGATCAGGCGCAGGCCGACCTTGCCGAGGTCCGGGCCGAAGACGTCGCGCCCGACGCGCTTGGACAGCCAGCTGTTCAGCTCATCCTGGTTGTCGGCGCCAAGCTCGACCTGGAAGCGCTCGTCGGAGGTGTAGAAGCGGTGGGCCTGGGTGGCCTCCTCGGCGAAGGTCTGGAGGGTCTGGCGCTGCTGGACGACCGGCGACTGGTCCACCGCGCCGCGGCCCAGCCAGCCGCCGCCGGCACCGCCGACGATCAGCATCACCGCCGCGGCCATGCGCACCCAGGAGCGGGCGTGCCAGGGGCCGGCGTTGTCGTTGCCGGGCATGCGCCCGCGCAGCTTGCCCGTCAGTTCCTCGACCGGGCCGCTGGCCGGCTCGCGCAGCACGGGGTCGAAGAGTTCGTGCAGCAGCGCGGCCTGGGCGCGGTAATCCTCCGCCCGGCGGGCGGCATCCGGGTCGTCGGCCAGCCATCGCTCCACGAAGAGCCGGCGTTCCGGAGCCAGTTGCCCATCCACGTAGGCATGCAGTTCGTCGTCCGTTACGCAATGCGCGTTCATCACTTCACCCGCCTGAGAGCCACCGAGCCCTCGTTCGCCAGCTTCGCCCTGACCGCCTCGCGCGCCCGCGAGAGGCGCGACATGACGGTCCCGATCGGCACGCCGAGCGTCTCGGCGACCTCCTCGTATTTCAGGCCCTCCAGCGCGACGAGGAGCAGCACCTTGCGCTGTTCCTCCGGCAGGTCGTCGAGCGCGCGCATCATCTCGCGCAACTCCACACGTTCCTCCTGCCGGGCCGGCGTCACCAGCTTCGACTCGACGCTGTCCACATTGACCTCGTCGGGCCGCGACGCTTTGGAGCGGACCTGATTGACATGGACGTTGTGCAGGATGGTGAAAAGCCACGCCCGCAGGTTCGTCCCCGCCTTGAAGGTGTCGGCGCGCGCCACCGCGCGCGTCAACGCCTCCTGCACCAGATCCTCGGCATCCGAACGGTTGCGCAGCAACGCGCGCGCGTAGCGGCGCAGCGACGCAATGTGGACTTCCAGCTCGACCCCGAACGTGCTCAACCGCGCACCCGATTGTTGCCTCGAAGGCTCCATGGACCGCCGGGTGGCGGATCATGGCACTCCTTCAGGTAGGAACGGGCGGCGCGGCCTCCCAGGGCCGAGCCCCATTCAGGACCCGGTACGCCAGGATGAACGCCCCCCGCTCATCGTTTATTCCAGACTTTGATGCCCGTGCAGCAAAAATTCGGCGGAAAGGTGGCGGGGCCGAAAACTGCCCCCTCGGGGCGCCGCCTTGTGGCAAATCGCCGCTGCGCGCGGATAAGCCCCCGGTTCGGGCACGCGGCTTGGCACAATCCACCGCACTGCGTCATAAGGGCGGGGCCATGGCACGCCATCACGACACCATCGAGATCCTGGTCACCGCCCGCCATCTGGAGGCCCAGGGCATCCGCCCGACCGCGCGCATGGTGCGGCTGGCGCTGGGGGGCGGCAGCAACGCGGCCATCGCCCAGGCGCTGGCCATGGAGGAGCTGACCCCTTTGGAAGACCTGATCCGGCGGCGGCGCGACCAGCTCGATCTCGACATCGCCAACGCCCGCCGCGCCCTGGCCGAGCTGGAAGCCGAACAGGCTCGGCTGGACGAGCTGGACGACTCCCTGGCCGCGCTGGACAAGGCTTAGCCGCAAAAAGAAAACCCCTCCCCCGGGCAGTGCCGGGGAAGGGGCTTCGAACGCAGAGCCGTGCCGGCGGGGCCGTCAACCAGCCTGATGCGACTTGGCGTAGCCCAGCGACTGCAGCGCCTCGGCGATCTCCGGCAGGATGCCCGGATCGTCGATGGTCGCCGGCGTCTTGTAGTCCTGGTTGTCGGCGATCTTCTGCATGGTGCCGCGCAGGATCTTGCCGGAGCGGGTCTTCGGCAGGCGCTCCACCACGACGGCGCGCTTGAAGTCGGCGACCGGGCCGATCTGCTCGCGCACCAGTTGGACCACCTCCTTCACGATCTCCTCGTGCGGGCGGGTCACGCCAGCCTTCAGGCAGAGGAAGCCCAGCGGCACCTGCCCCTTCAGGTCGTCGGCCACGCCGATCACCGCGCATTCCGCCACGTCCTTGTGGCTCGCCAGGACCTCCTCCATGCCGCCGGTGGACAGGCGGTGGCCGGCGACGTTGATGATGTCGTCGGTGCGAGCCATGATGTAGACGTAGCCATCGTCGTCGATGAAGCCCGCGTCACCGGTCTGGTAGTAGCCGGGATAATCGGACAGGTACGACTTCCTGTAGCGGTCGTCGGCGTTCCACAGCGTCGGCAGCGTGCCCGGAGGAAGCGGCAGCTTCACGCAGATGGCGCCGATGTCGCCGCGCGGCACTTCCTTGTTCTCGGCGTTCAGGATCTGCACGTCCCAGCCCGGCATCGGGCGGGTGGCGGAGCCGTACTTGATCGGGAACAGCTGCACGCCCAGCGGGTTGCCGGAAATCGCCCAGCCGGTCTCGGTCTGCCACCAATGGTCGATGACCGGAACGTTCAGATTGTCCTCGGCCCAATGCAGCGTGTCGGGGTCCGACCGCTCGCCGGCCAGGAACAGGGCGCGGAAGTGCGACAGGTCGTACTTCTTCAGCAGTTCGGCGTTGGGGTCCTCGCGCTTGATGGCGCGGAAGGCGGTCGGGGCGGTGAACAGCGTGCCGATCTTGTGCTGCTCGATCACCCGCCAGAAGGTGCCGGCGTCCGGCGTGCCCACCGGCTTGCCCTCGAACACCACCGTGGTGCAGCCGTGCAGCAGCGGCCCGTAGACGATGTAGGAGTGGCCGACCACCCAGCCCACGTCCGACGCCGCCCAGTACACCTCGCCCGGCTCGACGTTGTAGATGTTCTTCATCGTCCATTTCAGCGCCACGGCGTGGCCGCCGTTGTCGCGGATGACGCCCTTCGGCTGGCCCGTGGTGCCGGACGTGTAGAGGATGTAGAGCGGGTCGGTCGCGGCCACCGGCACGCACTCCGCCGGCTCGGCCTTGGCGACGGCCTCCGCCCAATCGACGTCGCGGCCCTCGACCAGGGTCGCGGTCTCCTGCGGGCGCTGGAAGACGATGACGCTGGATGGCTTGTGCTCCGCCTGCTCGATGGCGGCGTCGAGCATCGGCTTGTACTTGACGATGCGGTTCGGCTCGATGCCGCAGGAGGCCGAGACGATGGCCTTCGGCCGGGAGTCGTTGATGCGGGTCGCCAGCTCGTGCGGGGCGAAGCCGCCGAACACCACCGAATGCACGGCGCCGAGACGCGCGCAGGCCAGCATGGCGACCAGCGACTGCGGGATCATCGGCATGTAGAGGATGACGCGGTCGCCCTTCTCCACGCCCTGGGCGCGCAGCGCGCCGGCGAAGCGGGCGACCTGATCCTGGAGTTCGGCGTAGGTGATGGTCTGGACGGTCTTGGTGACCGGGCTGTCGTAGATGATCGCCGCCTGGGCGCCGCGTCCGGCCTCCACATGGCGGTCGACGGCGTTGTAGCAAGTGTTCAGGACGCCGCCGGTGAACCAGCGGTAGAAGGGCGCGTTGCTGTCGTCCAGCACCTTGTCCCAGCGCTTGATCCAGGTGATGTCTTCCGCCGCCTCGCCCCAGAATCCGTCGGGATCGGACAGGGAACGGGCGTGGATCTGGTTGTAGCGATCGGCCGAGCTTTGGCTCATGGGGGCGTCCCTTATATTTCGTTTGGTTCGCGTTTCTCCGCAGCCGCGCAATGAACGTTCACGCAGCGGCCCCAATCTGCGTCAGATCTGCATCGTTTGGCAAACAGCATTCCGGAAGGTGCGGCGGGCTGTCGCACCACTTTGGTGAGTGCCGAACCCGCCCGCCGCCCCTTCGGCGGGTATTACTGCTCCAGTTGCAGGAAGCCGGCGGCCAGCGCCGCGCCGCAGAACCCGACATCCTCGATGTAGGTCTTCGTCTCCGACACCCTCACCCGCCCGCAGGGGCGCTGCGGGTTGCCGGTGTCGATGGGCATGACGTGGCCGACGCCCTTCAGCAGCACCGTCTCGACCCACAGGGCGTTGGCGCCCGCCGGGGCGTAGCCCTGCCGCACGGCGCGCTCCGGCCAGGAGGGCACCTGACCGATGACCACGGGGGCATCCGCCTTCAGGCTGTGGAAGGCCGTCCACTGGTTGGTCAGGTGGAGGGCGTTCTGCGGGTCCACGGTGCAGTCGGCCGTCCCCTGGACGATCAGCACGCGCGGACGCCCGGCGGGGTGCTGGGCGCGCTGGACCGCCTTCGTCCATTCGCGGCTGTCATAGCCGCCGGAGCGCGCCTTCACCTCGGCGCAGGCGCGCATAACCGAGATGCCGCAGAGCGAGGCGGCCGACTGCATGCTCTGCGCGCACATCACCGGCACGCCTGCAAACAGCGCCCCGCCCGCGAAGAGCTGCGAATAGTCGGCCAGCAGAACCGCCGCCATGCCGGCCCCCGCCGACAGGCCGGTGACGGACACCTGTTCCGCGTCCACCGCCGGGCCGTTGGCGCCCAGCCCCTTGCCGGAGACGACCGCCCCGACCATCGAGGCGATGGCCGCCGCCTCACTCGGCACGAAGCCTTTCAACGGGCTGTTCAGCCGATCGGCGAAGTTGAAGCAGCCGAGCGGGTTGCCGTAACGCCCGAGCCCTCCCGTCCCCACCATGGAGAACAGGTTGTGCTTCTGCGCCGGCAGCAGGGCGACGAAGCCATGGGCGTCGGCCATGTCCTTCCAGCCCGAATCCTCGAAGAAGGTGCGGGCATCCTGCTCGCAGCCGTGCAGCAGGACCAGCAGGGGCACCTTGCCGCGCGCCCGCGCGCTGTCCGGCACATAGACCAGAGCCGACAGGGCGGTGCCCTGCGCGTCGTAGGCGCTGGCGGGCAGTTCGACGGGAACCGATTGAGATGGCGCCGCGGCGACGGGAAGAAGCCACGACAAGAGGAAAAACGCCGCCAATACCGGCTTTCGTAAGCGCACCAACAATGTCATCGCCGCCCTCTCCTTCCCACGTCGGGAGAATTGATTCGCAGGGCATCAAATTGCCTCACCATTTCCCATAGAAGACGCGCAACAATCACTTGTGAACCTCTAATTTTTAAACGACCATCCCGATCGCATACTTGCGTATGGCTGCGTTCATTTTACACAGGCCGCGGCGTCCCATCCGTCATCGGGTTCCCTCCGTGGCGGCCTTGTCTCTGGCCTATTGGAGACCGGAACGCTATGCATGTCGCCATGAGCAGCGACCCGCCCGTCTTCGGCATCCGCCCGATCCTGACCGTCGTCCACCCGAACGGCGAACGGCTGATCGTGGCCCGGCTGACCAGTCTCGGCGGGTCCAGCCAGTCCAACCGCTTCGTCCTGCGCCGCGCCGATTTCCGCGCCCCGTGGGAGCAGCCGGACAAGGGCTATTTCGGTTATGCGGAGGTCGCCCGCGCGCTCGACGCCAACGGCTGGCGCGGCTGCGCCATCGAGGCGATGCCCACCACCGACCTGGAGGAGCGGCGGACCCGCCAGCTCGCCCGCAAGAAGCTGCACCTGCAATGCGTGGAGGCGGCGATCCGCCGCGCGCAGGACAGCCAGGCTCCCTGAGCGGGCGTCGCAGCGCAGCCTTCCCCCGAACCCGCGCGGCGCTTATATCCCGTTCCAGGCACAGAACGGCCAAAGCCCAGAATGGCCAAAGCCCAGAACGGAGGGACAGATGACCCGCAGCGCCACCCGGTACCCGATTGGCGATTTCCTTGGCGCTCCCCAAACCACCATGCCCGACACCGCCCTGGCCGCCGCGGGGGACGGGCCGGACCTCGGCGCCCTGCCCTCCTGGGACCTGACGGACCTCTATCCGGGCATGGAGTCGGCGGAACTGAAGGCCGACCTGGAGCGGATGGAACGCGCGTCCAAGGACTTCTACGAAAAGTACGCGACCAAGCTGGCCGGGCTGGATGGCAACGCCTTCGCCGCCGCCATCCGCGAGTACGAGCGCATCGACGAGGTGCTGTCGCGGGTGATGTCCTACGCCGGGCTGGTCTACAACGGCAACATGACCGACCCGACCATCGCCAAGTTCTACCAGTCGGCGCAGGAGCGGGTGAACGGCATCTCCACCCACCTGGTCTTCTTCACGCTGGAGATCAACCGGCTGGAGGACAAGGCGCTGGACGCCAAGCTGACGGCGTCGAAGGACCTTGCCCGCTACGCCCCCTGGCTGCGCGACGTCCGCCTGTTCCGCGAGCACCAACTCTCCGACGAGGTCGAACGGCTGCTCCACGAGAAGCATGTGGTCGGGCGCGCCGCCTGGAACCGCCTGTTCGACGAGACCATCGCCAGCTTGCGCTTTCCCATCGGCGGGAAGGAGCTGACCTGCGCCGAGGCGCTGAACCGCCTGTCCGACCGCCGTCCGGAGGTCCGCAAGGAGGCCGGGGCGGTGATCGGCCGGGTGATGGGCGACAACATCCGCCTGTTCGCCCTGGTCACCAACACGCTGGCCAAGGACAAGGAGATCGACGACAAGTGGCGCAACTACAAGGCGCCAACGTCGGCCCGCAACCTGTCCAACCGCGTCGAGGACGAGGTGGTGGACGCGCTGGCCGCGGCGGTGAAGGACGCCTACCCGGCCCTGTCCCACCGCTACTACGCGATGAAGGCCAAGTGGTTCGGCCAGGACCATCTGGATTACTGGGAACGCAACGCGCCGCTGCCCGACGACACCGACCGCAGCATCCGCTGGGACGAGGCGCGCGATCTGGTTCTGGGTGCCTATGGCCGCTTCTCGCCGGATCTGGCCTCACTGGGCAAGCGCTTCTTCGACAACGCCTGGATCGACGCGCCGGTGCGCCCCGGCAAGGCGCCGGGCGCCTTCGCCCACCCCACGGTCCCCTGCGTCCACCCCTATCTGCTGGTCAACTACCAGGGCAAGACGCGCGACGTGATGACGCTCGCGCATGAGCTGGGCCACGGCGTGCACCAGATCCTGGCCGGCGGCCAGGGGCACCTGCTGTCCGACACGCCGCTGACCCTGGCGGAAACCGCGTCGGTGTTCGGCGAGATGCTGACCTTCCGCGCCCTGCTCGACCGCGAGACCGACCCGAAGCGCCGCAAGATCATGCTGGCCTCCAAGGTCGAGGACATGCTGAACACGGTGGTCCGCCAGATCGCCTTCTTCGACTTCGAGCGCCGTGTCCACACCGAGCGCCGCGAGGGCGAGCTGACCGCCGAGCGGCTGGGCGAAATCTGGATGGCGGTGCAGACCGAAAGCCTCGGTCCGGCGCTGCGCTTCGACGAGGGCTACCGGCACTACTGGTCCTACATCCCGCACTTCATCCACTCGCCCTTCTACGTCTACGCCTACGCGTTCGGCGACTGCCTCGTGAACTCGCTCTACGCGGTCTACCAGGAGTCGGAGAAGGGCTTCGCCGAGAAGTATCTGGCGATGCTGTCGGCGGGCGGCACGCTGCGCCACCAAGAGCTTCTGGCCCCCTTCGGGCTGGACGCCAGCGACCCAGCCTTCTGGCAGAAGGGGCTGAACGTCATCCGCGGCTTTGTTGACGAGCTGGAAAATCAGTCCTGACCGAGTTTTCTTGACGGACGTCAAGAATCCATAATCGCGGGATGGGTATGGTGCTTTCAACGATCCCTTCGGAGAGCACCATGCCCACCCTCTCGATCCCCGCCTGGAGCCCGTCCCTGGAAGTCGGCAACGCCATCATCGACGCCGACCACAAGGAAACCATCGAGCTTCTGGCCGAGGCCGCCAAGGCGTCGGACGCCGACCTGCCCGCCCATTTCACCGCCTTCGCCCAGCACCTCCGCGACCATCTGGCCCGCGAGGAGGAGCTGATGCACCAGTACGGCTTCCCGCCGACGCCCATCCATGTGCACGAGCACAACCGCGTCCGCCTGGAGCTGGAAGGCATCGCCAAGCGCATGGCCGCCGGCAATCTGGCCTTGGTCCGCGGCTATCTGACCGAGGTCGTGCCGGAGTGGTTCATCAACCACAAGAACACCATGGACAGCGCCACCGCCGCCTGGATCCGCAGCCAGGGCGGCTGATCCACCGCCTCCCACCGTCAAAGCCGCGCGAACACCGAATTGAGGGGTGGCTCCGTCCGGAAGAACACCGGAGGGAGCCCTTTCCCGGATGGCCTGAACACGGGCGAAACTTTACCCTTGTTGCGCCAATCCGCTACGGATATTCGCGAAAATTGCTGCTTTGACGTGGGAGGTGCTTGATGGGCGATTTTACGCTTCGCACCGCCGACCGGCGGGACGCGACCCTTTCCCAGGAAGCCGTCGACGATCTTGCCGCCCGTCTGCGCGGCCCGCTGCTGACCCCGCAGTCGCCGGGCTATGACGAGGCCCGGATGATCTGGAACGCCATGATCGACCGCCGGCCCGGCCTGATCGCCCGCTGCGCCGGGGCCGCCGACGTCATGCAGGCGGTGCGCTTCGCGCGGGAGAACGGGCTGCTGGTCTCCGTGCGCGGCGGCGGCCACAACATCGCCGGCAATTCCCTGTGCGACGGCGGCCTGCTGATCGACCTCGGCGCCCTGCGCTTCGTCCATGTCGACCCCATCAGCCGAACGGCGCGGGTGGCACCCGGCGCCACGCTGGGCGATCTCGACCGCGAGACGCAGGCCTTCGGGCTGGCCGTGCCGGTCGGCATCAACTCGACCACCGGCATCGCCGGGCTGACGCTGGGCGGCGGGTTCGGCTGGCTGACCCGCAAGTACGGCCTGACCGTGGACAATCTGCTGGCCGCCGACGTGGTCACCGCCGACGGAAAGTTCCTGCGGGCCACCGCCGAGGAGAATGCCGACCTTTTCTGGGCCATCCGCGGCGGCGGCGGCAATTTCGGCATCGTCACCTCCTTCACCTTCCGCCTGCATCCCGTGGGACCAATGGTGTTTGCCGGTCTGGTCGTCCATCCCTTTGCCGGGGCCGGCGACTTGATGCGCCGCTACCGCGACGCCACGGCGGCCCTGCCGGACGAGGCCACCGCCTGGATGGTGCTGCGCAAGGCGCCGCCCCTGCCCTTCCTCCCCCCGGACGTGCATGGCAAGGAGGTGGTCGTCATGCCCGTCATCTGCGCCGGCGACGACGAGGCGGCGGCCCGCAAGGCGCTGGAACCGGTGCTGTCGCTGGGCACGCCGGTCGGCGAGCATGTCGGCCTCATGCCCTACGCGGCGTGGCAGGCAGCCTTCGACCCGCTCCTGGTGCCCGGCGCGCGGAACTACTGGAAATCACAGAACTTCACGGGGCTGGAGGACGGGCTGATCGACCTGCTGGTCGAGGAGGCCGGAAGGCTGCCCTCCGACCAGTGCGAGATCTTCGTCGGCCTGCTCGGCGCGGCGGCCAACCGCGTGCCGGCGGACGCCACTGCCTATCCTCACCGTGACGCCCTGTTCGTCATGAACGTGCACGCGCGCTGGAACACCCCGCCGGAGGACAGCGCCTGCATCCAATGGGCACGCGGCGTTTCCGACCGGACCGCCCGCTACGCCACGGGCGGGGTCTACGTGAACTTCGTCACCGACGACGAGCAGCGCGTCCAGGCCGCCTACGGGCCGAACTACGAACGCCTGCGGGCGCTGAAGGCGAAATATGATCCGACCAACCTGTTCTGCGTGAACCAGAACATCGCGCCGGGCGGGTGACGGCGCCGGTGCGTTCCGGTTTCGTCCAGCCTGGGACTCGCCTTTCGGCCTCGCCGCACCCACCTATTCGGCATGCCGAACACGGATGAGAACAGGCTTGGCGGCCGGATCGCGCGGTATGCGCGGGTCGGGACCGCCGTGGGGGGCCTTGCGGCCCGTTTCGCCGGAGAACGGGTGCTGGGCATCCCCCTGGAGCGGGATCGCCACGCCGCCGAACTGCGCGCCGCGCTGGGCGGGCTGAAGGGACCGCTGATGAAGGTGGCGCAACTGCTGTCCACCATCCCCGACGCCCTGCCCCGCGAGTATGTGCAGGAGCTGTCGCAGCTCCAGGCCGACGCGCCGTCGATGGGCTGGCCCTTCGTCAAGCGCCGCATGGCGAGCGAGTTGGGCCCCGCCTGGCACAAGCGCTTCCGCCATTTCGAACAGAGCGCCGCCGCGGCCGCCTCGCTGGGGCAGGTGCACCGGGCCGTTGGCCTGGACGGGCAAAGCCTCGCCTGCAAGCTCCAGTACCCGGACATGGCCTCCGCCGTGGAGGCGGACCTGCGCCAGCTCGGCCTGATCTTCGCCATCTTCGAGCGGACGGACAGCGCCATCTCCACCAAGCAGATCCAGGCCGAGATCGGCGCCCGGCTGCGCGAGGAGCTGGATTACGAGCGCGAGGCCAAGCACGCCCGCCTCTACCGCGCCATGCTGGCCGACACCTCCGGTGTTCATGTGCCGGCGGTGGTGCCCGACCTCTCCACCCGGCGCCTGCTGAGCCTGGAATGGGTGGAGGGCCGCAAGATCCTGGAGTTCGTGAAGGACCATCCGGAGGCCCGCGACGAGTTGGCGATGAACATGTTCCGGGCCTGGTACGTGCCCTTCTACGGCTACGGCATCATCCACGGCGACCCGCATCTGGGGAACTACACGGTGCGGCCCGACCGCTCCATCAACCTGCTGGATTTCGGCTGCGTCCGCGTCTTCCCGGCCCGTTTCGTGAAGGGGGTGATCGACCTCTACGACGCGCTGCAGACCGGCAACCAGGACAAGGCGGTGGAGGCCTACCGCACCTGGGGCTTCGGCAACCCGACCAAGGAGCTGGTGGACGTGCTGAACATCTGGGCGCGCTTCGTCTACGCCCCGATTATGGACGACCGCAGCCGCCGCATCGAGGAGACCAACTCCGGCCATTACGGCCGCGAGACCGCCGCCAAGGTCCATGCCGAGCTGCGCCGCGTCGGCGGGGTGGAGGTGCCGCGGGAGTTCGTCTTCATGGACCGCGCGGCCATCGGGCTGGGCTCCGTCTTCCTGCATCTCCAGGCCGAGGTGAACTGGTACCGGCTGTTCCAGGAGATGATCCAGGGCTTCGACGTGGATGTCCTGCACGCCCGCCAGACCGCCGCCCTGACCGCGCAGTCACTCCCTTTGCCCGAGTAAGTGCCGACTCGTAATGCTTCCCCCGTCCCACCGCTTTGGTCTATACGAGCGGCTCCCATGAAGACCGCCGATTTCGACTTCGACCTTCCGCCGGACCGCATCGCCGAGCATCCGGCCAAGCCGCGTGACGCCGCCCGTCTGCTCGACGTGGCTGAGCGTCTGCACGACCGCACCGTGCGCGACCTGCCCGCCCTGTTGGAGCCGGGCGACCTGATGGTCGTCAACGACACCCGCGTCATCCCCGCCCGGCTGGACGGGCGGCGCGGCGAGGTGCGGGTGGAGATCACGCTCCACAAGCGTGAGGGCGAGCGGGAGTGGGCGACCTTCGCCCGCCCCGGCAAGCGGCTGAAGCCCGGCGACGTCATCGTCATCGCCGACGACTTTGCGGCCGAGGTCGTCGCCAAAGACGGGATGGAGGTGCGCCTGCGCTTCTCCAAGGGTGGGCCGGCGCTGATGGAGGCGCTGCACCGCCACGGCCGGATGCCGCTTCCCCCCTACATCCGGCGCGAGGCGGACGAGCAGGACGCGGCCGACTACCAGACCGTCTTCGCCGCACGGGAGGGCGCCGTCGCCGCCCCCACCGCCGGGCTGCACTTCACGCCGGAGCTTCTGGCGGCGCTCGACGCGCGCGGCGTCCGCCGCGTGCCGGTGACGCTGCATGTCGGGGCCGGCACCTTCCTGCCGGTCAAGGTGGACGACATCGCCGAGCACCGCATGCACAGCGAGTGGGGCGAGATCTCTGCGGAGACGGCCGAGACCATCAACGCCACCCGCGCCGCGGGCGGGCGGATCGTGTCGGTCGGCACCACGGCGCTGCGCATCCTGGAGACGGCGGGGCTGGACGACCGCAGCATCCTGGCCTTCAGCGGCGACACCGACATCTTCATCACCCCCGGCTACCGCTTCAAGATCGTGGACCTTCTGGTGACCAACTTCCATCTGCCCCGCTCCACCCTGTTCATGCTGGTCTGCGCCTTCGCGGGCATGGACACGATGAAGGCGGCCTACGCGCACGCCATCGGCCAGAACTATCGTTTCTTCAGCTACGGCGACGCGTCGCTGCTCCGGAGGGTGTGATGACCGGGATCGGGTTCGAGCTTCTGAAGACCGACGGGCGCGCCCGGCGCGGGCTGGTTTCCACCGCGCACGGCGTCATCAACACGCCGGCCTTCATGCCCGTGGGCACCGCCGCCACCGTCAAGGCGATGACCAGCGACGCGGTGAAATCCACCGGCGCGGAAATCCTGCTGGGCAACACCTACCACCTGATGCTGCGTCCCACGGCGGAGCGCGTCGGGCAGTTGGGCGGCCTGCACCGCTTCATGAACTGGGACAAGCCGATCCTGACGGACAGCGGCGGTTTCCAGGTCATGTCCCTGTCGGACCTGCGCACCATGACCGAGGAGGGGGTGACCTTCAAATCCCACCTCGACGGCAGCAAGCATCATCTGACGCCGGAGCGCTCGATCCAGATCCAGCATCTGCTGGACAGCAACATCACCATGTGCCTGGACGAGTGCACCCCCTTCCCGGCGACGGAGGCGCAGGCGGCTTCGTCCATGCGGCTGTCGATGCGCTGGGCCAGGCGCAGCAAGGACGCCTTCGTGGAGCGGCCCGGCTACGGCCTGTTCGGCATCGTACAGGGCGGCGTCTACGCCGACCTGCGGGCGGAGAGCGTGGCGGCGCTGTCCGACATCGGTTTCGACGGCTACGCCATCGGCGGCCTCGCCGTGGGCGAGGGCCAGGAGACGATGTTCACCGTGCTCGACTTCACCGAGCCGCTGATGGTCAAGGAGCGTCCCCGCTACCTGATGGGCGTCGGCCGTCCCAGCGACCTGATCGGGGCGGTGCGGCGCGGCGTCGACATGTTCGACTGCGTGATGCCCACCCGTTCGGGCCGCACCGGTCAGGCCTTCGTGCGGCGCGGCACCATCAACATCCGCAACGCCCGCCACGCCCATGACGAGCGCCCGCTCGACGAGGAGTGCGGCTGCCCGGCGTGCCGGAACCACAGCCGGGCCTATCTGCATCACCTGTTCAAGGCGGGCGAGATGCTGGGGCCGATGCTGCTGACCTGGCACAACCTGCATTATTACCAGGACCTGATGGCCGAGCTTCGGCAGGCCATCGAGGACGGCCGGTTCGAAGAGGTCGCGAGCGCGCTGGAGGCCCGCCTGAACGAGGGCGACGTTCCGGCCACCGAGGACCCGCTGGCCGCCCTGAAGGTAAAGCCGGCCAAGCCGGCGAAGCCCGTGAAGAAGGAATCCGCCGATGTCTGAGAGTATCTACGCCGGCCTGACCCAGCTCGGCGGCGCCACCGTCCAGCCGAAGACGCCGGAAGAGGCGGTGCTGGAGCGCGTGCCGAACCCGAATCCCGGTGACCACTATGTCGTGCGCTTCACCGCGCCGGAATTCACCTCACTCTGCCCGATCACCGGCCAGCCGGACTTCGCCCATCTGGTCATCGACTATGTGCCGGGCGAGTGGCTGGTGGAATCCAAGTCGCTCAAGCTGTTTCTGACCAGCTTCCGCAACCACGGCGCCTTCCACGAGGCCTGCACCGTCGGCATCGGCAAGCGTCTGGTGGACGAGCTGAAGCCGGTGTGGCTGCGCATCGGCGGCTACTGGTACCCACGCGGCGGCATCCCCATCGACGTGTTCTACGCCACCGGCGAACCGCCGAAGGGCGTGTGGATTCCGTCGCAGGACGTCCAGACCTACCGCGGCCGCGGCTGATCCGGGAAGTCCCCTCTCCCCTCCGGGGAGAAGGTTAAGCAGCTCATAACATCGCCATGCCCGACCCAGACACCTCCACCCGTGAAGCCATCCGCGACCGCGCCCTGTCGCTGGGCTTCGACGCGGTCGGCTTCGCACGGGCGGAGCTGGGCGAGGAGGCCAAGGCGCGGCTGGCCGAATTCCTGCGCCAGGGACGGCACGGCGACATGGGCTGGATGGAGGACAAGGCCGACCGCCGCGTCCATCCCCAGGCCCTGTGGCCGGAGGCGCGCACCGTCATCGCGCTCGGCACCAGCTACGCCCCGGCGGAGGACCCGCGCGCCCTGCTGGCCCATCCCGACCGCGGCATCGTGTCGGTCTATGCGAGGAACCGCGACTACCACGACCTCATCAAGGGCCGGCTGAAGACGCTGGGCCAATGGATCGCCCACCGCTTCAAGGCGGAGCTGAAGGTCTTCGTGGACACCGCCCCGGTGATGGAGAAGCCGCTGGCCGAGAAGGCCGGGCTGGGCTGGCAGGGCAAGCACACGAACCTCGTGTCGCGGTCCCACGGCTCCTGGCTGTTCCTGGGCGAGGTCTACACGACGCTGGAGCTGCCGCCGGACCCGCCGGGGACGGACCGCTGCGGCCAGTGCCGGCGCTGCCTGGACGCCTGCCCCACCGCCGCCTTCCCCGCCCCCAACCAGTTGGACGCGCGGCGCTGCATCTCCTACCTGACCATCGAGCACAAGGGACCGATCCCGGAGGAGTTGCGCCCACTGATGGGCAACCGCATCTACGGCTGCGACGATTGCCTGGCCGCCTGCCCGTGGAACAAGTTCGCCCGGCGCTCGCGCGAGGCGGCCTTCCTGCCGCGGGCGGAGCTGACGGCGCCGCGGCTGGCCGATCTGGCGCAGTTGGACGACGCCGGCTTCCGGCAGGTCTTCAGCGGCTCCCCGATCAAGCGGATCGGGCGCGACCGCTTCGTGCGCAACGTGCTGACGGCGCTGGGCAACAGCGGCGACGCCCGCCACGCCCCAGCAGCCGAACGGGCGGCCGAACGCCTGTTGGAAGACCCGAGCGAGGTGGTGCGCGACGCCGCCGGCTGGGCGCTGGCCCGGCTCAGGGCCGCCCAGAGCCCTTCAGGCTGAGCCAGAGCAGGCCGCCCGGCAGCGACGACAGGGTGACCGACAACCCGATCATCAGCGACAGGGCCAGCGCGTCGGTGGCGCCGAGGCCGTAGAGCGCGAAGCCGGCGACGAAGGCCCCTTCCCGCACACCCCAGCCGTTCAGCGAGATGGGCAGGGCCGCCGCGAAGATGGTCATCGGCACGACGGCCAGCGCGTCGAGCACCCGCATGGGGATGCCCAGCGCGTGGGCGTAGGCGATCACCGCGAAAATGGTGCACAGATGCACCGCCGCGCTGTGCAGCAGCCCGACCAGCGCCGGCCGGCCGAACAAGGCACCGCGCAGCCGCGCCACCTGCGCCTGCGCCGCCCGGACCGGCGGGCGCAGCAGGATGCCCGGCAGGGGAATACGGTCCACCTGGAGCCCCGCCATGAGCCCGACGGCGAGCAGAACGACCGCCGCCGGACCGGCCCAGGCGACTGAGGGCGGCGCCGTGGCGACCAGATGCGGCAGGCCGAGGAACAGAAGCAGGATGCAGCCGACCAGGGCCAGCAGCCGGTCCAGCACCAGCGCCAGCACCACGGCGGTGGACGATGCCCCGCCCCGGTAGGTCAGCCAGCCGCGCACCACGTCGCCACCCAGTGCGCCCGGCAGCACCTGCCCGAAGAACAGGCCGGTGAACATCAGCCGCATCGCCAAGCCGTGCGACACCCGCTCACCCGCGGCCCACAGGGAGTCGCGCCAGCGCTCCGCGGCGCAGACCACCGACAGAAACTTGGCCAGGAAACCGGCGGCCAACCAGACCGGGTTTGCGCCGGCGACGCGCGCCAGCAGCGCCGGCCAGTCGGCCTTGACCCCCAAAACGCCCAGAACCCCCAGGGTCACCGCCAGCTTGGCCAGCAGCATCAGGCGCCCGCCCGGTTTCCCTTCGGGCAGGGTGACCGTTTCGGCGGGCATGGCGCTGGCGTCCTGGCTGCTCAAATCCTTCATGACTCCTGGAAAATGTCCGGCCGGCACTCTACCGGTTCGGTGGAAGAGCGTCCACCGCCGCCAACACGCCCGCCGCGTCCATGTCGGCGAAGGACGGCCGGTGGTGGACGGCCATGCGCGGTCCGTTGGCCTGGATGGGGACCGACGCGTCGCAGTACAGCCCCAGCGTCGGGCAGCCGACGGATGCCACCAGATGGGTGGGGCCGGTGTCGTTGCCGATCGCCGCCCAGGCCCGGCGGGCCAACCCGGCGATCTCCGGCACGCTGGTGCGGCTGGTCAGGTCCACGGCCTGTGGACAGGCGGCGGCGATGGCCCGCGCGAGGTCCGCTTCGATGGCCGTGCCCAGGACGACCGGCGTGATGCCGCGCGCCGCCAGAGCGCGCGCCAGTTCGCCATAGCGCTCGACCGGCCAGCGCTTGTCGGGCCGCCCGGGGGAGGAGCCGGGAATCAGCAGCGCGTAGGGCGCGGCGATGCCGAACCCGCCGATGTCGGCGTCGAGCCAGGACAGGTCCGGCACCGCGTCCGGCACGATGCCGAAGGGCGCCAACTGCCGGGTGTAGCGCTCGATCACCGGCACCTTGCGGCGCCCCGGATACTGATCGCGGTGCGAGGCGCCCCAGGCCGTGCCCGACCATTCCGGCCAGGGACCGGGGGCCAGCAGCCAGAAGTAGCGGTCAGTGCGCCGCTGCGCCTGGAGGTCGTAGACCCGGTCGAAACGCCCGGCGCGCAGCAGGCGGCGGACGCGCCGATAGGCCCCGAGCGACCGCTCCCGCGGGTCCTCCAGAACCTCGTCGAACAGGCCGCTGAGACAGGCGAGCGGAGCCAGGGACGGCAGGGTCAGCAGCGCCAGATGGTCGGCGGCGTGGTGCCGCCGGATGGCCGAGAAGGCGGTCTGGGCCAGGAAGAAGTCGCCGAAGGCCCCCAGCTTGATGACCAGGACGCGGCGGGGTTCGTTGCCGCTCTCCACCGTCATTCTCCCCCCGCCGGCGTGCGCGCGGCCAGGCGGAGCATCAGGCCGGCGGCCAGCATGCCGCCCATCCACCACGCCTGCCAGATGCCGTAGGCCGTGCTCGCCATCGCCAGCGCGGACGCGAAGAGGGCCAGCGCGAAGGGTTGCAGCCGCCGTTCCAGCCGCCCCGTGCCGAGCAGCAGAAGCAGCGCCGCCGCCAGGGCCAGCACGGCGCCGAAAGCGCCAAGCTCCAGCCAGACCTGCAGGAAGGCGTTGTGGGGGTGCAGCGGCAGCAGGCTGTCGGTCAGCGTGCCGAAGCGGGACACCGCCCCCTCCGGCTCCAGCGCGCGGGAAGCGTCGATGCCCTGTCCGAAGATGGGCGTCTCCAGCGCCCGGCTGGCGGCCATGCCCCAAATCTCCACCCGGTGCTGGGCGGACCGGAACAGCCAGTCGGCACCGTCCAGGTTCAGCACGCGGTCGAACAGCAGCACCAGCGGCAGCACAAAGGCAAAGGCCACCCCCAGCACCGCCGCCAGCACCCCGCGGACAAGCCGCGGCGACCAGACAGCCAACGCGAAGGCCACCCCGCCGACGGCAATGCCCAGCATGGCCGACCGGCTGGTCAGCAGCAGGCAGGCCGCCGCGAAGACCGCGGGAAGTGCGACGGCCAACCCCCGCCTCCCGGCCCGGTCGAGCGCCATCGCCGCCGGCCAGACCAGCAGGCAGAGCAGAACCGCCGTGCGCTTGGGCACGTTGGTCTCGGCGATCTCCACGCCCGCCGGCACATGGTTCCACCAGCGGTGCAGCGGGAAATCCAGCGCCGCCTCCACGGCGAACAGCAGGACGCCGGCGAACACGCCCACCAGGAACAGGCCGGTCAGCCGCCGCGCCTCCACCCCCGGCAGGGAGGACATCCACGCCCCGCCGGCCAGCGCGCCGAAGCCGATGTAGCCGATCTCCACCACCGTCAGGCCGGCGCGCGGCGATGGGCTCCACAGGATGGAAAGAGAGGCCAGGACCAGGAAGGCGAGAACCACCGCCGTGCCGGGCATCGCCCGTTGCAGCCGCCCCAGGGCGCCGCGGCGGGCCAGGCCAGCCAGCCCGATCAGCGCGATCAGGATGGCCCAGACCGGCAAACCGCGCGGCGCCATGGCGGCCAACGGGCCGAGCGCCGCGACCGCCACACCGGCCAGACCCGCCAGGATCGCGTCGGGTATTCCCCGTGCGGAGTCGCGCTGTGACAAGGGGAAGGCCATGAGATCTCGCGTCCGTGAGGCACGGCGCGGCTTAACAGATGCCCCGTGCGAAAGCAACGGGAACGGGCCGGGGGATTTTTCGGCCCCCCGGCTCCCCGTTGTACCGCGATCAGGCGGTCCGCACCTTGTTCAGGAAGCCCTGCACCTCGGAGCGCAGATGGTCGGCCTGCCGGGCCAGCGTGCGGCTGGCGCTCAGGACCGCGTCGGCGGCGCCCCCGGTCTTGGTGGCGGCGTTGGTCACTTCGGCGATGTGGTGCATCACCTCCTGCGTGCCCTCGGCGGCCTGGTTGACGTTCTGGGCGATCTCGCGGGTGGCGAGACCCTGCTGCTCCATGGCGCGGGCGATCTCGGTGACCGTGCTGCTGATGGTCCCGACCGCGTCGGAGATGGTGCGGATGGCGCCCACCGCCCCGCCCGTCGCCGCCTGCATCTGCGCCACTTGGTTGGAGATCTCCTCGGTCGCCTTGGCGGTCTGGCCGGCGAGGTTCTTGACCTCGGTCGCCACCACGGCGAAACCCTTTCCGGCTTCTCCGGCCCGCGCCGCCTCGATGGTCGCGTTGAGGGCCAGCAGATTGGTCTGTTCGGCGATCTCGCCGATCAGGTCCACCACCTGCCCGATGCGTTGCGCCGCCTCGGCCAGACCTTCGACGATGCCGTTGGTCTCGGTCGCCTTGGCCGCCGCCCCAACCGCCACCTGCGAGCTGCTGTTGAGCTGGCGGGAGATCTCGGCGATGGACGAGGACAGCTCCTCCGCCGCCGCGGCGACGGTCTGCACGTTGCTGGACGCCTGCTCCGACGCCGCGGCGACGGCGCTCGACTTGGCGGTGGTCAGGGCGGCGTCGGACGACATCTCCTGCGCGTCGCGGCCCAGGTTGCCGGCGGACTCGGTCAGCGACAGCACGACGCCCGACACCGCCTGTTCGAAACCGTTGGCGAACTCGTTCATGGTGCGGCGGCGGTCGGCGTCGATCTGCCGGCGCATCTCCTCCCGCTCGCCCTCCATGCGCTGCATCTCCAGGGCGTTCTCCTTGAAGACGCTGAGCGCGTCGGCGATGGCGCGCAACTCGTCCTTGCGGTCGCCGCCGGGGATGTCCACCGTCAGGTCGCCCTCGGCCAGCCGTCCCATCGCCTTGGTCATGGCGTGCATCGGGTGGGTGATGGCGCGGTCGATGATCCACGCCATCACCATGCCCAGCGCCAGCGCCACGGCGGCGCCGATGATGATGATCAGCTCCGCCCCGCTGCGCCCGTTCTCGCGGTCGTCGCGCTGGATGGAGACGAGACGGGCCACCTGCTCGCTGACGTCGCCCGCAGCCTTGGCCATGGTCCTGGAGGCCGTGCGCTGGCTCTCGCTGGTGGTGACGAGGGCGGCGAACTCCCTGTCGAAGGCCTGGGCCGCCTCGGTGATGGCGGCGATCAGCGCGCGGCCTTCCGAATCGACCAGCACGGCCCCGGCCTGGGTGGCGAGCGCCAGCGTCTCCTTCACCGCGCCATGCACCCGCGCACCGGCATCGTCCCCGTTCATCAGGATGAAGTCGCGCTGCCCCAGCATCGCGGATTGAGCACCCTGGATCAGACGCATGGCGATGCCGCGCAGTTGGACAGCCTCGTTCACCTCGCTCTGGGCGAAGTTCGCGGCCTCCTGCAACGCGCTGGAGACCATCGCCTGATTCTCCTGCATCTCGTGGGCGAGATTCTGGATCTCATGGGCATGGCGATCCAGCGCCTGGATGCGGCCGCTGGCCGAATCGCCGGCGCCTTCGGCGCCGGTTTGCTCGAACACCATCCGGTAGGCGCCGGCGATGGTGACGATCCGCTGGGCCAACTCCTCGTCGTTGGTGCCGACGAGATCCTTCTCGATGGTCTCGGCGTTGGCCAGCAGGGCGGCGATGGCCTCCCCGGCGGCGGCCATGGTGGCGGGGTTGCGGGTGTGCGCGAAGTCGGACTGGAGTCGCCGCGCCTCCAGCACCATCTCGATCAGCCGGTCGGCGCGGTCGGAGGTGTCGCGGCTCTGCCGCACGGCGTGCTCCGCGTCCTTCAGACTGACCATGTTCTGCTCGTAGCGGTCAGACTGCTGGTTACCGATCTTTTCCGCGATCTCCCGTAGGGCCTGGGCGCGCGTCTCCATGCTCTGGGTGCGGGCGCGGGCCTCCTTGTCCTGGGCAACGAAGTTGGCGAAGGCGCTGCGGTAGCCGGCGATGCCGGCCAGGATCTCGTCGACCAGCCGGATGCTGCCGGCGTCCTCAAGCGCGGACCGCGTGCCCTGCGCCTCGTCGCGCAGCCGGTCCAGCATGCCGGGCACATTGTCGGCGGCCTTGGAGTCGCGCTCGGTGACGAAGCGGGCTTCCTCGATCCGCACGGTTTTCAGCCGGGCATCCAGTTCGGCGGTGTGGGCCGCCAGATCGACGCGGCCGGCGTAGGTGCGCAGGCTGTTCCAGCCAACGAACGCCACCGCGACCGTCATCAGAAGGACCGCCGCAAAACCGAGCGCAATCCGCGTTCCAATCGTCATGAAATCGGGCTCCCCCGGATCGGACGGCCTCATACGCCGGCCGTCGTCATGCCTTTGTCGCTAAGGGATACATCAGAAAGGGTTAATTTCTGGTTTGATAAACGCAACTGGTATCACCGCTTCAGAACCGGTCCGGCATCCAAGGCGCTGGACCCGAGAAAAACAGCGCCGCCAGCGCCAACGCCTCCTCCCCTCCGCGCAGAAGACCAACCTGACGGAGAATGTGCGGCCCCTTGTGCCCGCCGTAGAGGGCGGCGAGGGCCGAGATGGACAGGGAAAGCACCGCTCCAGCCGCCTTTCCACCGCCGCCCGTCTTTTCCGGAACCCGGTCCAGGGCGGCCTTTCCATCGGACAGGCGCAACCGGAAAGTGCCGGAATTCTCAGGAATCATCGCATCCGTGACGTCAAGAATCAGCTCACCGGCAACCACAGGTGGATAGCCGCGGGCCTCCAAGGCGCGTCGAAGGTCGAGGATGCGCAACAGCCATTCGTCCCGAGCGTCGGCACGCGGACCGCTGTCCGACGCCATCAGGACCAATGGGTCGTCGGGCCCGCCGCGCCAGGAGACGCGGTCGACCTGCGCCCGGTAGCCGGCCAGGAACCTCTGCGCCAGCCGCACCGCTCGCGGGCTGAGCAGGCATAGATCCGCAACCACCAGCTTCCGGTCCGACGGAGGCGCCACCGCGACGTATCCTTCCACCCCCCTTGGACCACCCAAAGTGTAAACATCGGACGGAGCGCCGTCCGGACAGAGGGCGAAGCTCCACAGCCCCTCATTGCGCTCCACCAGACCGTTGGCGGTGGTGAGCAGGCTGCGGCGTAGCGCCGCAAGCTGGCTGGCGTCGCTCGCGTCGGTTCGACGAATCCACCCGTCCTCCGGCGGCGGCCCGGCGGCCAGGGCGGCCGGCGGCGCGCTCCAGTCGAAGGACACCCCGCCCCGCCCGAATCCCAGGCGGGTGTAGACCGGCAGGGTCGCCGGATAAAGCACCGACAGCGCGGCGCCCCCGGCCCGCGCCTCCTCCAGCAGACTGCGCATCAGCGCGGTGCCGTAGCCGCGCCCGCGCTCCGCCGGATCGACCGCCACCGCCGCCACGCCGCAGGACGGCACCGCGCGCCCGCCGAACCACTGATCCATCGGCCAGACGGCGGCGCAGGCGACGAGTTGACCGGTGCTTCCGGCCTCCGGCCCGGCGCGCAGTCCGCGCATCACGTCCGGCCCGAACAACTCCACCGACCGGTCGAAATACTCGCGGGGGATGCCGAAGCCCTGGCGAACCAGGGCCGCGGCGTCCGCCCGCTCCTCGGGCAGAAGGGGGCCGAAGCCCCCGGTCACAGCGGTCACACCTTCGCTCCGTTCAGCGCGCGGGCCTGATCGCGCAGCACGTATTTCTGGATCTTGCCGGTCGAGGTCTTCGGCAGGGCGGTGAAGACGACCGTGCGCGGGCATTTGAAGTGGGCCAGATGCTCGCGGCAATAGGCGATCACCTCGGCTTCCGTCAGCTGCTTGCCCTCCTTCACGGTGACGAAGGCGCAGGGAGTCTCGCCCCACTTCTCGTCCGGGCGGGCGACCACGGCGGCCTCGACGATGTCCGGATGCTTGTAGAGCACCGATTCGACCTCGATGGTCGAGATGTTCTCGCCGCCGGAAATGATGATGTCCTTCGACCGGTCCTTCAGCTCGATGTAGCCGTCGGGATGCCAGACGCCGAGGTCGCCGGTGTGGAACCAGCCGCCGGAGAAGGCCTCCTGCGTGGCCCTGGGGTTCTTCAGATAGCCCTTCATGACGGTGTTGCCGCGCATGAAGATCTCGCCCATCGTCACGCCGTCCTTGCGGGTCGGCTGGAGCGTGTTGGGGTCGGCGACCATCAGCCCTTCCAGCGTGGCGTAGTTCACGCCCTGCCGAGCCTTTAGCGCGGCGCGCTCCTCCAGCGGCAGGTCGTTCCAATGCTCGTGCCAAGCGCAGATGGTGACCGGACCGTAGACCTCGGTCAGGCCGTAGACGTGGGTGACGTCGAAGCCCAGCCGCTCGATCTTTTCGATCACCGCGGCGGGCGGGGCGGCGCCGGCGGTCATCATCTTCACGCCGGTCGGGATCTCCCTCTTCTGGTCCTCCGGCGCGTTGACGATCAGGCCCATGATGATGGGGGCGCCGCACATGTGGGTGACGCCGAGGTCGGCCAGGGCGTCGTAGATGCCCTTGGCGGTGATGGTGCGGACGCAAACGTTGGTGCCGGCCATGGCGGTGACCGTCCAGGGGAAGCACCAGCCGTTGCAGTGGAACATCGGCAGCGTCCACAGATAGACGGGATGGTGCGGCATCGCCCAGGTCAGCACGTTGCCCATGGCGTTCAGGTAGGCGCCGCGGTGGTGGTAGACGACGCCCTTGGGGTTGCCGGTGGTGCCGCTGGTGTAGTTGAGGGCGATGGCCTGCCATTCGTCGGCCGGCATCGGCCACTCGTAGGCCGGGTCGCCGGTCTCCAGGAATTGCTCGTAGGTCTGCTCGCCGATCAGTTCGCCGCCCTTGGCCTGCGGATCGTCGATGTCGATGACGATCGGGCGGCGCTTCGGCTCCAGCATGTGGACGGCCTTGGAGATGACGCTGGAGAACTCCCGGTCGGTCAGCAGGACCTTGGCCTCGCCATGCTCAAGGATGAAGGCCAGCGCCTCCGCGTCCAGGCGGATGTTCAGGGCGTTCAGCACCGCGCCGGTCATCGGCACGCCGAAATGCGCCTCGAAGGATTCCGGTGTGTTGGGGGCCATGACCGCGACCGTGTCGCCCAGCCCGATGCCCCGCTTGGCCAGGGCCGAGGCGAGGCGCACGCAGCGTTCGTAGGTCTCCGCCCAGGTTCGGCGGACCGGTCCGTGGATCACGGCGATGCGCTGCGGATAGACGGCGGCGGTGCGGCGCAGGAACGAGAGCGGCGACAGCGGTACCGCGTTGGCGGCGTTCTGGTCGAGGTCGGTCTCGTACGGGTTATGCCGGGCGTCAGTCACGGGGGGCCTCCCTGATGCGTCTCTGTTCAAGAACTCGTTGGGATGAGTCTTGCCAGAGAATCCAGAGGCTTGGAAGAGGGGTGGCCCGGCGATGCGCGGTCATGCCGCGCTGCGGCATCCTGCCCGGTTGACCGGATCGCTCCGCGCGCGGTCAGCCCTTGCGGACGGCTTCGACCCGACCGCCGGTGATGGCGACGAGTTGCGCCGGGGTCAGACGGAAGACCGCGTTGGGCGTACCGGCGGCAGCCCAGATCGCGTCGAGGCCCATCAGGTCGGCGTCGATCAGGACCAGCGGTGGCACGGCGTGGCCGATGGGCGGCACTCCGCCGATGGCGAAGCCGGTGCTCTCGCGGACGAAGTCCGGATCGGCCCGTTCGATCCTCTCGCCGATCAGCCGGCCCACCGCCTTCTCGTCCACACGGTTGGCCCCGCTGGCCACCACCAGCACCGGACGGCCGCTGTCTTTCGCGCGGAAGATCAGGGACTTGGCGATCTGCGCCACGGCGCAGCCCACAGCGTTCGCGGCGTCCTCCGAGGTGCGGGTGCTGCCCTCATGCTCGACCACGCTGTGGCCATGGCCGAACCCGTCCAGCAAGGCCTGGACCCGTTGGGCGGTGGGGCTGAGGGCGGCCATGGCGCCTTACTTCGCCAGTTCGCGGGAACGGTTCGCGGCGGCGGCGACGGCGCGGTCGAGCAGCGGCTGCATCCCATCCCCGGCCATCAGGACGTCGAGCGCCGCCTGGGTGGTGCCGTTGGGGCTGGTCACCGCTTTGCGCAGGTCGGCGGCGGCGGTCGGGGACTGGTGGAGCAGTTCGCCCGCCCCCGCAACGGTGGCCCGCGCCAGACGCATGGCAAGCGCGGCGGGCAGCCCGGCGGCCTCGCCGGCCTTCGCCATGGCCTCGACCATCAGGAAGACGTAGGCCGGGCCGCTGCCCGAGACGGCGGTCACCGGATCGAGAAGCGACTCGTCCTCCACCCAGGCCACGTCGCCGACCGCGCGCAGCAGCGAATCGCACAGCGCCTTCTGCGCTTCGGTCACCACCGGGTTGCCGACGGCGACGGTCATGCCGCGGCCGATGGCGGCGGGCGTGTTGGGCATGGAGCGGACGATGGCCGCCCCCTCCCCCAGCGCCGATTCGAAGGAGGCGATGGTCTTGCCGGCGGCGACGGAGAGGAACACCGTGCCGGGACGGACGAGCGCCCGGTAGGCCGGCAGGACCGCGTCCATCACCTGCGGCTTGACGGCCAGAACGACGACATCCGGTGCGAAGCCGGCTGGCACGGCGTCCGGGCCGCTCGCCAGGACGACGGCGGGGTTGCCGCGCAGGGCCTCCGGCAGTCCGGACGGCTCCACCACGGCGACGCTGGACACGATGCCGGCCTTCAGCCAGCCGTCGAGCATCGCGCCGCCCATCTTGCCGCAGCCGGCCAGAAGCAACGTGCACCCCTGCGTCATAACGCTCACGCCTCCCCGGCGGTGTCGAGGATGGCGGCGGACACCGCCTCCGACGCGGACTTGCCGCCCCAGATCACGAACTGGAAGGCGGGGTAGAAGCGCTCGCACTCCGACAGGGCGATCTCGACGAGGTCCTCGAGCTGCTCCACCGTCGCGCCGCGCGAACCGCGCAGCAGCATGGTCTGGCGGAACATCGGGGTGTGCTCCTCGGAGCAGACGTCGAAATGGCCCAGCCACATGCGTGCGTTCACCTCCGCCAGCAGATCGTTGACCGAGGACCGGCGCGCCGCCGGGACCTTCATGTCGAACTGGCAGGAGAACTGCATCGCGCTGACGTCGGACTGCCAGACGAAATAGAGCCGGTAATCGCACCAGCGCCCGCCGATCTCGACGATCAGCTCGTCCTCGCCGGCCCGCTCGAAGGGCCATTCGTTGGCGGTGACGATCTCCTCGACGATGTCCAGGGGATTGTGCGCGGATGAGGGGGTGTCGACGGCAACAGCCGACATGTCGGCGTCCTCCTGTAAAGGCGCGGTGGACGGAACCGCCCCGGGGCCGGTCCGCCTTTCCGCAAGAAGGGGAAGCCCCGAGATGTTGTGGCTGGCAGACGGATGGGTACCACCCGATGCACCGTGCCAAAAGGGTCTGGCCGGCGCAACTGGTTTTCGGCGGTGCATCCGTGAAGGATCGGAGACGGGACGGAGGGCCGGATCAGACCGGCCCGGTGCCCCCTCCGGCGATGGGACCGACAGGGGGAGCGGCGGCGCCCGCCGCCGGCTTCGGTTCGCGTCCGGCCTGCAGGCCGGCCACCGCAGCCTCCAGCGCGGCGAGCCGCTCGGCCATCGCCTCCTGCTCCTCGCGGGCCTTGGCGGCCATGGCGCGGACGGCCTCGTACTCCTCGCGGCTCACCACGTCCATCCGCGACAGAACGCGCTCGAACTGCTGGCGCATCTGCGCCTCAGCTTCCTCGCGCAGGGACGACAGCGCGCCGAGCGCGCCACCCGCAACGCGGGCCAGATCGTCCAAAATCTTATTGTCCACCTGCATCGACTCAAAATCCGCTTCTTGTCTGTCGCATTATGGGACCCGCCCCATAGAACTTCAACGGGCTTGGACGCGATGCGTCACGCGCGTCCACACTCTCAACGCCGCAGACCATCGATCAGCCCCTTCAACAGCGCGTCCGGCTTCGGAGCGTTGCCGCCGCCGGGAATCGGCAGATCCTTCGGCACCACCTTGTTCAGCAGCCCCTCGGCGGCGCGGCGGGCGAAATACTCCTGCACCTCCTGCATTTCGAAGGAGCGGGTGGGCTTGTCGAGCGCGCCGGTCATGCGGACGGTCAGCGGCGGTAAAGACTGGTCGGACTGCACGGTCAGGCGGACGCGCATGTCGATGGTCTGCGCCGGGAGGTTGACCTGCCCCGCCGCCACCGCCTCGCCCAGATCGGAGGTCAGGCGCGTGTCCTCCGTGCGCGCCACGCCCTTGTCGATGGCGAAGCTGCCGTCCAGCCGGGCGAAGCGGGTCTCGCCGCCCTGAAGCCCGCCCATCACCGCGCCCAGCAGCTCCTGCGGACGCTCCAGCTTGGTCAGCCGGTCGCGCAGGGCGCCCAGGTCGAAGCCGCGCAGCAAGCCGTCGCGGGCGCTGATCCGGCCCTGACCGGCCAGCGCCTTGAGCATGGCGTCGCCGCCGGCCCCGCTGGTCGTCAGGTTGGCCTCGGCGTCCAGCACGCCCCCGGCGATCTCCAGCGCTCCGCCGCCCAGCCCGCCGCCCGCCGCCTCGGCCAGCTTGGCCTTGGACAGAGTGATGGTGGCCTCGGCGGTCGGCGTCTGGTTGCCCGGCGCGGCGAGCCGCCCCGTCGCGCCGAGCTGGCCGCCCATCAGGGTGCCGTCGAACCGCTCCACCGTGAGCACGCCGTTGGTCACCGTGGCTCGCAGGGCCGGATTCTCGATCCGCGTGCCGCCCTTGACGAGGGCGGAGGATGTCAGCGCGAAGCGCCCGTCGAAGCGGCGCAGCCCGCTGAAATCCCCCGTCGCTGCGGCGGGCGCACCCGGCGACGCGTCGGCCGCCGGTGAGGCGCCGCCTGCGGGACGGGACGCCGCCGCGGGGAGCGCCGCCAGCCGGTCCAGCTCCAGATCGCCGGTTTGCAGGTCGGCCTCCACCCGCGGCTTGCTGCCGTTCAGATCGGCGCTGGCCTTGCCCTTGACCGTGATACCGGCCAGAACGCCCTGGATGTTGCCCAACGTGAAGGCCTTCCGCGTCCCCGCCAGCTCCGTGTAGAGGTCCATCGGGCCATAGGACCCGGACACCCCGTCGTCGGCGAACAGGCCGGCCAGCCGGGCCAACTCCGGATGCTTGGCGCGCAGCTTCAGGTCAACGGAGGGATTCTTTTCGACGTTCAGCAGCGTGCCGCCCGCCTCCAGCGAAGCGTCGGCCACCTCCGCGCCCAACTCGACCGCCAGACGCTCGGCGTCGCCCGACAGGCGCGCCTGAGCCTTCACCGCGCCCAGCCGCTCCGGCGCGGGGACGCCCTTCGGCCAGGGAACGGCGCGCGCCACCCCTTCCAGGCTGGCGGCCTCGGCGTTCAGCGTCAGATGCGCGCCGCGCAGCGGCTCCAGCCCGGCGATCTGCCCGTCCAGGCGGAGCTTCACCCCGGCGGCGTCCTGCACCGTCGCTTCCTTGATCGACAGGGCGCCGCCCGCGGCGGTGGCGTCGAGCCGCAGCCCCTGGACCGGCGTGTTGCGGACGGTCAACTGCCCGACCGACAATTCCAGGTTCGCGTCGACGCCGGCCAGCAGCCGGGCCGGCGTCATCGAGGAACGCCCGTTGCGCGCGGGTGCCTGGGCCGCGCCGTTGGTGGAAGCGGGGGCTGCGGCGTTGCCAGCGGCGGCTCCAGTCCCGCTGTTGGCGGCAGGAACGGCCTGCGGCCCGCCTTCGCCACCCGGCTGAGGCAGATAGGCGTCGAGATTGAGCCGGTCGAGGTCGAGCCGCGCGCCGAAGGCGGGCCGCCCGCGGTCCACGTAGGCGACGGCGCCGGTCAGGCGGCTGGCGTCCACCCGCAGGTCCAACCCGTTCACGTCCAGCCGCCCGGGCCGCCCCTGCAACTGCGCGGCGACCGACGCCCGGCGCAGCCGGTCCGCCGGAACGGCGCGGACGTCCACCCGCAGCCATTCCAGCACGGCGCGCAGGTTGTCGGCGTTCGCCTCCATCCGCAGATTGAGGTTCGGCTGACCGTTGGCCGCCGCCAGCTCTCCCGCCGCCACGATGTCGGAGCCGCCGGGCAGCAGCGCGCTGAAGCGGTCGATGTTCAGCGTGCCGCCGGTCAGGCTGGCCTCCACCCGCCCTTGGCGGATGACGCCGCCGTTGTAGGTGATGCCGTCCACCGCGAGGTCGAGCTTGGCGTCCAAAGCCTCCGGCAGGGCGAATCCTCCGGGCTGGGCCGCATCGCCGGACGGGGCATTGGACGGCGCGTTCCGGCCCGCGGCTCCGTTGCGGACGGCCGGCTGGCTGCCGGTGTCCGACGCGGCGTTGCCCGAACCGGCGCGGTCCATCCAGGCGTCGAGGTCGAGCCGGTTCAGGGCCAGCGTCAGTTCCGCCCTTGCCGGCGTTCCGCTGCGCAGGGTCGCCGTGCCGGTGGCGCGCGTGTCGCCGAGCTGCGCCTCCAGATTGGTGAAGCTCGCCCCGGTCGGGGACGCCTCGACCGCCGTCCGGATGCCGAAGGACTGGGCGAGCAGCGCGTTGGCCTTCTTGCCCTCGCCGGCCGCCGAGCCGTTGCGAACCAGAGCCAGCGCGCGGGACAGGTCGCTGCCCTCGGCGCGCAGATCGCCCTGGGCGCGCGATCCGCCGTTGCCCGGCGGGTTGGTCACGATTCCGGCGAAGCGCAGCGTGGCGTCGGTGTCGGCCATGGACAACGCCGCCCGGACCTGGACGGCGGCGCCGTCGATCAGACGGCTGACGAACATCTCCCCGCGCAGCGGCACGCCGCGCGTCCGGAAACTGCCCTGCCCCTGGAACGGCCCGGTGAAGCTGCCGGCGACGATCCGCGCGTCGATCTGGTCGATCACCTCCGACTGAGCGGTGCGGGCGTCGCGGTATCGGATGGTGCCGTTCTGCACCGTCACCTGATCGAAGCTGACCGCCGAGGCCAGCCCATCGCCCGATCCGCCCGGTCCGGTGCCCGCCGTGCGGCCGGCGCCGGCGCCCGACAGATCCCAGTTGAAGCGCCCGTCGGGCAGCGTCTCGAACAGGAAGGTCGGGTCGATCAGCTTGATGCTCTGCACCTGGATGTGGCCGCTGAGCAGCGGGCCGAGGGCCACGCGGACGTCCAGCTCCTTCAGGCGGGCCATATCCTGCTCGGACCCGCCGGGCGCGTTGGCCAGCCGGGCGTCGCGCACCGTCAGCGCCGGGGCCGGCAGCAGGGACAGCCCGATGTCGCCCTTCAGCTCCACCTTGCGGCCCGTGGCGGCGGACACCTTGTCCGCGATCTGGGCCTTGTAGGCGTTCCAGTCGACCACGCTCGGCACAATCAGCACCGCGGCCACCAGCAGGCCCAACAGAATCAGCGCCGCGATCAGGAGTTTCTTCACCGGTTGCCCCGCCTTCCCCACCGTTCGGCTGTTAAGTCGCCGTATTCCTGCCACAAGATGTCCGCCTCAAGCCGCGGGAATCCCCAGCGCACGCTCCGGTCTTCCGGGTGGCACGGGGTTCCGCTAAACTATCGTCCCGAAAGAAAACAAGCAATTTGGGCATTCCAACGGCCGAGTTGCCCAAAAGACGATATGCCCCGCCCTCAGGAGACGCGCCCCATGGCCGATGTCGTAAACCTGAACCGCTTCCGGAAGATGCGCCAGAAGGAAGAGCGCGAAAAATCCGCCGAGGAGAACCGCGTCCGCTTCGGGCGCACCAAGGCCGAGAAGCTGCGCGACCGTCAGGACGCCGAGCGCCGAAAGGCGGATCTCGACGGCAAGAAGGTTGACGGCGAGACGGCTGACGGCGAGACGGTCGACGGCAAAAAGGCCGGCGAGTGACGGCCAAGCCCGTGCTTTGGTATCGCTTTTGTGACAATTAGGTATTCAAACAATTCGTCCGTAAGACAATCTGGAACGCTGCGGACCGCTTTGCTACACTCCTCCCTCACGAGAGGCGCAATGGGCAAAGGGGAGGACCATCATTATGGTCGACATGTCGTCTCACCGCGGTGCGTCCCAATTTCATCGGCCGGTCCGGCGCAAGGAACCCTCCGAATTCCACAAGCCGGCACCCTATCTTCCGCGAATCCGCAGCGTCGACGTCGACCGCCCCTGGGTGTGGCTGAGCGCCGGCTGGCGCGACATGTGCGCCAGCCCGATGATCAGCGCCGCCTACGGCCTGCTGGCGGTCCTGTCCAGCCTCGCGCTGGTGGCGGTGCTGTCGATGCAGGACATGCAGTATCTGGTGCTGCCGATGGCGGCGGGCTTCATGCTGCTGGGACCGGTCTTCGCCGTCGGTCTCTACGAGACCAGCCGCCTGCTGGAGCGGGGGGAGACGCCGACCCTGATGAAGGTCGCCGGGGCCTACCGCCGCAACGGCGTGCAGATCGCCGGGATCGGGCTGGCGCTGATGCTGGCCATGCTGGCCTGGATCCGCATCGCCTTCCTGCTGTTCGCGCTGTTCTTCGCGACGGAGCCGCCGGCCTTCGACCAGCTCGTCGACCGCATCTTCTTCTCGGCCCAGACGATCCCGTTCCTGCTGACCGGCACCATCGTCGGCGGCGTCATCGCGACGGCGGTCTTCGCCATCAGCGTGGTGTCGATCCCGATGCTGCTGGACCGCGAGACCGACAGCTTCACCGCGATGGCGACCAGCGTCGCGGTGCTGCGCAAGAATCTTCGCACCATGGCCGGCTGGGCCTTCCTGATCGTGCTGTTCACCGCGGCCGGAATGGTCACCGGCTTCCTCGGCCTGGCGCTGGCCCTGCCGCTGATCGGCCACGCCTCCTGGCACTGCTACCGCGATCTGGTCGGCGCGGACTGATGTTCTACGGCCCGATGCCCCTCTCCCATCCCGGGCGAGGGGCTTTTCCCATCTTCAAGACGGTTTCTTGAAGAAGGCCTCCGCAGCGTTCTTCTGCGCCTCCTTGGCGGCGATGACGGCGCGGGCGCGGGCGATCTCGGCCTCCAGCCCGGCGATGTAGTCCTTCAACTCCGCCACGCCCAACGCGGTCAGGTCCTTCAAGACCGGCTTGGCCTTGCGCGGCTCCAGCTCGTCGATGTCCATAGGGCTTCTCCTCCCGTATCCACGCATCCCTGCCCCGCGCCGTCCGCTTCCCGCCCGTCGGAAAGGCCGGCGGGGCGTGCTTGTCAGCGCCGGTGCGGAATTCTAACTTTGGACGCTTGCGGACACAAACGGCCCGGCCGCCTGGATTGCAGATGACCGGATCGGCGCCGGATCGGTGGACGCCGCGTCAACGAGGAATGGGGAAGACACCATGGGCATCGCCCTGCCGGACAGCATGACCTGCGTGGAGATTTCGCAACCCGGCGGCCCGGAGGTCCTGCGCACCGTGCAGCGCCCCGCCCCGGTGCCAGGCCCCGGCGAGGTGCTGGTCGCGGTGGAGGCGGCGGGCGTCAACCGTCCGGACATGCTGCAGCGCCAGGGCCGCTACGACCCGCCGCCGGGCGCCTCCGACCTGCCCGGCCTGGAGATCGCCGGGCGCGTCGTCGCCCTGGGTGAAGGGGTGATGGATTGGGCGGCCGACGACGCGGTCTGCGCCCTGATCGCCGGCGGCGGCTATGCCCAGTATTGCGTGGTCCCGGCGCCGCAGCTCCTGCCCGTGCCGAAGGGCTATGGCATGGTCGAGGCCGCCGCCGTCCCGGAGACCTTCTTCACCGTCTGGACCAACGTGTTCGAGCGCGGCGCTCTGAAGCCCGGCGAGACGCTGCTGGTCCATGGCGGCTCCAGCGGCATCGGCACCACGGCGATCCAGCTTGCCAAGGCCTTCGGGGCCAAGGTCTTCACCACCGCCGGCAGCGCCGAGAAGTGCCGCGCCTGCGAGGAACTCGGCGCCGACCGCGCCATCGACTACAAGACCGAGGACTTCGCCGCGGTCATCCAGAAGGAGACCGGCGGGCGCGGCGTCGACGTGGTGCTGGACATGGTCGGCGGCGACTACATCGCCCGCGACATCGGCATCATGGCTCCGGACGGGCGGCACGTCTCCATCGCCTTCCTCCAGGGGCCGAAGGTCTCCATCAACATGTTCCCGGTGATGACCAAGCGCCTGACCCTCACCGGCTCCACCCTGCGCGCCCGCTCGGTCGAGGAGAAGGGACGCATCGCCGCCGCCCTGCGCGAGAAGGTCTGGCCGCTGCTGGAAGGCGGCACGGTCAAGCCGGTGATCCACAAGGTCTTCCCGCTGGAGCAGGCGGCCGAGGCGCACGCTCTGATGGAATCCAGCGCGCACATCGGCAAGATCGTCATGACGGTTGGCGGCTGACCGTCGCCGCACCCGCGAAACATTGGATTGCGAAGGGAGTTCCCCGGTTTCACAGCCGGGAATTCCCTTTCAAGCAATTTTTTCGCTTCATTCTTGTTCCCGGACAGCCGGGTGGGCTTGCTAAAGCGCGCCAAGACGGTTAGCAGAGGGATCGGTGTCCGGGTTTTCCCGGCCGCCTGCCCGAGCACGCTTACATCGACCGGTTCCGGCCCTATATGGAGGGCGAAGCTCGGGACCATCCGGTAAAGTATGGCCGATCGCGCCACCCGCCAGCGGGTGCGGTCGGGTTGGAGTTGTCAGGAGGGACGATGGCACTGCCCTTGATGCCGAAAGCGACGGCCGTCTGGCTGGTCGAGAACACATCCTTGACCTTCGAGCAGATCGCCGCCTTCTGCGGCCTGCATTCCCTGGAGGTCCAGGCCATCGCCGATGGCGAGGTGGCGGTCGGCATGGTCGGGCTGGACCCGGTGGCCAACGGTCAGTTGACCAAGGGCGAGATCGAACGCTGCGAGCGCAACCAGGATCTGCGCCTGAAGCTGCTGGTCCCCGACCTGCCGCTGCCGGCGGCGCGGTCCAAGGGGCCGCGCTACACCCCGATCACCAAGCGCGGCGACAAGCCGGACGCCATCGCCTGGCTGCTGAAGCACCATCCGGAGCTGTCGGACGCCCAGCTTTGCCGCCTGATCGGCACGACCAAGCCGACCATCGCGGCGGTCCGCGACCGCACGCACTGGAACGCCCCGAACATCAAGCCGCGCAACCCGGTGCTGCTCGGCCTGTGCACCCAGCGCGAGCTGGAGGAGGCCCTGGCCCTGGCCGTCCGCCGCGGCGGCGTCCCGCTGTCGCAAGAGGAGCGCGAGGCCCAGGACGGCGAGGACGGCTACGGCGACGAGTCGCCCTATTCGGAGCAGGAAGAGGCGCGCTGACGCCGCCTTCCCGGCCCCTCTCCCCCGGCGGGAGGGGGGCTTTTTGCTTTTATGCGCCGGGAGCGGCCCGTCCCTCCGCCCCCGGCGCCGGACCCGTGAAGAGGTCCATAGGACCGCGCTCTGGACGACGCCCGGCCCGCGCGCTACTTCTTCGGCATGACTGCACCCTCCCGTCTTGTCGTCGGCATCAGCGGAGCCTCGGGCGTGATCCTGGGCATCCGGCTGCTGTCCGTGCTGCGCCGGATCGGCGTCGAATCGCACCTCGTCGTCAGCCGCTCCGCCGAAGTCACCCTGGCCCATGAGACGGACATGAAGGTGGCGGAGCTGCGCGCTCTCGCCGACGTGTCCTACGCCGCCGCCGACATCGGCGCGGCCATCGCCAGCGGCAGCTTCCGCGCCATGGGCATGATCGTCGCCCCCTGCTCCGTCCGCACGATGAGCGAGATCGCCACGGGCGTGACCTCCACCCTGCTGACCCGCGCCGCCGACGTCACGCTGAAGGAGCGGCGTCCGCTGGTGCTGATGGTGCGCGAGACGCCGCTGCATCTGGGGCACCTGCGCACCATGACCCAGCTGGCCGAGATGGGCGCGGTGATCGCCCCGCCGGTCCCCGCCTTCTACAACCGCCCGCAGACCATCGACGATCTGGTGGACCACGCCGTTGGGCGGGCGCTCGATCTGTTCGGGCTGGACGCGGGCATCGTCCGCCGCTGGGGCGAGCCGGCGCCTGCGGAGGTTCTGGAAACATGACCCGGCCTGGGCTATACCGCATCCGCTAAATCCCGACCGAAGAGGGGTATCAGAACGATGCCACACACCCGCGACCAGGACGTTCCGATTCGTCAGCTTCTCGCCGGGATGAAAGGTTTCCGCGCCCGCTACTACGAGCGCCGGCCCGACAGCATGCGCCAGCTCGTCGAGGAGGGGCAGAAGCCGAAGATCCTGATGATCGGCTGCTCCGACAGCCGCGTCGATCCGGCGCTGCTCACCCAGGCGGAGCCGGGCGAGATGTTCGTCGTCCGCAACGTCGCCAACCTCGTCCCGCCCTACCAGCCGGACGGCAGCTACCACGGCACCTCGGCAGCCATCGAATACGCGGTGCGGGTGCTTCAGGTCAGCCACGTCATCGTCCTGGGCCACGCCCTGTGCGGCGGCATCCAGGGGCTGATCCGCCTGCGCAAGGGGGAGCCGGACCAGAACGACTTCGTGTCGCCCTGGGTGTCCATCGCCAGCGCGGCGCTCGATCCCTACATCCCGCCCGCCCAGGGGGAGACCGACGAGGAGCGGCGCAAGGCCGAGTTCGAGCGCCTTCAGCAGAAGCCCGACGTGATCGAGCGCGCCGCCGTTCGCACCTCGGTCGACAACCTGATGACCTTCCCCTTCGTCCGCGAGCGGGTGGAGGCCGGGACGCTGGAGCTGCACGGCTGGTGGTTCGACTTGGACAGCGGCGATTTGTGGGCCATCAACTCCCAGACCAAGATGTTCGAGCCGGTCGATTGAGGCCGGTCGATTGAAGGTGCCGGGTGGGCGAAAGCTGCCCAGCGGACGGTGAGGAGCCAAGTCCGCCGGGAAATTTCTGCCCATCCCATCGCCCTGAGGGCCGCACAAAGCCCCCTTTCGCCTTTTGGCACGACGGTTGCAGTTCTTTGCGCGGTGCGTTCCAACGGACGCGCGTCGACGGGAATGAGGCGGCCGGACCATGGGCATCACCACGATCTTCAACAATGGCGTTCTCGGGCTGACGGCGCAGAACCGCGCCCTGGGCACCATTTCGAACAACATCGCGAACGCCTCAACGTCCGGCTTCAAGGCGTCGGAAACCCAGTTCGCCGACTTCGTGCTGGGCGACCGCACCGGCAACAAGGACCCCGGCAACGGTGTGCGTGCCTTCGAGCGTCTGGACCACAGCGGCGGTACCGTCACCCAGACCGGCGTCACCACCAACGCGGCCATCGTCGGCAACGGCTTCTTCCTCGTCCAGGATCTGGATGCCCAGGCCGGCACGACCGCGACCGCCACCCAGACGAGCGACGATTCGGTCTTCCTGACGCGGTCCGGCGACTTCTCTCCCGACAAGGAAGGCCGTCTGGTGAACGGCGCCGGCAAGGCGCTGATGGGGTTCAAGCTCGACCCTGCCAGCGGCACCGGCTCCTTCGGCAGCCTGAGCAGCATGACTCCGGTCTCGCTGAGCGGGTTGCAGGACTACCGCGAAGCCTCGACCCAGGCGTCGCTGAATCTCAACCTGCCCTACGACCAGGAGCCGGTGACCGGTCCGATCACCACGGCGAACACCACTGGCGTCGTTCTGAACATGGTGGACAAGAACGGCGCCGACGGGGCGATGGCCCTGCGGTTCGTGAAGACCGGGCAGGCGGAGGACGGCACCTCGACGTGGCAGGTCTTCAACGCCGGCGTCATTGGCGCCGACGGCAAACCGGTGGGCAACGGCAACGTGAACGACCCCACCACGTGGCAATCGCTCGGCACGCTGAACTTCGCCCGCAATGGCACGCTGACCGGCGGCCCCACCGGCAGTCCGGCGACCCTGACGCTGAATCCCGGCGGCGATTTCGCCCAGACGACGCTGGATCTCGGTTCCTACGGGAAGATGACCAACTCCATCACCACCATCGCCGGCATGGATCTGGGAATCGTCCAGGGCAACAACGGCATCCGCGCCGGCACCTATCAGGGGGCGGAGCTGACCGAGGACGGCTTCGTCGCCGCCAACTTCCAGGGCGGTAAGCAGCGCTACATCTACCGCATCCCCGACGCGACGGTGATCAACCCGACCGATCTGGAAAGCGTGTCCGGCACCATGTTCCGGACCAGCGCCAATTCGGGCGCCATCCGCCTGAACTCCTTCGGCAACCTGACCAACGAGACCGGCACCAGCGCGCCGAAGACCGTCGGGGCGTCGCTGAGCACGGCCAGCGTCGAGGGCTCCAACGTCAAGATCGAGGAGCAGTTCACCACGCTGATCCAGGCGCAGCGCACCTACTCCGCCGCCTCCAAGCTGGTGTCCACCGCCGACGAGATGACCACGACGACGATCACGCTCAAGTCGTAAGAGCCGCGGCACGCAGCGCGTTGGCGACGCGCCCGGCCACCTCCGTCCAGTCGCCGACGCGCGTCTGGCGGAACAGGCGGGCGGTGGGGTACCAGGGGCTGTTGTCCCGGCCCAGCAGCCAGCGCCAATCCGGCGACAGCGGCAGCACCACCCAGACCGGCACCCCCAGCGCCCCGGCCAGATGGGCCGGCCCGGTGCAGGAGGAGATCACGAGGTCCAGGTTGGCCATGATCGCCGCGGTGTCGGCGAAATCGGCGATCTCCGGCCCGAGGTCGGTGAAGAAAGGCGGCATGTCCACCCCTTCCAGATCCTCCCGCCCCGGTCCCTTCTGAAGCCCGTAGAAGCGCACGCCCGGCACATCCAGAACGGACCGCAGCCCGGCCAGCCGGGGCGAACGCAGCGCGTCGCCGGGAAAGCGCGGGTTTCCCGCCCAGACCAGCCCGACCCGCAGCCCCGGTCCACCCGTCAGTTGGCCGTCCTCCAGCCGCTCGCTCCAGGCGGCGGCGCGTTGCGGGTCGGGGCGCAGATAGGGCACGGTGGCGGGCACATCGCCGAGGTTGGTCCCGAAGGCGCGCGGCAGGCTCATCAGCGGGCATTCCAGATCGAAGTCCGGCAACGGGTCGCCGCGGGCGATCAGCCGCTCCACCCCCGGCAGGCCCGACAGCACACTCATCAAGGGCGGCTGCACCTCCAGGATCACCCGCGCCCCGCGCTCCGCCACCAGCGGGACGTAGCGGACGAACTGCAGGGTGTCGCCCAACCCCTGCTCGGCGTAGAGCAGGATGGTGCGCCCGGCGATGTCGCCACCGGTCCAGGTGGGCTGGGCGAAGCGGCGCCAGGGCGGCTCCGCCCGTGTGTCGTGGCGGCGCCAGTCGAACTCCGGCCAGCCACCCTCGCAATCCCCGGCCAGCAGCCGGGCGAAGCCGCGGTTCCAGCGCATCCCGGCGTCACCGGGGCGCGCCTCCAGCACCCGGTCGAAGTCGGCCAGAGCCTCCACCGGCCGGGCCATGGCAAGCAGCGCACCACCGCGCGCCGCCCACAGGGACGGGCCGGAAAAGCCGTGCCTCTCGGCCGTGGCAAAGGCCTCCAGCGCCTCGTCGAAGCGGCCCTGCCCGGCGAGCAGCGACCCCAGATTTCCCCACGCCGCGCCATAGCCGCGGGCGAGGTTCAGCGCCCCCCGGTAGGCGGCCTCCGCCTCGTCCCAGCGCTTCTGCGCCGTACAGGCGGAGCCGAGCATCATCAGGGCCGCCGGCGACCCTGGCGCCAGCGCGGCGGCGCGACGGGCCGCGCGCTCCGCCTCCTCCGCCCGCTGTCCGGCCAGGGCCGTTTCGGCGAGGTTCACCAAGGCTTCCGCCGAGGCGGGGAGCAGCGCCAGCGCCCGCCGCGCCGAGCGGGCGGCCTCCGGCACCCGGTTCAGATCGCGCAGAGGGCCAGCCCGGCTGGCGTGGGCGTCGGCCAGCAACGGGTCCAGCCGCAGGGCGCGGGCATAGCCGGCCTCCGCCCCCGCCGCGTCACCCATGGTCTGAAGCGCGCCGGCCAAATTCGATTGCGCGCCCGCCGAGTCGGGGCGCAGCGCCAGCGACCGGCGGAGCAGGCGTTCCCCCTCCGCTGGACGGCCCGTCTGCGCGAGGAGCACGCCTAGGAACTGCGCGGCGTCGGGTTGTTCGGGGTCGGCCTCCAGAATTCGCCCATAGAGCGTCGCCGCCTCGGCCAGACGGCCTGACTGGTGATGGTCGATGGCGGCCAGAAGGGCCTCGATGATCGTCGCCATGGGAGGTGCCCGAGGGTGTGAGGGGTACCGGAGGCCGGTGAAACAGGCGGGGTCGCTGACGGATTGGTCACAAGTCCTGCCGTTCCCGCAACCCACCCACGAGAAGCCCTGCGTTGCATTTCACTTTTGCTAAAATTATGCTGCATCCATCGCCCCGAAGCATACCGGGGTATTCAGCGCGAGGACCAAGTCCCGCCCATGAAAAGCACCTTGCCGATGAAAAGCACCTTGAACATCTGCGCGCTCGCCTTGACCTGTGCCCTCGTCCCGGCGGTCCTGACCGTGGAACCGGCCGCGGCCAGCGACAAGCCCGCCGGCGGCGGCTGCCCGTGGGCGCAGGATGTCAAGCTGGACCTCAACGGCAAGACCCTCACGCTGAACCAGGAGGCCTTCGCCACGAAGGGGGAGCCGCTGGACCTTGAGGGCTATCAGATCTTCCCGCTGCTCGACCAGTTGAAACTGCGCATCCTCGGCCCACGCGGCCAGGAGTGGGAAGCCGGACTGACCCGCCTGTCCGGCGGCAAGCGCTGCCAGGCCTTCTACGTCGGCAAGCCCTTCCAGGTGTCCGACGAGACGGGCGACCGCAACAGCCTCATCCTGGTCCGCTGACACCCGCGCTGATTCCATCCCGCCAGCGGTCGCGCCCGATCCGGTAGAGGACATGCCGCTTCAGGCGGTGACCGTCGGGAACGCGGGGATGGTCGAAGTCGGCCGCCGCGTCGCGCTCCATCCCCAGCCGCTCCATGACCCGCTGCGACCGCCGGTTCTCCGGCACGGTGAAGGCCACGATCTCGTCGAGCCCAACCGCGCCGAACCCGTGGGCCAGCGCCAGCCCGGCGGCCTCGGTCGCCAGCCCCTGTCCCCAATGGTCGGGGTCGAGCCGCCACCCCACCTCCACGGCGGGGGCGAAGGGCGCCTCCCATGTCACGCGGGCCAGCCCGACGAAGCCGATGAAGGGGCTGCGGCCGGGTCGCTCCACCGCCCAGAAGCCGAAGCCATGCCGGTCGAAATGCTCGCCGATGCGCCGAATCACCGCATCGCTGGCCGCGCGGTCGGGAAGCGGCAGCAGATGCTCCATCACCGCGGGATTTTGCGACAGCGCGTGAAAGGCGTCGGCGTCCCCGCCGCGCCAAGGACGCAGGATCAGACGGGGAGAGGTGAGGGTGACAAGCGGCGCCATCGCACCGGTTCCGTCAGGGCTCGGGCGGCGTGCCGAGCGCCGCCAGCAGCGTCATCAGCGCCGGGTCGCCCTCCGGCACCAGCCGGTAGAGGTTGGCCGCGGCCAGCACGACGCCGCCCCCCGGCCTGGGCGTGAGCCCGGACAAGGCGAAGAGACGGTCCTGCTGGACGCGTTCCGCCTCCAACTCCGTGGCCTTCAGGCGCCGGTAGAGGGCGTCGTCCTCCCCCTTCGCCCGGCGGCGGACGGCGCGCAGCGGGCGGACCACCTCGGCCCGCCAGGGGGCGACCGCGGAGTCGATCCGCGTCAGCTCCTCCACCGGCAGGTCGGCGTTGCAGGCCATGCCCGCCCAGGCGGCGAAGAGCAGAAGGTTCACGTCCTGGCCGAGCCGGTCCTGAAGGTCGAGGCAGGCGGCAGGCACGCCGGGCCGTCCGTAGACGGCGAGCGAGAAGTCCCAGAGCGGGTTTTCCGACATCGCCGCGCCTGCCTCCTCCCCACGAGCCTCCGCTCAGTCGCCCAGGCTGATGCCCAGGCCGCGGGCGGTCTTGACCATGGCGCCGTCCAGCTCCACGCAGGCGTATTTGGCGATGGCGTCGGTGATCGGCACGTCGATGACGCCGCGGTCCGACCAGGCGACCATGCGGTCGAACTTGCCCTCGGCGATCAGGTCCACGGCGTGCACGCCGAAGGCCGAGGCGACCAGACGGTCGCGCGGGCTGGGCATGCTGCCGCGCTGGACGTGACCCAGGACGGTAACGCGGGTTTCCGCCCCCGTCGCGTCGGCGATCTTCTCGCCGATGTAGTCGCCGATGCCGCCGTAACGCTTCTGGCCGCCCTGGAACAGCTTCTGCACGCCGGTGCCGTCCACGGTCTTCACCGCCTCCGACACCACGACCAGGGCGAAGTTGCGGCCCGTCGAGCGCACCTGCTTGATCTTCTGGGCGATCTTCTCGATGGAATAGGCGATCTCGGGGATCAGCACCACGTCGGCGCCGCCGGCGATGCCCGCGGCCAGCGCGATATGGCCGGCGTCGCGGCCCATCACCTCCAGCACCATGACGCGGGCGTGGCTGGCCGCGGTCGGCTGGAGCCGGTCGAGCGCCTCGACCGCGACGCCGACGGCGGTGTCGTAGCCGACCGACACCTCGGTCAGGCCGAGATCGTTGTCGATGGTCTTGGGGATGCCGACCATCTGGAAGCCGCCCTTGTCGGCCAGCTTCTTCAGGATGGCGAAGCTGCCGTCGCCGCCGATGCCGATCAGCGCGTCCAGCCCCAACTCGCGGTAGCCGCCGATGATCTCGTCCGACCGGTCCTTCTGGGTGCCGTCGGCCATCGGGTAGGCGAAGGGGTCGCCGCGGTTGGTCGTGCCGAGGATCGTGCCGCCCATGCGCATCATGTTGCCGTCGACCTGCGGAAGGTCGAGCACCTGATACTGCACCGGACGCTGCAGCAACCCCTGGGTGCCTTCCTTGATGCCCAGGACCTGCCAGCCGTAGGTCAGGACGGCCCGGTGGACCACCGCGCGGATGACCGCGTTCAGCCCGGCGCAGTCGCCGCCGCTGGTGAGAATGCCGATGCGCTTGCCTGCTGTCATGGAGACTGTCCCGTGTCGTCTGGAACCGCTGCGAAAGGTAGTCATACCAGAACGTTGCTCCACCGCAATGGTTCTGGTCCTCCGAGTATATTACATTCCGGCGACCGGATTATAACCCTGCGAAGAATGCGTGGTTTCGCACTGCCGCTGCGCCGGAAATCTGGTATAGTCCCCGCCGCTCAGCCAGCGGGCCCCGCGCGTATGAACGAACAAGAGATGCTGAAGGAAAAACTGGCCACGCTTCGCAGCGAGCATCGCGACCTTGATGACGTGATCGCCCGACTGCACGAACGTGCGCCGTTCGACCAGCTTCAGATGCAACGTCTGAAGAAGCGCAAACTCGCGCTCAAGGACCAGATCATGGTTCTGGAAAGCCGCATGCTGCCCGACATCATCGCCTGACACCGCCTTTCGGCGGAGAACGCGGTGCGGCGCATCGCGTCGCGCTGGACTCCGCGCGCGCGCTTTCTATAATGCGCCGCTTTCCGGACCTAGAGGAAAGCGCGCGCCGTGTCCGCATCCATCGCCGCCACCACCGACCGCAAGCCGCTGGTCGGCATCATCATGGGCAGCCAGTCGGACTGGACCACCATGAAGCACGCCGCCGAGACGCTGACCGCGCTCGGCGTCCCGCACGAGGTCCGGATCGTCTCCGCCCACCGCACCCCGCAGCGTCTGGTCGAGTACGCGACCACCGCCCGTGAGCGCGGCCTGAAGGTGGTGATCGCCGGGGCCGGCGGCGCCGCCCACCTGCCGGGCATGGCCGCCTCGATGACCCCCCTGCCCGTCTTCGGCGTCCCGGTGGAAAGCCACGCGCTGAAGGGCATGGACAGCCTGCTGTCGATCGTCCAGATGCCCGGCGGCGTTCCGGTGGGCACGCTGGCCATCGGCAAGGCCGGCGCCATCAACGCCGCCTTGCTCGCCGGCTCGGTCATCGCCCTGATGGACCCGCAGGTGGCCGAGGCGCTGGACGCCTGGCGCGCCCGCCAGACCGCCGCCGTCGCCGAAGCCCCCGTCGACGAGCCCGCCTGAGCCATGGCCCACCGCATCCTTCCGCCCGGTTCGACCATCGGCATGCTGGGCGACGGCCAGCTCGGCCGCATGACCGCGCTCGCCGCCGCCCGTCTGGGCTACAAGACGCACGTCTACGCGCCGGGATCGGAGGGCAGCCCCTGCGCCCAGGTCGCGGCGGCCGTCACCTCCGCCGGCTGGGACGACCTCGACGCGCTGGAGGCCTTCGCCCGCTCCGTCGACGTGGTGACGCTGGAATGGGAGAACGTCCCGGTCGCCGTGGTCGAGCATCTCGGCCGCTTCACCCCCGTCCATCCCGGCGGCAAGGTTCTGTCGGTCGCCCAGGACCGGGTGGAGGAGAAGTCCTTCGTCAACGCGCTGGGCATCGGCACCGCCCCCTGGCGCGCCGCGCGCAGCGCCGACGAGGTGGCGACGGCGGTGGCGGAGATCGGCCCGCGCTGCATCCTGAAATCCACCCGCCTCGGCTATGACGGCAAGGGGCAGGCGCGGATCGAACCGGGCAGCGACCCGGCGGAGGCTTGGGCGGCCATCCGTTCCGACGCCGGCATCGTGGAGGGCTTCGTCTCCTTCACCTGCGAGGTGTCGGTGATCGTCGCCCGCGGGCTGGACGGCAGCATGGCCGCCTACCCCGCCGTGGAGAACCGGCACAAGGACGGCATCCTCGACAGGACCATCGCCCCGGCCCGCGTTCCGGCGGAGACGGCGGCCGAGGCCGAGCGGGTCGCCCGCCGCATCGCCGAGGCGCTGGACCTCGTCGGGGTGCTGGCGGTGGAGATGTTCGTGACGCCGGACGGCGGCGTGCTGGTCAACGAGATGGCGCCGCGCCCGCACAATTCCGGCCACTGGACCATGGACGCCTGCCATTCCTGCCAGTTCGAGCAGCTCGTCCGCGCCGTCTGCGGCCTGCCGCTGGGCTCGGTGGAACGGGTGGCCGACGCCGAGATGGAGAACCTGATCGGCACCGACGCGGACCGCTGGCCGGAGCTGATGGCCGAGCCCGGCGCCCGCCTGCACCTCTACGGCAAGGCGGAGTCCCGTCCCGGCCGCAAGATGGGCCATGTGACCCGGCTCCGTCCCCGCTCCTGACCCTTCCGGTCGATTCCCTCCGTCCGACCGCCGCGGCGGGTGCGATAATCCGGCGCGGCTCAAAACCACATTTCTCTTTAAATCATTGAAAATTCTAGGTTCCGATATTTTGTTTGGAATGACGCGGTGAATCTTGCCGCTTTTTTCACGACGGGAACACGGCTAGTCTCCATTCAATGAATGAACGCAATTCGATAAACTTTTTCTCAATTTCGGGCTATTGCCGATGCAGCTTGCGCATGACTCGATCAGACGCCCGGTGCCGCAGACCAGCGCGCAGGTCCGACGCCCGTCGCACCGCGAGCGTGACCGCTTCGTCGGTTTCGCTTTCGCCGCGGCGGATTTGCTGATCGAGACGGATGGGCGCGGAGGCATTCTGTTCTGCGCGGGCGCGCGCTGCCGCCTGACCGAAGGGGACGTGGCCGGCTTGGTCGGCACCAGCCTGCTCGACGTCGTGGCGCCGAACGACCGCAAATACGTCACCGTCCTGTTCAAGCGCATCCAGGACAAGGGCCGCATCAAGCCGGCGCGCGTCGTCTTCCAGGGCTGCGACGGCAACCGCTTTCCGGCGCTGCTCGGCGGCTGCCGGCTCGACTCCTGCCCCGGGTCGCTGTTCCTGACCGTGCTGTTGGCCTCCGGCCCGCGCAACACGAACGAGGCGCTCGCCGCAGCGGGCCAGCTTCTCGACGGCAACGCCTTCAGCCACATCCTGGAGGACCGCATCATCAAGGCGCGGGAGAAGGGGCTGGACAACGCCCTGACCCTGCTGCTGATCGACGGCCTGCAGTCGATGGTGGACGCCCTGCCCGAGGGGGCGGCGAGCGAGGTGATGCAGGGGATCGAGGCCTATCTGCGGGCGATCTCCGCCAACGGCGACAGCGCCGGGCAACTGGCCACCGACCGTTACGGCGTCGTCCACGCCTCGGACATCGACGGGCAGGAGGTGCAGGCCCACATCACCCAGATCATCCAGAGCGCCGGCGGCGAGTTGCCCGGCGGCATCCGCACCTGGTCGCTGGACGTGTCGGACGAGCGGCTGGACCCCGCCGACGCGGCGCGCGCGTTGGTCTACACGGTGCAGGCCTTCGCCTCCGCCCAGGGCGGCGAGTTCACCATCTCCAGCCTGGAGGACGGCGCCAAGCGCATGCTGTCCGACGCGGTGGACCGCATCGGCCGGCTGCGCGCGACCATCGAGAAACGCGACTTCTTCGTGGTCTACCAGCCCATCGTCGATATCGGGACCCGGACCGTCCATCATCTCGAAGCGCTGACGCGGGTGGAGGGCATGCCGTCCCCGGCGGACTTCATCACCTTCGCCGAGGATGTCGGGCTGATCTACGATTTCGACCTGCTGCTGACGCAGTCGGTGCTGGACACCATGCACGCCCACCGCAAGGAGCCGACCCTGCCGGACGTGGCGATCAACCTGTCCGCCAAGACGCTGATGAGCCCTATTTTCCTGCGCCAGTTCCTGGCGGTGACGGAGCCCTATGGCGAGCTTGCCCGCAAGCTGCTGATTGAGGTGACCGAGACCGTCGTCGTCACCGACATCGCCAAGTTGAACGAGGTTTTGCAAAAGCTCCGCGCCGCCGGTTTTCGTATTTGCCTGGACGACGTCGGGGCCGGATCGACCTCCTTTCAATCGCTCTACGGCATCCAGGCGGATTTTGCCAAGATCGACGGCCACTTCGTCCGCGGCGCCGTGGACAGCGGCCGCGACATGGCCATGCTGCGGTCCATGGTGGACGTGTGCCGCCAGTTGGGGCTGGGGCTGATCGGGGAGCAGGTGGAAGGGCCGGAGCACGCGCAGCTCCTGACGGAGCTGGGGGTGCCGCTGGCGCAGGGCTACCTCTACAGCCGCCCCTCCCGCGACTTCGCCTATTTCGCGAAGGACTGGGCTAAGATGGCCGGCACAGGCGGCAAGGTTCTCAGGAAAGGCTGACGCGCGGCGGGAACCGGCCGCTCCCGCCCATCGTCAAGCCGGCATCAGGCCGGCGTCAGGCCAGTTCGTGCGCCGCATCGATGCAGTGGCGCGCCTGGGCGAGCAGTTCGCGGTTGCGGTCCATGAACTCCTTGGCGGCGCCGCAAGCCCCCGGATGCAGCCGGACTTCCGCCAGAAGCCGTTCCGCTTCGTCCAGCGAGTTCAAGACCGATACCGCCGTGTCGATGTCCATGGCCATCCCCTTAAGCGTGGCGTGCTGCAGCGCAGCGCGTTCATCAGGCGGCTATGACAAAAGCATTATTTCGCACCGCAGCGTATTGGCCATAACGTCGCAGATTTAGAACATTTTAACATATTTATCGCCAAAAACGTGCATCATCGCCGCTCGAGCTTCTCCAGCGCATCCACCTGTACGCGGATGACCTTTTCCGTTGCGGAGAAGCCCTGCCGGCGGGTCAGGACGACGATGACCGCCGCGGTGGACACCATGAAGAACCAGGGGCCGAGCATCCAGGCCAGCGCCGCCATGGCGAAGTAATAGGCACGCATGCCGCCGTTCAGCGCCTTGACGGCCAGAGTCATGGCGGCGGCGATGCTGTCGGCCATCGCCGTCTTCTCCTCCGCCGGCACCGGGGGCAGCGGGGCGGAGCCGATCAGGGCGCAGCAGTAATTGTACTGGCGCAGCGCCCAGGTGAACTTGAAGAAGCCGAAGGTGAAGATCGCCACGAGCAGCAGCATCTTCAACTCGAAGAACTCGCGCGTGGTCTGCACCGTGAAGGACAGCGTGCCGACCAGCTTGTGAGCGCTCTCCACCGCGCCGAAGGCACCGACCAGACCGGCCAGGATCAGCATGTTCGTGCTGGCGAAGAAGGTGCAGCTCTGCATCGTGTGGCCGACGAGCTGCGAGTCCATGATGCGGTTGTCGCGCTCCAGCATCCGCTCCATCCAGTGACGGCGCACCTTTTTCAGATGCTGGTTGACCACCATGCGCCCGCTCAGCATGTGGTCCTGGATCAGCGTGAAGCCCGCCCAGCAGGCCAGGAACCACAGGAAGGCGACGATATCGAGGAAGGTGATGTCGGGCGTCACGGGCGGACACTCTGGCGCGAGGGGAAGGGGGCGGTCCGGCGCAAGGGTGTAGCCGTCCCCCCGCCGCCTGTCCAGGGGCGCCCCGGTGGGGCAGGACACCCCTACCCTCGCCTCTGCACCGCGTTCAGCACATGGACCCGGATCGCGCTCGACAGGTTGCCGCTGCGGGTCGAATCGATCTCCTCGATCAGCGCGTTGACCGACATCCCCCGCACCTGCGCGAGGCCCTTCAGCGCCTCCCAGAACTCCTCTTCCAGAGAGACGCTGGTCGGGTGCCCGGCGATGAGGACGGAGCGCTTTTTCATGGACGGCGCACGGCCCCGGTCACCGGGGCTTCACCATGGTTTCCGGCTTGACCCACTGATCGAACTGCTCCTCGGTCAGCAGGCCCAGCGCCACGCCGGCCTGTTTCAGAGTCGTTCCCTCCTTGTGGGCCTTCTTGGCGATCTTCGCCGCGTTGTCGTAACCGATGTGCGGGTTCAGCGCGGTGACCAGCATCAGGCTCTCGTTCAGCAGCTGCCCGATGCGCTCGCGGTTCGCCTCGATGCCGACCACGGCGTTGTCGGTGAAGCTGTTGCAGGCGTCGGCCAGCAGCCGGATCGACTGGAGCACGTTGTAGGCGATCACCGGCTTGAAGACGTTCAGCTCGAAATGGCCGGTGGCGCCGGCGATGCTGACGGTGGTCTGGTTGCCCATCACCTGGGCGCAGACCATGGTCATCGCCTCCGACTGGGTGGGGTTCACCTTGCCGGGCATGATCGAGGAGCCGGGCTCGTTCTCCGGCAATGAGATTTCTCCGATGCCGCAGCGCGGGCCGGAGCCGAGCAGGCGGATGTCGTTGGCGATCTTCATCAGCGACACCGCCAGCGTGTTCAGGCTGCCATGCGCGTCCACCAGCGCGTCGTGGCTCGCCAGCGCCTCGAACTTGTTCTCGGCTGTGACGAAGGGCAGCCCGGTGATGGAGGCCACCTCCTCGGCGAAGGCTTCGGCGAAGCCGGTCTTGGCGTTCAGCCCGGTGCCCACCGCCGTGCCGCCCTGGGCCAGCCGGTAGAGCTGCGGCAGCGACGCCTTCACCCGCTCGATCCCGTAGGCGATCTGGGTGGCGTAGCCGGAAAACTCCTGCCCCAGGGTCAACGGTGTGGCGTCCTGGAGATGGGTGCGCCCGATTTTCACGATGTCGGCGAACTCGGCCGCCTTCGCGGCCAGCGCCGCGTGCAGATGCTCCAGCGCCGGCAGAAGCTCGTGGTGGATCTGCTCGGCCGCGGCGATGTGCATGGCGGTGGGGAAGCTGTCGTTGGACGACTGCCCCATGTTGACGTGGTCGTTGGGGTGGACCGGCTTCTTCGACCCCATCTCGCCGCCCAGCGCCTCGATGGCGCGGTTGGAGATGACCTCGTTCGCGTTCATGTTGCTCTGGGTGCCGGAGCCGGTCTGCCAGACCACCAGCGGGAAATGATCGGCGAGCGTGCCGTCGATCACCTCCTCCGCCGCCTCGACGATGGCGCGGCCCAGCCGGGGGTCGAGCACCTCCAGCGCCATGTTGGCGAGCGCCGACGCCTTCTTCTGGATGCCGAGCGCGCGCACCAGCGCCGGCGGCATGCGCTCCCCGCCGATGCGGAAGTTGCGCAGCGAGCGCTGCGTCTGGGCGCCCCAGTAACGGTCGGCGGCAACCTCGATCGGTCCGAAGCTGTCGGTCTCGGTGCGCATCCCGGTCTTACCGGTCATGGTCAGGTCCTCGTCGGTTCGAACATCGTTCCGGTCAGCGAATTTTTTCCCGAATCGCCCGCCGGGCAAGGGGAATCAACGCGGAATCCCCTTTGGGCAAGGGTCCGGCCGAATTTGTTCTTGTTGCGTTCCGTTTCCTGCGTTACCGTTTCGGCGTGACCGGCCCTGCACCCCATCCCGCCCCCATCCCGCTGCCCCTCTCCAAGCCCTGGGAGATTCGAATGAGCGACTTCGCCACGGACCATGTCCGCGCCTTCATCGCCAAGACCCGCGTCGCCGAGATGACGGCGAAGGGTTGGCACGTGGTCGGCCCCGGCGAGGAAGGCTCCCTACTCATGGAAGGGCCGCAGCTTGGCGGCGCACCGGTTCGCCTGTCGGCCTTGGTCAACGATCTGTTCGACGATCTGGTCGCCCAGGCGCTGGAGCGCGCCGACCGCATCGACCACGCCGCGGGTCGGCTGCCGCGCGCCGCGTAAGGAGCTACGCCCGGCGCGCCGGGCCCGGCAAAGGACGTACTCCGCCCGGCGGGACGGCCTGTTAACGTCCCGCCGTGGCGACTTAGGGCTTGCGGACGTCGCCGTTAAGGCTCCGCTTCCCTCCCGCCTATGACGGTCCGGCCGCTACGACCTTTGCCGGAAGTCCTTGAAAAGTCTCACAGCCTCAGAAAAGCGCCTGCTCATTTCAAGAAAAGTGGTAATCCTTCCGGGTAAAATCCCCCTATATTTGTCGGTCACGGGATTACCCCTCAAGACACCAGCCCGGCGGAGGCCCCGTTAGTAAGTCGTTAACCGGGACATGGCCAAATAGAGACATCACGAACACACAAGACAAAACGGAGTTTTAAAATGCTGATCGCCACCACCACCGAACAGATTACCTCGTCCTCTCGCGTTCACATCGCCCTGGTCGATGAGTTCATCCAGCTGGCGCTGAACCGGATCGACGGCCAGAACGACCCCTTCGTCCGCGAAAGCCTCGCCGACCTGCTGTCCACCCTGCGCGAGGAGCGGTCCGGCTACCTGGACCTGCTGAACGCCGCGATGCCGGCCAAGGCCGCCTGAGGGTCCCGGACGACCCGGGCATAAGTACCGCGTGGTGGCGATGAGGTCGGGGCCATCGAAAAGCCCCGACCGTCAGCCCACCGGAACAGAACAGCGCTTTCGTTCCCTCAAGCCTCATCCGCCTGCGCGGCCAGTGCTGCGATCGCATCGCCGGTGAGACGGTAGGGAAGCCACTCCTCCATCTGTTTGAAGCCGATGCGCAGATAGAAATCGCGTGCCGGGTTCCAGTGCAGCACATTCAGGTCGACACGGCGACAGCCCCGCTCGGCCGCCAGTTTCGCCACCGTCGCCAGCAGCTTGCGGCCAACGCCATAGCGCCGCGCTTGCGGGGTGACGTAGAGATCCTCCACGAACAGGCCGGCCCGCCCTTCCCAGGTGGAATAGTTGCGGAAGCACAGCGCGAAGCCGACGGGTTCCCCGTCCAGTTCGGCGATCAGCGCCTCGAACACCGGACGCTCGCCCCAGCCGTCGCGCCGGAAGTCCGCCTCGCTCGCCTTCACGGCGTGGGGTTCGTTTTCGAACGCGGCGAGTTCCCGGACGAAGCGGAGAATGGTCGGGCAATCGGCCTCGACGGCCGGACGGACGGTCACGGTGGGCATGGCAACTCCAGATCTCACGATGGCGCGACGATAGCCGCGCCGGCCACACGGCAACAACCGCTTTGCCATCCGCCGGCGGTGGGCCTAGGCTGCGCGCCATGCGGGACATCCAGACCATCGGCGGCTTTTCCGTCCGCGAAGCCCGGCCCGGCGAGCGCCACGCCCTGCTGGCTCTGGTCGCGCGGATCGACGCGGAAAGCGATTTCCTCCTGCGCGAGCCCGGCGAGCGGCCCTTCTGGGCACGCGACGTCGCGGCCCTCCAGGCGTCCGGCAACTCCACCATCTTCGTCGCCGAGGCCGTCGGCAACCACTCCGCGGACCTCGTCGGCTATCTCAGCGCCCATGGCGGGCGGTTCCGCCGCAACCGCGGCGCGGTGACCTTGGCGGTCGGCGTGCGGCGCGATTGGAACGGGCGCGGCGTCGCCACCGCGCTGTTCGCCGCGGCGGAGACCTGGGCGCGGCGGACCGGCGCGCACCGGCTGGAACTCACCGTGGCCGAGAGCAACAGCCGCGCCCTGTCCCTTTACGAACGGCTCGGCTTTCTCGACGAGGGGCTGATGCGTGACGTCCTGCGCGTCAACGGCGCGTGGCGCAGCGAGCGGCTGATGGGCAAGGTCCTCGGGGCGGAGGGCGTTCCCGAATGGCCGGTCCCGATGCCCGGCCTGACCGTCGAAGCGCCATTCCAGGCGCGGATCGGGCGGTTGGAAATCCGCCCCGCCCTGCCCGCGGACGCCGCCGCCTACCTCGCCTACGACCGCGCGGTGCGGAGCGAAACCCACTTCCTGATGCGCAGCGCCGCCGAATCCCTGCCGGATGTCGCGGCGGCCCGGCGCTTCCTTGCCGAACAGAGGATCGGCGACCGGACAGCCACCCTGCTGGCCGTCGCGGACGGCACCATCGCCGGGTCGCTGTCACTGTGGACCGGCGCCTACGCCCGCACCGCGCACGAGGCCGGTCTGGGGCTGGCGGTGCGCCGGGACTTCTGGGCGCAGGGCATCGGCGGACGCCTGATCGGCGCGGCGGACCTCTGGGCGCGGGCGCGGCGGCTGCACCGGCTGTCGCTCTGGGTGTTCGGCCACAACAGCCGCGCCCGGCGCTTCTACGCCAAGCACGGCTTCGAGGAGGAGGCGGTGGCCCGCCGCCACAGCCTGATCGACGGGCGGCTGGCCGACCAGGTGTCGATGGCCAGGCTCTATGGAGCCAAGCCGTAAAGGAAGGGGCGCTACGCCACCCCCGCCGCTGCCGCCGGACGTCCCGCGACCAACTCCTCGAACCGCGCCAGATAACGTTCCGTCATGCCATCCAGCGAGTAGCGGGCGCGGGCGACGGCGCGGCAGGCGTCGGGGTCCAAGCCCTCGCAGTCCTCGATGGCGCGGGCCATCTCCTCGGCGTCCTTGACCAGGAAACCGGTGACGCCGGGCTCCACGAGGTCGGCCAGGGCGCCGGTCGGGAAGGCCACCACCGGGGTGCCGCAGGCCAGCGCCTCCAGCGCCGCGACGGGGGTCGGCTCCGACATCAGGCTGGGCGCCAGCAGGCAGCGCGCCGCCCCCAGCATCCAGCGCTTGCGCCCAAAGCCGATCCGCCCGAGGAAGCGGCGCTTGGGGTCCAGCCGGGGCCGGATCTCTTCCTGAAGGTAGCGCTGCTCCTCCGCGCCGCGGGACAGGCCGCCGCAGAGAAGAAGTTGCATGTCGATCTGCCGCGCCGCGTCCAGCGCGATGTGGAAGCCCATCTCCGGCTCGATGTCGCCCAGGCAGACGGCGAAGCGGCGTTTCGGCACGCGGATGTGCAGGCGGTCCACCGCCACACCGATCTCCAGCGGCGACAGGAACGTCAGGCCGGGCGAAGCCCCGCGCACCTGCGCGGCGGACACCGGCTGGAGATGGAGGTTCGCTCGCGGGACCGTCAGGGCTTCCGGCCGGTAGCGGTCCAGCGGCTGGTAGAGTGTCGCCAGGACCGGAACGTCCTGCGGCGGCAGCAGGAGGTCGAAGTCACGGACATGGAGGTGGACGAGATCCGGCGCATGATCCTCCACCGCCTTGGCGACCACGGTGGCGACCCGCCTCAGAACAGCGGCCTGCGCCCGCTCGTCCGGCGCCTGCCCGTGGGCCCCGCCATGGACGCGCGCCAGCGGGATCAGCGTTCCCGCCACCGCCGAATCCTCCGGCGCGATGACGACCGAGCGGTGCCCGGCGCGGACCAGGGCGGCGTCGATGGCGCCGGCCACCTGCTCGGCCGTGCCTTCGCTCTCCGGATCGGCGCCGACCGGGGCGAAAGGCGACGCCACCGTGAGGATGGTCAATCCCATCGTGCCGCCTCCAGAAAACGAAGGCCCGAAGGGGCGCCGACGCTCGGGTGACGTTTTCCAGCCGGCCTGTTCCTGCGCATCACCGCTTCGTTCATCCCATGTCCCTGTGGTGTTATTCATTGGAACTTATTGTCTGACGCACGCTCTTCTTTCTCTCCGACATCTTGGCGGCCCGGAGAAAAGCCGGAATCGGGACAGTCCTGTTGCCATTGCCCCGTTATTGTTTTCTACGAAAATGCGTCGCCGGTAACCGGGGTATTGGAAGTGGATCGACTCGCGGAAGGGATAGCCGTCCTGCACCGGGTTGCCGACCTCGGAACCGGGAACCCGACCGGACGGTCAGGACGCCAAGGGCGGCTTACTTCCAACAGAGGCAAGCCGGGCAACCGGGGAACGTCGGATCAATCATCGCCGCCCCCCTTGATGTCGAGGATGGAGCGCAATTCCCGCACCCGCCGTTCCGCCGTGTGCTCCTCCAGAACGCGCGACCGCGCGCGCTGGGCCAGCGTGGCGAGATGGCCGCGCGGCAGCATCAACGCCGTGGTCACGTCGTCGGTTTCCCGCGCGACCAGGATGTCGCGTCCCGGCTCGAAGAAGGCGCCGATCCCCTCCCATTCGTCGGAGATCACCGGAACACCGCAGGCCGCCGCCTCGAACAGCCGGATGGACGGGCACCAGCCCATCGCCTTCAGGGGCTGGCGCGTCACGTTCAGCGTCAGGGTGGAGGAGCAGAAGAAGGCCGCGTGCTCCGCCGGCGGCAGATGCCGGACGCGCTGGATGTTGGCCCCCCAGGACGCGTCGTCCGGATAGCCGCCGCCGGCCAGGACGAAGCGCCGCCGTCCCAGCCGCCGGGCCGGCTCGATGAACAGCGCTTCCAGCGCCGCCCGCCGGTCCTCGACCCAGGCGCCGAGGTGGCAGAGGTCGCCGAGATAGCGCCGCACCGGATCGGCGGGACGGTGCAGGTCCGGGTCGACCCAGGCGTAGAGCGGTGCGACGAACCGCGCGCCCAACTGCGTCTTCAGCGCCTCCAGCGCCTGCCCGCCGGTGCTGCTCAGCACGGTGTCGAATCCGCCCAGCCCCTCCGGTGGCAGATAGGCCGGCCGCTCCCCCGTTTCGGAACGGGACAGGGTGATGTGCGTGTCGAGGTCGTAATAGACCGTGCGCTGGGCCTTCGACTCCAGTACGAGGTGGGAGGCCGCCGCTCCGTCCGGACAACCGGAGGTCACCATCGCGACGTCCGCCTCGTCGGCGTGACGCCGCGCCGCCGCCGCCACATCCTCCCAGCGGTCGTAGAGGAGAAGCTCCCCGCCGGGGATGTCCCACAGGTCGCGGTGCTCCGCCCGCTCGGGCGTGTCGCGTTCCAGGAAGACGACGCGGTTGCCGCGCCGCGCCAGGGCCTTGACCAGCCCCCGCCACAGGGTGGCGTGCCCGTTGCTCCAGGAGGAGCTGATGGATTGTCCGAAGATGATGATTTTCATGATGTTGGCGCCATGCCTCCGCCCCCGAGCCTCCATCCCGATGGCCCTTCCGGAACAACGTGCCCCGTCCGTTCGTGTTCCGGACGCCGGACCCGCGCGGAGGGGGTGCCCCAGGGGTCCGCCGTCGCGGCCGGCAGGCCGGCTCCCCCGCCGGCGCCGCACGCTTTGCGTGTTTACTGCAGAAGGGATCCAACTATGAATGAATTTGTATAAAAATGTCGTTTAACCACCTAAGGGGGATATGAGATAATAAGTTCGTGAAAAAAGAAAATCATTCACTTGTGTGACAACCAAGCGTCAAAACTCAAAAAACAATCCCAACGCGAAAGACACATCATGCGCAAGGCTCTTTTCACCGCCGCGCTTGCGATGGCAAGCGGGATGGCTTTGTTCAGCACCCCCGCGGCCGCCTGCAACGACGAGGCGTACATCGGCACCGTCTGCACCTTCGCGTTCGACTGGTGTCCCCGCAACTACGTTCCGGCCGATGGCCGGACGCTGGCCGTCCGCGAATATCAGGCGCTGTTCTCGCTGGTCGGCTACCGCTACGGCGGCAACAACGCGGACATCTTCGGCATCCCCGACCTGCGCGGCCGCGCCGCCATCGGCACCGGGACCGGCCCCGGCTTGGCGAACGTCGCCATCGGCGCCAAGGTCGGCCAGCAGGAGCTTCTGCTGTCGGCGGCGCAGGTTCCGCTGCAGCCGCACACCCACGCCGCCACTTTCGTCGGCACCGGCGGCGGCTCGGGCGGCTCGACCACCGTTCCCTTCACCGGCACCGTCAGCCTGCCCATCACCACCGGCGGCAGCCCGGTGTCGGCCCCGACCTCGGGCACCGTCTATCTCGGCGACACCTCGATCGACGACGGCGGCGCCGGCAGCACCATCATCGGACCGTACAACACCAGCGGCCCGGCGCCGAGCACGGCCGCCAGCGTCGCCGGAACGGCCAGCGGCACCGTCACGGTTCCAAACACCGGCATCACCGGCGGGACCGTGGCGGTCGCCCCGGCGGCGGCCGGCGCCACCCAGAAGGTCTCCACCCAGTCCCCGGCGATTGGCCAGACCATCTGCATCGTAGCCAACGGCCTGTACCCGAACCGTCCGTAACGGGTTGCTGCCACAAAAGCCCCCTTTCAACGCCGAGGACACATCATGCGCAAGACTCTTCTCTCCGCCGCCTTTGCGATGACCAGCGGCCTGGCTCTGTTCAGCACCCCCGCCGCCGCCTGCAACGTGGAACCGTACATCGGCACCATCTGCACCTACGCGTTCGACTGGTGCCCGCAGGGCTATGTGGTGGCCGACGGCCGCACGCTGACAGTCCGCGAAAACCAGGCACTGTTCGCCCTGATCGGCTACCGCTACGGCGGCAACAACGCGGATCTCTTCGCCGTTCCCGATCTGCGCGGCCGCGCCGCCATCGGGTCCGGCACCGGCCCCGGGCTGGCGAACATCGCCATCGGCGCCAAGGTCGGCCAACAGGAGCTTCTGCTATCGGCGGCGCAGGTTCCGCTGCAGCCGCACACCCACACCGCCACCTTCGTCGGCACCGGCGGCGGCTCGGGCGGCTCGACCACCGTTCCCTTCACCGGCACCGTCAGCCTGCCCATCACCACCGGCGGCAGCCCGGTGTCGGCCCCGACCTCGGGCACCGTCTATCTCGGTGGCACCTCGGTCGACGACGGCGGCGCCGGCAGCACCATCATCGGACCGTACAACACCAGCGGCCCGGCGCCGAGCACAGCCGCCAGCGTCGCCGGAACGGCCAGCGGCACCGTCACGGTTCCCAACACCGGCATCACCGGCGGCACCGTGACCGTCGCACCCGCGTCGGCCGGCGCCACCCAGAAGGTTTCCACCCAGTCTCCGGCGATCGGGCAGACCGTCTGCATCGCGACCCAGGGGCTGTACCCGAACCGTCCGTAGCATCGTTGCGGGTGGCCTCGTCCCGCGGGATGAGGCCACCTGCCGGTGCGCTCACCAATAGGTCATGGCGTCGGCGTAGAGCCCGCGCAGATCCTCCTCCGTCACCGGGCGGGGAGCGATGGTCAGCAGCCGTTGCTGGGCCATCGCTCCGCGCACCAGATCCGGAATGTCAGCCGCGCCGTAGCCCAGCGCCGACAGGCCGTTCGGCAGATGGGTGGCGCGCATCATGGCGATCAGCCGGGCGGCCAGAACGGCGCCGCCGTCCGCCGGGGACACGTCCCGCACCTCCGCCCCCAGCGCCTCGGCGGCGCGCAGATGGCGCTCGGGCTCGGCGGAGCCGGTGAAGCGGAAGGCTGCCGGGGCGTTCAGCACCACCGAGATGCCGTGCGGCACCATCGGGTTGGCCTTCTCGTAGCCACGCGCCGTGAAACTGTGGTTCATTCCGGCGACCGAGTAGGACATGGCGTGCGGGATGTGAACGCCCGCGTTGCCGAAGGCCAGCCCGGCCAGCGTCGCCGCGAACATCAGGGCGTCGCGCGCCTCCTCGTCCGCCGGATCGTTGACGGCGCGCTCCAGATACTGCCCGCCGAGCCGGATCGCCTGGAGGCTGCCGATGTCCGACCAGGGGTTGGCGCCCTGATAGGGCGGGCGCGGGTTGGCCGCGTCGGGCTTCGGGCGGGAGCGGTAGGAGCGCGCGGTGTGACTCTCGATGGCGTGGGTCAGCACGTCGAAGCCGGTGGAGGCGATGACGCCCGGCGGCAGGCTGTCGATGGTCGCCGGGTCGACCAGCGCCAGATTCGGCCGCAGATAGCGGGAGGAGATGCCCGTTTTCACCCGCATCTCCACATGGTCGAAGATGGCGACGCCGGTCGTCTCGCTGCCGGTGCCGCAGGTCGTCGGGCAGGCAATGTGCGGCTTGACCGGGCCGGGCACCGGGCGCCCCTCGCCCAGCGGCTTGTTGACGTAAGCGAGGAAGTCCGCCGGGTGGGTGGCGTAGAGGTTGGCCGCCTTGGCCGTGTCGATCACCGACCCGCCGCCGATGGAGACGTAGCCGTCGAACCGGCCGTCGCGGGCGAAGTCCGCCGCCTCCAGGAAGGACGCGCTGGTCGGCTCCACCGCGCAACGGTCGTAAACGGCAACGTCCAGCCCCGCCGCCTTCAGCGACTCAAGCGCCGCCGCGAAGGGTGCGATCGCGGCCACATGGGGGTCGGTGAACAGGGCCACCCGGCGCATGCCCATGGCCTTGGCGTCGTTCCCCGCCTCTGCCAGCATGCCGCGGCCGAACTTCATCGACGCGGCCTCCACCGTGAAGCCGCTATCGCCGTTCGGCAGGATGGGATGGGCGATGGGGGTGGTCATGGCTGCGGGCCTCCCTGGTTCTGCTTTTCTGGATTGGTTGCCTACCATCGGAGCGCGGGAGGGGGGCGGCTGTCAACCCGACCGTTCGCTTAGGCGATTGTTTGCCCTCCCTGCGGCGTAGCGCCCTGGAGCCGCCGGTAGAGATAGCCGACGCCGATCAGGCTCAACCCGAGTCCAAGGAAGGAGGCGACGCGGTACAGCCCGCCCAGCTCGGCCATGTCGCTGAGGAAGACCTTGGCGACCACCGCCAGGATCAGCGCCATCGCGGCGTGGCGCAGCCAGCCCAGCCGGTACCGCAGGGCGGCCACCAGCATCAGCACCGCCGCCGCCAGGAAGCCGACGGAGTAGCCGTACCATTCGGCGTCCGGCAGGTCCGGACCGGATAGCACCGGTCCCTGGAAGGCGTGGCGGATCTCCAGCGCCAGATTGGTGCCGAGCAGCGCCAGCGGCAGCAGCGCGACCCACGGGCGCAGGCGGGCCGGCAGCGGCTCCACCCATAGGAACAGCAGCCCGAGCAGGGCCGGAAGCCCATAGGCGAGCAGCAGCGTGTTCGCCACCGGCCACGCGCCCACCGCCTCGTCGCTCCACAACGGATTCAGGGCAACGAGATGCAGCGCCGCCGCCTGAAGCGCCGCCAGCCCGGCCAGGATGCGCCGCCCCCACACCGCCACCGGCCGCGTCCGCCAGCGCCGCCCCGTCGCCAGCAGCAGGGCCAGCGCCAGCCAGACCAGCGTGTGCAGCGCCACCTCGCGCAGCGTGTCGGGCGGCTCGTCCAGCGTGCCGCGGGTCAGCGCCTGAATGGCGAGCGACAGCAGCAGCGTGACGAAGGCCAGCCCGCCGGCCTCCAGCAGCGCCACCACCCCGTCATCCCCCCTGCCGTCCGGCGCGGAGCGCAGCCAATGGGCGGCCAGGAAGAAGCCCGCCGCCGGCAGGCCGTAGCCGTAGACGATCCAGCCGAGCCCGTCCTCCCCATACTCCAACACGGACGGATTCAGCGCCAGCCGGACCAGGACGGCGCCGGCCACCAGCAGGATCACCGCGCGCAGCGAGCGCAGCCCCATCCGCCACTCCAGCCACGCCAGTACCGGCACCTGGGCGGCCAGAGCCACGGTCAGCCACGCCTCGCGCAGCATCATGACCGCGCCGAGACTGAGCGCCCCGACGGCCCCGGCGGCGAAGGCGGCCAGCCCGAGACTGACACCCGGCTGGTGGCGGTGGCGGGCCAGCGGGCCGGTTCCGGCGACCAGCAGCGCCGCCAGCGCCAGGCTGGCCACCGGCCACAGCGTGTCGGCCTGCGGCGGGTCCAACCGCCAGTAGGCGAGCGCCAGGAGCACCACCGGCATCCAGGCCGCCAGCGACGACCACAGCGCCGCCCGCGTCGACCGCCACAGGGCGATGAAGCCGCACATCCCGTAGAGCAAGGCGAAGCCGCCCACCGCCCACAGGAACCGCCCGGACTGGAACGGCAACCCCGCGCCCGGTGATGGAACGATGGGATGCCCGTCGGCGGTGACGGCGGGCGGCGGAAGCGGCCAGCGCGGCACCGTCCAGCCGGCGAAGGCCAGCAGAACCGCCAGCGCGCCGATCCAGGTTATGCCGGCGATCCGCTCGACCCGGCGACCGGCAGCGATACAGAGCAGCCCGAACAGGGCCAGCATCACCAGCGATCCGGTGCGGTGGCCGTCCACGGTGACGAGCATCGCCATCAGCAGCCCCAGTACCGCCACCGCCGCGACGGCCAGACGGTCGGCGCGCGGGCGCCCCGTCCAGCGCAGCATGTCGAACAGGGTGGTGCGCGGCATCGCCTCGACCGGCCCGGCGAGCAGGGCCGGCATCAGGAACAGCCCGGCGGTCAGCAGCAGATAGAGGCCGACCGGCAGGGCGTCGCCGGGGCTCCAGCCGCCGACGTACCAGACCGGCACCCAGCCCGCCGCCCCGATCAGCGTGCCCAGCCCCAGCCAGCGCCAGCCGCGCCACAGCACCACCGTCATGCCGGCGCCCGACAGGGCCAGAAGATAGGCGAACAGCCCCCAGGCCGATCCCCCGATGGACGAAACCAGCAGCGGCGTCGCGAAGCCGCCGAGCAGCCCCAGCGCCGCGATGTAGGGGCCCTGGAGCAGCGACAGCGCCATCCCCAACGCCGCCAGCCCGCCGAGCAGCGCGAAGGCCACCGGCGGGGCGAACAGGTCGTAGAGCACATAGCCGCCATAGACGCTGGCGAAACCGGTGAACAGCCCGGCCGCGGTCAGGGCCGGGGGCACCGGATCGCGGCCCTCCGTCCCCGCCCCTCCGCCGCGCTGCCGCAGCCATTCCCCGCCGACCATCAGCGCCGCGGCGGACAGCAGGCCGAGCGTGACGCGAACGCCGGGGCCGAGCCAGCCCTGCTCGATCGACATCTTGATGAAGAAGGCCGCCGCCAGGGCGACCGTGGCCCCGCCCAGCCAGATCAACCAGCGCCCGGCCAGCGCGTCCTCCAGCCGGCTCCACACGGACAGCGGGGGTGGAGAGGGCTCCGGGAGCGGTTGGATCGGCGGCGGTTCCAGCGGGGTCTCCACCATGACGGCGGTGTCCGCGGCCGGAGCCTCGACCGGCGCGGCGTCAACCGTCGCCGGCCCCTGTACCCGCTCCAGCGCCTGCCGCAGCCGGGCGATCTCGCGCTCCTGCGCCGTCAGCCGGCGGTTGAACCGGTGGGCTACGATGGCCCCGATCAGCACCAGAAGAATGACGTCCATGCCCGACCGCCCCGGCTGCGCTTGCGTTCGCGCAACGATAGCGGTCAGGCGCCGGGCTTGTCTCTCTGACCTGTGGAGGCACCCAAACGGCTCATCAGCGTCAGCGCGTCGTCGACCGCGTGGAAGTCGGCGGTGTTGTCGAAGACGCACCAGACCGGACGCTCCCGCGCCTCGTCCCGGAAGCGCCGGGCCAACCGGTCCAGCACGTCCAGCGGGTAAGCGCTGCGGTACATCACCGGCGAACCGTGCAGCCGCCAGTAACGGAAGCCGTCCCAGCCCGCCGGCTCCGCCGCCGCGGGCACCGGGGCCGGGTCGGCGGCCGCGCGGGCGACGGCGTGGTCGACCAGCAGCCGGTCCGGTTCCGCCGCGAACCAGCTCGGGTGGCGCGGCTCGCAGACGACGAGGCCGGCGAAGCGCTCGCGCAGGGCCGCAAAGAAGGGGCCGGCCACCGCCGGCTCGTACCGCAGCGTCGGCGGCAACTGCACCAGCAGCGGCCCCAGCCGGCCGCCGAGATGCCCGACCTCGTGCAGGTAATGCTCCAGCGGGGCGGCGCAGTCCTTCAGACGCTGCTCGTGCGTAATGGCACGCGGCAGCTTGACCGCGAAGCGGAAATCCGGCGGCGCAGAGGCCGCCCAGCGCTCCCAGGTCTCCGGCTTATGCGGGCGGTAGAATCGGCTGTTGACCTCCACCATCGGGAAGACGCGGGCGTAGCGCTCCAGATGCGTGCCCTCCGCCGGGAAGGCCGGGGCGGAGGGTTTCGGGATGCTCCAGCCGGCGCAGCCGATGCGGATGGCGTTGATGGTCCCTTCGGCCAAGCCTCTGCTCTCCCTGGGCGCGTGCGTTCCCGCCTTAGAACAGCGTCGGCTGCCGCTCGTCCCGCCGTGCGGCGCCACCCGATTGGTCTGCGTCCGCGATTAGCCGGGCCATCTCCCGGCGCACCTTCTCCGCCTCGTAGCCGCCGCGGTAACGCCCGATGAAGCCCTTCCGGCAGGCCCGGCTGAAGCGCTGCGACGCGGTTTCCCAATCATCGCCGGGGCGCAGCCAGCTCACATAGGTGGTGCCGGTCCGCGGGTCGGTGCGCAGGTAGCGGCCATGCCCCTTCGGACCCCGCACCCACTGGCCGGGATTGAGGCGCAGAGCCCCCCGCGCCAGCAGCAGGGACACCTGCGTGGTGAGTTCGATGGTCGGAAAATACGGCATGGCGAACCCTCTCGGCGGCGCGCCGGGGGCGGGCCGCGAACGTCTCTTCTCTGGTTTCGGAATGCCCTGGATATGGGGATTTCAGACCGTTTGTTCAAGTTTTGTTCACGGTCAAGCCCTGGCTGCTTGGAAGGTTTTCGGGACACACCCCCAGAACTTGTCCGTTGAGTGAAAGAGCCGTCCGTCCTAGGCTCCGGCACAGCTTTTCCCTGTTGGTCACGAGAGCGCATGCGCCCCCTGCTGTCCCTTCCCGTCCGCCTCCTGCTCGCCACCACGATCCTGGCCGGTTGCCAGACGACGGGCGCCCCGCCCGTGTCGGCCACCACCACGTCCGGAACCGCGAAGGCGACGGCTGCCGCCCCGGCCAGCGTGGCCCCGGTCCAGCCCGCCCTCAGCTTCGCCGACTGGCTGAAGGCCCTGCGCGCCGAGGCGCTCGGCCAGGGCATCCGCGCCCAGACCTTCGACCGCGCCTTCACCGACGTGAAGCTGTCGGACCGGGTGGTCGAGCTGGATTCCTCCCAGCCGGAGTTCAACCGCCAGCCCTGGCAGTATCTCGACAGCGCGGTCAACGACCGCCGCATCCAGGCCGGGCGCCAGCGCATCCAGGACAACGGCGCGCTGCTGCGCCGCATCAGCCAGCGCTCCGGCGTCCCGGCGGAGATCCTGGTGGCCTTCTGGGGCGTGGAGACCGACTTCGGCAATTTCACCGGCGGCTTCTCCGTCGTCGACGCGCTGACCACGCTGGCCTATGAGGGCCGCCGCGCCAGCTATTTCCGGACGGAGCTGCTGGCCGCCCTGCGCATCCTCGACAGCGGCGACATCCCGCCGGAGCGGATGAGCGGCTCCTGGGCCGGCGCCATGGGCCAGACCCAGTTCATGCCGACCATCTTCCTGAAGCACGCCACCGACGAGGACGGCGACGGGCGGCGCGACATCTGGGGCAGCCTGCCCGACGTCTTCGCCTCCACCGCGAAGTTCGTGCAGGCCAACGGCTGGCGCACCGGCGAGCGCTGGGGCGAGGAGGTCACGCTGCCCGCCGGCTTCCCCTACGAACAGGCCGAATACAACATCAGCAAGCCGCTGTCCGAATGGCGCCGCCTCGGCGTCCGCCCGGTCACCGGCGGCGAGCTGAGCGGCGGCGAGGAGGAGCGGGCGGCCGTCCTGATGCTCGCCGGAGCGCAGGGGCCGGCCTTCCTGGTCCGGGAGAATTTCCGGGCGATCATGAAGTACAACCCCTCCACCAGCTACGCGCTGGCGGTGGCGCTGCTGTCCGACCGTCTGGCGGGCCGTTCCGGCGTTCAGGGAAGCTGGCCGCGCCACGAGCCGGCGCTGAGCCGCGACGAGCGGATCGAGCTTCAGGAGCGGTTGGCCTCGCTGGGCATGGAGCCGGGGACGGCGGACGGCATCGTCGGCGCCAACACCCGCAACGCCGTGCGCCGCTTCCAGCAGTCGATCGGCGCCGTGCCGGACGGCTTCGCCACCAAGTCCCTGCTGGAGCGGCTGCGCCAGTCCGCCGCCCCCGTCCCGGCGGCGGGCTGACGGCCCGCGATGCTGGCAGCGGCGAAGGGTTGGGCGCGGCGGATCAAGCGCGACGTGATCGCGCTCTATCTGGCGGCGCGCGACCCGCGGACCCCGTGGTACGCCCGTGTGGCCGCCGCCGCGGTGGCGGCCTACGCGCTCAGCCCCATCGACCTGATCCCCGACTTCGTGCCGGTCCTGGGCTATCTGGACGACCTGCTGATCGTGCCGCTCGGCATCCTGCTGGTCATCCGCCTGATCCCGGCGGCGGTGCTGGAGGAACACCGCGCCACCGCCGCTAGGCTGTCTGACCGACCGGTCAGCTACGCCGCCGCCGCGCTGATGGTCGGGATCTGGCTGGTCGCCGCCGTCGCCCTGTTCTGGTGGCTCGAACCCTATGTCGCGGGCGGGCTGGAGTAGACGCGCGGACGCCTTGCCCTCATTCGCCCAGCAGATGCAGCGCCAGGGTCCGCTCGTGGGGCCGGGTGCGGTGCTCGAACAGGTAGATCCCCTGCCAGGTGCCCAGCGCCATCCGCCCCTCCAGCACGGGGATGGACAACTGCACCGTGGTCAGCGCGCTGCGGATGTGGGCGGGCATGTCGTCCGGCCCCTCCAGCGTGTGGTCATAGAGCGCCGGGTCTTCCGGCACCAGCCGCTTGAAGAAGCGCTCCAGGTCGCCGCGCACGTCCGGGTCGGCGTTCTCCTGGATGACCAGCGAGGCCGAGGTGTGCCGGCAGAAGACGGTCAGCAGACCACTCTCCATCCCCTGGGCGGCGACCCAGCGGGCCACCGGCTCCGTCACCTCGAACAGGCCCTGGCCGCGGGTCCGGGTGGTCAGCGTCGTGACGGCCTGCCGCATGTTTGTCGCCCTCCGTGCTCGATTGCGCGTCTTGGAAGCGGGTCATCCATACACCAAATCGCTTGGCGTTCCCGACCAACAACAGGTGATCCATGGAACTGAACGGCCAGTACCGGATTCCGGCGGCGCGCGAGCGGGTCTTCACCGCGCTCTGCGATCCAGCCGTGCTGCAACGCTGCATCCCGGTGCTGGAGGAGATGGACCGGCTGTCGCCCACCGACTACACCGCGCGCGTGCGCGCCACGGTCGGGCCGCTGAACGCGCGCTTCGCCGGCAACGTCCGGGTGGCGCCGGAGGACGCGCCGCGCTTCTACATCCTCTACGCCGAGGGCAAGGGCGGCCTTGCCGGAGCGGTCAAGGGCGAGGCCCGCATCACGCTGGAGGAGGTGGACGGCCACACCCACCTGTCCTTCACCCTCGCGGCGGCGCTGGGCGGGGCTGTCGGGCGGCTGGCGGTCAAGCTCGTCAAGGCCAAGGCCGACCGCGTCATCGACGGCTTCTTCGAGCGCTTCACGGTGGAGGTCCTGAACGGCTGAAGCGGATGCCGGGCAGGCTCCAATAACGCACCCGCAAAAAACCACTTCGCAGTTGCGGGAATTTGATCCACCATCATGGTCATGACCGAACAACCCCCCGATGCGGGAGTTCGCCGACCATGATTGCCGACCCCATGACTGCGGAGGTTGCCGATTCCGCGGCCTTCCCCATCCATCCGCCCGCCGACGCCTTGGATCGCGTTCCGGATGGTCCGGCGCTCGACCGGCTGCTGTTCACCCGCATCGTGGGGCTGGCCGCGCAGCATCCCGGCGGCGTCACCGCCTCGCTGGGGCTGGGACGCGACGCGCTGGTCGAACTGATCCGGCGGCACGCGGCGGGCTTCGCCCATCTTCTCGCCACCCTGCCGGACGGCAGCGGCGAGGACGCCATCGAGGAGGAGGACCTGCGGGCCTTCCTGCTCGACCACCGCGCCGCCGGGACGGTCGAGGAGGAGTGGCTGGCCGCCATCGTCGCCCGCCGCACGCTGGGGCCGAACCATCTCTGGCAGGACATGGGCTTCGCCAACCGGCGGGAGCTGAACGCCATGTTCCGCCGCCATTTCCCGTCGCTGGTCGCGCTGAACAGTGGCGACATGAAGTGGAAGAAGTTCTTCTACCGCCAATTGTGCGAGCGCGAGGGGCTGATGCTCTGCAAATCGCCGAACTGCGAGGTGTGCGACGACTTCAGCGCCTGCTTCAGCGCGGAGGACGGCGATCCGCTGAGCGCCCTGGCCCGCGTAGCCCGTGGCGAGGGGGCCTAAACGAAGGGGCGTGAACAAAGATGCGTTGCGGGTGAAGAAAGCCGCTTGACCGGAGCGCCGCCACCCGTTAGATAACGCCACCCGCCGGACGGAAGGCCAAGCAAGGCCCGATGAACGGCAGGTCTCCGATGGTCGCGTCAAGCATCAGCGGAAGGGTGGCCGAGTGGTTAAAGGCAGCAGACTGTAAATCTGCCCGCGTAAGCGTACGCTGGTTCAAATCCAGCCCCTTCCACCATCTGACGCGGCCGGTTCATGACAGGGTCATGGCCGGCCGTTTCCTTTTCCAGACAACGCTGAACTGTTGCCGCATCAGCGCGCCATATCAACGTGGCTGCGCTCCCAGATCCTCGAAGGTCAGGCCTTTGTCGGTGCGGGTGAAGCGGCCCTTGCCGTTGACCGTCATCGCCGTCGCGCCCGGCTGCGGCGCGAAGGTCGCCGCATAGTAGCAATCATATTGCTTGTCTTCCGGCTTCGGGACGCCGTTCCGGTATTTGGTGTCCACGCAGCCTTGCTTGCGAAAGCCCTCGAAGCCGCGGAAGCCGCCCTGCCCCTGGCCGTCCAGCGCCCGCCGGGTGTGCGATTCCACCAGCTTACGCATGTCGGACTCGCCCGGTTCCCCCGAACAGGCGGCCAGCGGCAGCACCGCCAGACCGCACAGCACCGCACGCCGCACCACGTCCCCCATCCTCTCTCTCACTTGCCGATCCTCACTTGCCGGCCAGCAGGCGGTCAACCCGCTCCTTCAGGGCGCCGAAGGACGGCGGCTTCACGACGAAGCCGTTGACGCCCAGGGCCATGGCCTTCTTCACGATTTCGGATTCCGTGTGGTTGGTCAGGAAGACCACCGGCGTGCGGCGGTTCCGCACCTCGGCACTGGCCCGCAGCTCGGCCAGGAACTGCAGGCCGGACACCGGCTTCATGTCGATGTCGCAAACGATCACGTCGGGGGTGGCGCGGATGCACTCCCGCATGCCGGTCTCCCCGTTGTCGGCCTCGGCGATCGAGCGGAAGCCGATCTGCAAAAGGATCTGCATGATGGTCCGGCGCACGAAGGGCTGATCTTCGATGACCAGGATGCTGTACTGCCCGTAGTCGACCGGCTTCCTGTCCATCGCCGCACCCTCCTTCGCCCGAGCCCAGGGAACTGGCCAGGGTACTGGTGGGACCAGCCCATGGTCATACAGTCGAACACTGATAAAGCGAGTCCGCCGAACGAGCAACCAAAGGACGGTTACAACTTTTAAAGAATAGGGAATTCCCCCAGCCGGACACGGTGAAGGGCCGCGCGAAACCGCACGGCCCTTGGTTTTCCGCATGGGCTGAAGGCACGTCCGACGATCGCCCCGCCCTACCGCCGACTGGGATCTTGCAACCCCAGGAGAGAGGAGATGAGTCCGGCGACGAACCGGCGCTCCGGGTGCAATTCATGCACCGCCACAGCGCGCCCGGCAAAGGACAGCGCCGCCTTCGCCATGCCCGCCGGGTCCGGGCAGACCTCGCCGTCGATACGGAAGCGCGTGACGGTCTTGGTCAGTTCGTGCATCGCCGTCATCGGCGGGATGCACATCAGGAATCGGGCGCTGGCAACCGGCGTGAAGCCGCAGCGCTCGAACATGGTCTGTACGGTCACCGGATCGCCCTCCGGCCCTTCGGTCCCCACCTGATAGCGAAGCAGGCGTTGCGCCCGCTCTTCCACCGCCTCGGACCAACCAGCGGTGGCTGTAATCATAGGGTTGATCAAACCTGCCTCCAAATGCACCAGCCACGGGCCGCGCAGGCGCCAGAAACGTTAGATTGTTCGTCAAACGAACAAGATCAAGAACATCCCGCATGGTGGAAACCTGCGTTCGTTTGCTCACAAAGCAACCGTCGTGCCAGCGGCCGGGGGCGACGGCGCAGGGGTGCCACGCCACGCCGCCGGGTTCCCGTATCGCCTTGAGACTCCACCTGATTAGCCCATGGCGTCCGTATCGACACCGGAACGGCGTCTCGGGACTCAACAGAGCAGCGACCGTCCCGGTGCCCTCCACCTTCCATCCTGTCGCCGACAGGACATGTCATATGCGCGACAATCTGCCGCCCTTTTGGGCACCGCGTGTCGCCGCCCCGCAATCGACAGCCTTGGGGTGATGATCAGGAACTTTGCACGCGCGTGAATCGTTGCTGGTTCGAAAACAATTCCTGTTCTGCGCTGTTATGACCCGACATGCGTGGATCTATGAGCCGAAAGTTGTTTTGCGGCGGTGAGCGGGGCCATCGTGGAGACGTCAATGCCGAACAAGAAAGCGGATTCGGACAAACCGGACAAAGGTGGGTCAACCACCGGGGAAGCGTTGCGGGAAAGCCTGGGGGCGCTGAACCGCAACCTCGCCGAGGGGCTGCGGACCGCGGACCGCCTGCAACGCGACGCCGGTCGTCTGGTCGAAGAAAGCGCGCGGCTTGCCGCCGAACTGGTCGAGCAACGGCGCGAGATGGGCCGGCTCCGCGACCGTCTGCATCGCGCCGAGAACAGCCGCGCCGCTCGGGCGGAGGAGCTGCGCCACGCCCATGAGACGGCGGAGCGTGCCGACCGGGCCAAGGCCCGCTTCCTGACCGCCGCCAGCCATGATCTGCGCCAACCCATCCAGGCAGCGGCGCTCTACGCCCACATCCTGAGCGGCGCGGTCGGCGCGAACCCTGCGGCCAGAGAGGCGGCGGACCTGCTCCAGGCCTCCATCGACAGCCTGAGCGGCATGCTGAGCGGCCTGCTCGACCTCGCCCGGCTGGAGGCCGGCGCGGTGGACGTCGCGGTCTCGGACTTCCGCCCCGCCGCGCTGATGCGCCGTCTGGCCCAGGAGTTCCGGGACATTGCGACGTCCGAGGGGACGAGCCTGCATGTCCATCCCTCCTGTGTGGCGGTGCGGACCGACGCGCGGCTTCTGGAACGGATACTCACCCATCTGCTGTCCAACGCCATCCGCCACGGCGGAGGGAGCGGAAAGCGCGTCCTGCTCGGCTGCCGGCGGCGGCCCGGAGCGCTGGAATTCCAGGTGTGGGACGACGGGCGGGGCATCCCCCCCGACGCCCGCGCCGCCATTTTCGAGGAGTTCCACCAACTCGACAATCCGGAGCGCAGCGCGGTCAAGGGTTTCGGGCTCGGCCTGCCGCTGGTCGCCCACACGGCGCGGCTGCTGGGCCTGACGCTGGATTTGCGGTCGGAGGTCGGGCGGGGCACGGTCTTTACGGTGACCGTACCCCGCGCCGTCCTCACCAAACCCGACGCTACCGAACCCGGCATCTCCGATCCCGACCGCCGCCTGACCGCCGCCGCCCGCGCCATGGCGGCGGCGGCCACCAGCGCCGCGGCGACGGCATCCCCGACGGACCGGATGAAGGGCCGGCGGGTGCTGCTGGTGGAGGACGACGAGCGGGTGCGCAACGCCATGACCATGCTGCTCAAACGCTGGGGCGTCCAGGTGACCGCCGTCGGCTCGGCGGAGGAACTGGCCGACCGCCTGCCCCGGCTGCGCAGCCGTCCGCACGTCGTTCTCGCCGACCACAGGCTCCCACGCGGACAGACCGGGCGCACGGTGGCGGAACTGGTACGCCGCCGCTGGGACGTGCCGGTCGTCATCATCACCGGCGACACGGCGCCGGAACGGCTGCGCGAAGCCCGCAACATCGGCTGCCGCCTGCTGCACAAGCCGGTGGAGCCCGGCGACCTCGCCGCCACGCTGGACGACGTCATGGAGCGGTGAGTCTCCAGAACAATCCCCCGCTCCGCCTGTTCGCATCGTGGGAGGGGCGCGCATGGGGCGAAGGAGGACACGGCGTGGTTTGATCGGCAAGGTCGCCATCCTGCTGGCGCTGGGCGCCGGGGCGGTGGGTGCCGGAGCCGTCGCCTGGGCGTGGGAGACGGAGATCCCGCCGCAGCCGCGCCCGGCGGCGGACGGCTTCGCGCCGGAACTGGTGGCGGAAGGGGCGCGGCTGGCGGCGGTGGGGAACTGCATCGCCTGCCACACCGTGCCGGGCGGACGGTCCTTCGCCGGGGGGCTGGCCCTGCCGACGCCCTTTGGAACCATCCACTCCACCAACATCACACCGGACGAGGAAACCGGCATCGGCCGCTGGAGCGAGGCGGCCTTCACCCGCGCCATGCGGCGCGGGGTGGACCGCGAGGGGCGTCATCTCTACCCCGCCTTCCCCTACGACCACTACACGCGGGTCGGCGACGCCGACAACCGGGCGCTCTACGCCTACCTGATGACCCGCTCCCCGGTGCGGGCGGAGGCGCCGGCCAACGACCTGCCCTTTCCGCTCAACATCCGCATGGCGGTGGCCGGGTGGAAGCTGCTCTATTTCCGCGAGGGCGCCTTCACCCCCGACCCGGCCAAGCCGGAGGTCTGGAACCGCGGCGCCTATCTGGCGGAGGGGCTGGGCCATTGCGGCGCCTGCCACAGCCCGCGCAACGCGCTGGGCGCGGTGGACGAGGACCGCGCCTGGGCCGGCGGCGAGGCCGAGGGCTGGACCGCCTACCCCATCAACGAACACTCCCCGGCGCCCGTCCCCTGGACGGCGGACAGCCTGACCTTCTACCTGCGGCACGGCTGGCACCCCGCCCACGGCGTGTCGCGCGGGCCGATGGCGGAGGTCACCGGCAACCTCGCCGGGTTGCCCGACGCCGACGTGGCCGCCATCGCCGCCTATGTCGCCGACCGCATGGGTCGCCCCAGCGCCGAGCGCCAGCGCCGCGGCGCAGACCTGCAAGCCCTGGTTCCGCGCCTCACCGCCGATGCCGGGACGCCGCCGGGCTCCAGCCTATCCGCCGCCGACAGCCTGAACCGGCCCCTTGCCGCGGGCTCTGAAGGGGCTCCGTCCAGAGTGGACGAGCGGGGCGAGGCGATCTACCGCACGACCTGCGCCACCTGCCATGAGTCCGGGCGGCCGCTGCCCTTCGGCGGGCTGCCCTTCGCGCTCAGCACGGCGGTGAACGCGTCCACCCCCCAGAACATCGTCAACGTCACGCTGTTCGGCCTGCCGCCCGGCGACGGCACCGTCAGTGCGGTGATGCCCGCCTTCGGCGGCGCGCTGTCCGACGCCGACATGGTGGCCTTGCTGCGCTTCCTGCGCGGGCGCTTCAGCGAGCAGCCGCCGTGGGACGGACTGGAGCGGCTGGTGGCCGACACGCGGAGCGGCGCGCACCATGTCGCCGTCCGCCCTGCCGACGGCATCGAACGGGCGCCCCCCAACGTCGGCGCCACGGATTGAATGAAGGGAGCCCATCATGGCGATCGACCTCACGGTGAACGGCACCCTCCAGCGGGTTGAGGCGGACCCGGACACGCCGCTGCTCTACGTGCTGCGCGACGATCTGGGGCTGAACGGGGCGAAGTTCGGCTGCGGGTTGGGCCAATGCGGCGCCTGCACGGTGATGGTGGACGGGCGCGCCGTGCTGTCCTGCGTCACGCCGGTCCTGCTGATGCAGGGGCGCGCCGTCACCACGGTCGAGGGGCTGGGCACCGCCGAGGCCCCCGGCCCGATGCAGCGCGCCTTCATCGAGGAGCAGGCGGCCCAGTGCGGCTATTGCATCCCCGGCATGATGATGCGGGCACAGGCCCTGCTCCAGGAGCGGCCGGACGCCGACGACGCCGCGATCCGCCGCGCGCTGGAGTTCAACCTGTGCCGCTGCGGCACCCACATGCGCATCCTGCGGGCCATCCGCCGCGCCGCCGACACCATGCGCCACGCCGAGACCGGCGTTCCGAACAGGAGGGCCGGCGGATGAGCGATCACACCCCGTTCCTCCTGACCCGCCGCGGCCTTCTGGCCGGCGGCGGCGCCCTGGTGGTCACCGTGTCGCTGGCCCGCCCACTGGTCGCCCAGACCGGAGCAAGCGGTAACGCAAGGCCCGGGAGCCTCGCCCAGACGCCCCGGCTCGACGCCTGGGTGCGCATCGGCGCGGACGGCGCCATCACCGTCTTCACCGGCAAGGCCGAACTGGGTCAGGGCATCCGCACCGCCCTGCTCCAGGTCGCGGCGGAGGAGTTGCGCGTCCCGCCCGCCGCCATAACCCTGGTCACCGCCGACACCGCCCGCACCCCGAACGAGGGCTACACCGCCGGCAGCCAGTCCATGCAGAACAGCGCCACCGCCATCCGCGCCGCCGCAGCCCAGGCCCGCGCCCTGCTGGCGGAGGAAGCGGCGCGGCGCCTCGGCGCGCCGGCCGACGCGCTGGGCTTCGCCGACAAGCGGGTGACGGCGCCGGACGGGCGGGTGCTCGGCTATGGGGAACTGGCCACCTCGCTCGACCTGACCGTGGATGTGCCGGCGGACGCCCCGCTGACCGCGCCGGACCGCCTGTCGGTGATGGGCAAGCCGCTGCCCCGCGTCGACATTCCGGCCAAGGTGACCGGCGGCGCGGCCTATGTGCAGGACCTTCGGCTGGAGGGCATGCTGCACGCCCGCATCGTCCGCCCACCCAGCCCCGCCGCCCGGCTGACCGCGCTCGACGCCGCCGGGGTGGAGGCGATGCCGGGGGTGGTCGCCGTGCTGCGCGACGGGAACTTCCTCGCCGTGGTGGCCGACAAGGAATACCGGGCGGTCAAGGCGATGCGCGCCCTCGCCGCCGCCGTCCGCTGGGAGGAGCCGGCGACCCTACCCGGCGACACCCCCCTGCCCGACCTCCTGCGCGGGCTGGAGCGCGAGGTCGGCACGGTGGACGCGAAGGGCGAGGTCGGCGCCATCGCGGACGGGCCGCGCAGCCTGCGCGCCCGCTTCACCCGCCCCTACCAGCTTCACGGCTCCATCGGGCCGTCCTGCGGCGTGGCGGTGATGGGTGAGGACGGGATGACCGTCTGGTCACACACCCAGGGCGTCTATCCCGACCGCAAGGCCATCGCCGAGATGCTGCGCCTGCCTGTGGAGCGGGTGCGGGTGATCCACAGGGAGGGTTCCGGCTGCTACGGCCACAACGGCGCCGACGACGCGGCGGCGGATGCGGCGCTGATCGCCAGCAAGCTGCCGGGCCGCCCGGTGCGGGTGCAATGGATGCGCGAGCAGGAGCATGCCGGGGAACCCTATGGCCCGGCCATGATGATCGAGGCCGCGGCCTCCCTGGACGGAAACGGGCGCATCGACCGCTGGACCTTCGACGTCTGGTCCAACACCCACACCACCCGTCCCGGCGGGGCCGGCGCCTTGCTGGCCGCCCGCCATCGGGCCGACCCCTTCCCGGCCGAACCGGCGGCGATGCAGATCACCCCCGCCGGCAACGGCGACCGCAACGCCATCCCGCTCTACGCCATCCCGAACAGCCGCGTCCTCTGGCACTTCCTGCCCGACATGCCGCTGCGGGTGTCGGCGCTGCGGTCGCTCGGCGCCTACGCCAACGTCTTCGCGCTGGAAAGCATGATGGACGATCTGGCGCGGCTGGCCGGCGCCGACCCCGTGGAGTTCCGCCTGCGTCACCTGGAGGACCCGCGCGCCCGCCGGGTGGTGGAACTGGCGGCGGAGCGCTTCGGCTGGACGGGCGCCGCACCGGCGCCGGGCTTCGGCCATGGCTTCGCCTTCGCCCGCTACAAGAACCACGCCGCCTATCTGGCGCTGGCCGTGGAACTGTCGGTGGACCGCGGCAGCGGGCGGGTGCGGATGACCCGCGCCACCGCCGCCATCGACAGCGGCGAGATCGTCAACCCCGACGGCATCCGCAACCAGACGGAAGGCGGCATCATCCAGGCGATGAGCTGGACCCTGTTCGAGCGCGTCGCCTACGACGACACCCGCGTCACCTCGGTGGATTGGGCCAGCTACCCCATCCTGCGCTTCGCCAGCGTGCCCGACCGCATCGACGTCCACATCGTCGAGCGGCCCGGCGATCCCTTCCTTGGCACCGGCGAGGCGGCGCAGGGTCCGACCGCCGCGGCCATCGGCAACGCCATCCGCGGGGCGACCGGCCGGCGCTTGCGGGACCTGCCCTTCACCCCCGACCGGGTGCGCGAGTCGACCGCCGCCGGGTGAGGTCAGCCCTGGAGGGCTTTCCGCAATCATCCCGATGAACAGAACGAATGGCTTGCCACCTTCGGACGAAGAAGGACGAGGGCCCGACCGAGGGTGAGCGGCCTTCCCGCCCGCCGTCGCTGCGTCATGCCAAGACGCGAGGCGCAGCAAACCGCGGGCATTGCTTGCTGTCGCAATTTCCGCTTGCGCCACTTTTACTGGTACTCATTGCCACTTTTTGCAGATCTGTAAAGTAAAAACCAAGTTAATTCATGAATTTTTCGGAACGACTCTGCACATTAACAATGCATTAATGCACCAAATAACGTAATATGCTGCAATATGAAACATTAAAATGTGTGCCTATTCTTGCAGAAGACAGCAGAACAGCTGTGTCAAATACCACTTCCGTGCATTGGACGTATTGACCGAGCCATCATGTTGTGGGCATGTGAAATCAAAAGGGGTAACCGTTTCTTTCGAGAAACCTCTACCCCTGATTGCGTCCCATTCAGGAAACACGTCCGCCATGTCCGAAGCGCCCACCGTCGCCCCCACCACGCGCGTCACCACCTCCGGTCGCTTCCTCCGCACGGCAACCGAGATTGCCGTCATCGACACCGCCCTTGCCGGCTGGCGGGATCTTCGGGCGGGGCTTCCCCCCGACGTGGAGGCGGTCTTGATCGGCGAAGGCCGCGACGGCGTGGCGGTCATGGCGCAGGCTTTGGCTGGGCGCCACGGCATCCGGGCGCTCCATGTGCTGTGCCACGGCTTCGAGGGCGGGTTGCAACTCGGCGCGGCCCGGCTCGACGAAGCGGCGCTGACGGCGCGCGAGGCGGAGTTGACGGCCATCGGCGCTTGCCTCGCCCAGGATGGCGACATCCTGCTCTACGGCTGCAACGTGGCGAGCGGCCACGGCGAGTCGTTCCTCGACGCGCTGGCCGGCATCACCGGCGCCGACATGGCGGCGTCCCGCACTCTGACGGGCGCCGCGGAGTTGGGTGGCGATTGGGATCTTGCCTGGATGCGTGGCACGGTGCGGACCGAAGCCCTGCGGATCGACCAGTATCGCGGGGTGCTGGCCGCACCGTTCTTCGACGAAGCGTTCGCCTACACCGGCGAAAACACCATCACCCTCAAGTACGACGACAGCCTGGACAGCACGAGCAACCCGCTGCTGACCCATTTCGTGGCGACCGACGGCACCGTGAACGCGGGCACCGGTTCCATTCTGATCAATGGAACGCCGGTCGCCCTGATCAGCACTGTGGTTTCCGACAACCTCGTGACCCTCACCGTCGGCCACCAGTTCCAGCTGAATGACTCTATCGCCTTCCGGTACGAAGACCCGGCGGGTGACGACCTGACCGGCGTGATCCAGGCGTCCTACGGCCTGGACACCGTTTCGGTGGACGTCAACGTTACGGTGCTGACGGCTCGCCCTCCGAAATTCCTGTCCGCATCCGGACAAATCGGAGGCAACAAGGTCGTCCTGTCCTTCGATCAAGCGCTGGATGAAAACAATCCCCCTTCCACCCAGCAGTTTTTCGGCTCCTCGTCGACGTCGGGACAGATTCGCATCAACGGCGTCTACTACAATGTTTCCGGCGTCGACGTCATTGGCAGCACCGTCATCGTTGAGGTTGGCAACGGCTACATTTTCCAAAGTGGGGATGCTGTCTCCCTCCGTTATTACGACGGGGACACCGTGGACAGCACCACCGCCATCCAGAACCAGGGCGGCGTCGATATTCCGGATTTCAGAACCAGCTTCACGGTTCAACTTCATGCCCCCACGGTGACCGCTACGGGCGGCACGCCGACCTACAGCGGTTCCCAGACGCAGCCCTTGTTCTCATCGGCCACGGCCAGCACCAACGACAGCGGGCAGATCTTCACCGCCATGACGGTTACCGTGACCGGCATGCTGGATGGCGCCAACGAAGCGTTGTACTTCACCGTGCCCGGCATGATGGGTCCGCTTGAACTTTACCTGGTCGACGGCGCGTCACACTTTGCGGACCCCGTGCAGATGAGCGCGACAAGGGTCACCGGGACGGTGTCCGTCAGCAACGGCACAGCGACCATCAGGATCTCCGGCATGGCCCTGTCGGATGCCGAAATGGCCTCGCTCATCAACGACATCACCTATTACAACGCGGCCGGCACTCCATCCGACGGCCAGCGCATGATTGCCGTCACCGGCCTCACCGACGACGGCGGCAGCGTCGACACAGGCGACATCACCGGGGTCTCCGCAACCATCAACGTCGGCACGCCGGCTTCGAGCCTGCCGACCCTGACGGCGACGAGCACCGCGCCGACCTACATTCAGAACGCTGCGCCCGTGGACCTGTTCTCCGGTGTGTCCGCCGACACCAACGACGTCGGACAGGTCTTCACCAGCGTGACCCTGACGGTCACCAACGTCGTCGACGACGAGTGGCTGTCCCTCGACGGCATCATGCCCATTTCCCTGACCTCCAACGCCGCCGGGACGCCCGTGACGGCGCCGGCGCTGACGGGGGCGGTCCTCACCACGTCGTACAGCGGCACGACGGCGACGGTCTCCCTGAGCGGATTCAGTCTCACCGGCACCCAATTGGCGACGCTGATCGACGGCATCGCCTACGTCAACGCCGGCGACGCTGTCAACGGCATCGTCACGCCCGGCAACCGCGTCGTCACCATCACCGGCGTCACCGACGACGGCGGCAGCAACAACACCGCCAGCCTGACCGGCGTCTCCACCACCGTCAACGTCGCGGGTGCTTCCACCACGTCCATCGCGCCGACGCTGACGCTCACCACCGAGAATCCAGTCTTCCAGGGTGGCAACGGCAGTGGTGGATTTGACCTCTTCGATTCGGTGACCGCCTCGACCGTCGACAGCGGGCAGACCTTCACCGGCATGGTGTTGACGGTCCACAACATCGTCGGTCCAGGCTTCGACAATTATCTTACGATTGGCGGCTTCTCCATTCCGCTCTTTTCGGGTTCGGGTGCGTTCGGCAACGGCAACTACACGGTTTCGCTGGTCAACGGCGTTGCCACAGTGACGTTGAGCGGAATGTCGCTCAGCAACAGCGACATGGGCGCGATGATCGATGGCATCAGCTACAAAAACACCTATGGGATGCCATTCATCAACAGCCCGGTTCCGAACTCACAATTCGGCCTGAGCGAAACACGTCCCATTGTCCTGCGCTCCATCACCGACAGTGGAACCTCCAACAACGTCACCGAGATCAATCAGGTTGCCACCGTGGCGATCAATCTCCAGGACATTTCCTTCCCCAACGTCACGGTGACCCCGGACAACCCGACGGCCAATTTTTCGGCCGGCACCCCAACTCAGGTTTCGTTCACGGTGACCACCCCCGCCCTGGGGTTGGTCGGGACCACGCTCCATTTCAACGTCGCCACACCGTTCGGCTGGACGGTCTCGAACCTCAAGCTTGACGGCGTTCCCGATGGCGGTCTCTCGGGGATCATCGCGCAGGGAACCTACACGCTGACCTTCGACGTGACGTCCGCCGGCACGGACACCTCCGGTGCGTTCCCCCTCAGCATCTATGCGTCGTACGATGGCTTGACCCCCATGACGGTGATCTCGTCAGGGTCCGTCCTGGTGGCGCTCGCCCCGCCCGCTCCGGTCCTGCAAAGCGCCGAGGTCGAGGGCACGACGCTGGTCCTGACCTACGACGTCGCGCTGGACGCCGTGAACGGCCCGGCGGCAGGCGCCTTCGAGGTCAAGGCTGGCGGCAGCACGGTCACCGTCTCCAGCGTCGCCGTGAACAGCGTCAACAAGACGGTCACGCTGACCTTGGCCCAGGCGGTCCAGCACGGGCAGACGGTCACCGTCAGCTACACCGATCCCACCAGCGGCAACGATGTGGCGGCGATCCAGAACGCGACCGGCGGCAGCGATGCCGCGACGGTCACCAACCAGTCGGTGACGAACAACACGGCCGACACGACGCCGCCGTCGATCACCACCGTGACGATCCCCGACCAGGCGGCCAAGGTCGGCGACACGGTGACGGTGACGATCACCGTGGCGTCGGACAGCGACACCTACACGCTGGG
>NZ_JBFUHT010000018.1:0-265014 GCF_056402275.1 Azospirillum sp. P4_B5
GCGGGGCGGGCGGAGGACGGCAGCGACCCGCGCCTGCAGATCAACGCGCAGAACTGCGTGCACTGCAAGACCTGCGACATCAAGGACCCCACCCAGAACATCAACTGGGTCGTCCCCGAGGGCGGCGGCGGCCCGAACTATCCCGGCGGGATGTGAAACCCGAACAGCAGCAAAACGACATCAGGGAGAGAGCGCGATGCAGATCAACGGTCAGGCCGCCATCGTCACCGGTGGCGCCTCCGGCATGGGGGCGGAAACCGCGCGCCATTTGGCGAAGCTGGGCGCCAAGGTCACCGTGCTCGACATGAACGAGCCGGCGGTCAAGCAGGTGGCCAAGGAGATCGGCGGCCTCGGCCTGCTCTGCGACGTGTCGAGCGCGGAGTCGGCGGAGAAGGCCGTGGCCGAGGCCCGCGCGGCCCATGGCCCGGCCCGCATCGCGGTGAACTGCGCGGGCGTCGCTCCGGCGAAGCGGATCGTCGGGCGCGATGGTCCGATGGCGCTGGACGACTTCCGCAAGGTGATCGAGGTCAACCTGATCGGCACCTTCAACATGCTGCGCCTCGCCGCGGCGGACATGGGCACGCTCGACCCGCTGGAATCGGGAGAGCGGGGGGTGATCGTCAACACCGCCTCGGTCGCCGCCTATGAGGGGCAGATCGGGCAGGCCGCCTACGCCTCGTCGAAGGGCGGCATCGTCGCCCTGACCATCTGCGCCGCCCGCGATCTGGCGCGCAGCGGCGTGCGCGTGATGACCATCGCGCCGGGCCTGATCGGCACGCCGATGCTGCTGAACATGCCGCAAGAGGTCCAGGACAGCCTCGCCGCGACGGTGCCTTTCCCGAAGCGCTTCGGCCAGCCCTCCGAATACGCCCGCCTTGTCCAGCACATCCTGGAAAACGAAATGTTGAACGGCGAGGTGATCCGGCTGGACGGCGCCATCCGCATGGCGCCGCAGTAACGCATTATCGACAGGCTGGATCGGCCTCAATCGTCCCAGATCGGCAGGGTTCCGAACTGCGCGTTCGACAGCGCCGTCGTCAGGCTGCGCCCGTCGTCGCGCAGTTGGTCCAGCCCGACGATGACCTCCTTGTCGCCGATCCCCACGCCATGCTCCACGTCCACCACCACGGCGACCGGTTGCCCGGAGGCGTCCATCAGCACCTCCTCGACCTCGCCGATCTTCGTGCCATCCGGTCCCATGACATCCATATCGTCCAGCTGCCCGACCGTCCGCTTGAGGGACGGCACCATGACGTTGTCGTCCTTCACCTCCCGATAGGCGTTGGCCGGGTTGGCGATGGCGGCGCTTTGCTGGGCGAGCGAGGGTTCGGCCGCGACCATGACGAGTGTGACCGCCGTTGCGGAAAGGAGCTTTCTCATCGCATTGCTCTCCTGCTGCTGACCGTGCAACAACATGGCGCCGCGAGCACGGTTCCAACCGATGCGCCGGTCCACACCGTCCGATTGCGCAGGAACCGATGCCGATGCTCCGATTCGCCACGACCGTGCTGCTGGTGGCTTTGGCCGGTTTCGGCATCCAGGCCGTGGGAGCCGAAACCGTGACGGCTGGGTCCATGGAGGCCCGCAAGATGGAACGGTTCGATTTGCACGCCGACCGGACAGGCCTGGATTACCGGATCTTCCTCATCCGCCCATCCGAACCGCCGCCACCGGGCGGCTATCCGGTCATCTACCTGCTGGACGGCAACGCAACCGTGCCGATGATGGAGAAGGTCATCGGCCCAAATCCGCCGACGCCGTACGGCTCCGCGGCGATCGTCGGAATCGGTTATCCATCCGACAAACCGTTCGACATCCTACGCCGCTACCGCGACCTGACCCCACCAACCCCGCCAGAGCTCATTCCGCCGTCGCGGGACGGCGCCTCCGTCATCGAAACCGGTGGTCGCGACGATTTCCTGGCCTTTGTTGAGACGCAGGTAATCCCGGCGGTCGAATCGCGCCTGCCCATCGACCGGCAACGCCGGACCCTGTTCGGCCACTCGCTGGGCGGGCTGTTCTCCCTCTACGTCCTCTACACCCGGGAGGATCTTTTTCAGACTTACGTCGCCGCCGACCCGGCGGTCTGGTGGGGCGGGCAGGCCATTCTGAGGGAGCAGGCGGTATTCCTCGACCGCAAGGCGCGCGAGGGGGTGGCAGCCGGCACGGCGCTGCTGATCGAAACATCCGGCAGGCTGGTGGAACGCCCGTTGCCTGCAGCCGACGCCGAGCGGTTGAAGCGGTTGCGCTCCGGCCAGACGGGGAGGGAGGTCGCGGCCACCCTGGCGACGATTCCGGGTTTGCGGCTGGCCTTCCATGATTTTGCTGAGGAAAGCCACGGCTCCATGCTGCCGCTGGCCGTGGCCGACGCCCTGCGCTTCGCCTTCGGGCGAAATCCAGATTAACCGGTTGCAGACGCGACCGTCGGAAACGCGGGAAATCCTTTCGGAATCGCCATCGCTCCCCACATGTGAACGGACGTCCGCAGGAGCGGACGGCCAGTTTGGGGAGCGGATTTCTTGACCGTACAGTCGATCTTCATGCCCGAGGCCATCTACCGGTACATGCTCGACGTCTCTTTGCGCGAGACGGCCATCCAGGCGAAGCTGCGCGCTGAAACGGCCACGCTGACCGAGGCCCACTATCAGATCGCCCCGGAAGAAGGCCAGCTTCTGGCTTTCCTCGTCGAAATGATCGGCGCGCACCGGACCTTGGATATCGGCACATTCACCGGATACAGCGCGCTGACGGTGGCGCAAGCCTTACCCGAGGATGGCCGCGTCGTCAGCTTGGACATCAACGAACAATGGACGTCGCAGGCCCGCGCGATCTGGTGCGAGGCTGGAGTCGCAAGCAAGATCGACCTGCGCATCGGACCCGCGCTCGACAGCCTGGACAAACTCATCGCAGAGGGCGGGGACGAGTCGTTCGATTTCGCCTTCATCGACGCGGACAAGGAAAATTACAGCGCCTATTACGAGCGATGCCTGCGCCTCCTGAGGCGCAACGGGCTGATCGTGGTGGACAACACCTTGTGGCGTGGGCGAGTCGCCGACCCCGGCGATCGCAAGCACAAGACCGAGGCCATCCGTGCCTTTAACAAGGCCCGTCTGGAGGATGAGAGGGTGGCCCTGTGCATGCTGCCCGTGGGCGATGGCGTGACCCTGCTGCGGCGGCGCTGACGGGGGATTCGCGCGGGTCGGCTCCCAGGAGCGGAAGGCAGAAGCAGGAAGCCGATGGCCGGAGTGGCCCGACCAGCCATCCCCACGCCCGACCGAAAAAATCCCATAAGGCGCATTATGGTAAATATACCGGAGAAATCCGTGACAACTCTCCTTCGACAACGATCCTTATGGAGACATGATAAATTTTGCTCTATCTCATAAGAGGTATCGCCCACACCTGATCTCACCGCGGCGATGTTGATGGTCGATCGCACATGATTTCAGGTTCGGGTCTCTCCAACTCGCATATGTTCGGCCCCGCCACGGCGCGGAGACGGTCCCGTTTCCGGTTCCTGGTCGCGGGCCTGATGGCGTCCATGGTCACCGGCGCGTTCGCTTCTCCAGTCCGGGCGGCGGACCCGGCGCATCTGGCAACCGTGACAATGGTGCGGAAGGACGCGGACGGACATCCGGCCAAGATGCTGCAATTCGGCGTCTACCGGACAGAAGCCGACGCCTGGGTTGCCTGGAAGGCGGTCGTCCGGCGCCAGCCCGATATGGTTGCCGATCTCGTTCCCCGGGTTTTCCTGCAAAGGCCCGAGATTCCCGATTCCGGTTTTGTCCTGCGGGCCGCGCCCCTGCCAGACCTCGATCCCAACTTCGTCTGCCGCCGAATCGTCGGCGGAGGCGGCAGTTGCCTCGTGGTCGAGGCCACCGCCGAACAGCCGGCGGCTGCGACGCCCGCCGCCACGTCGGAGGACAACGACCACAACGGCGTCGTCACCTATAGCCCGGACCAGAGCCGGGAGATGCAGGAGATCGAGCGGCAAGCCGCCCGCCTGTCGCGGATCGCCGCCATCGTGCCCGGCAACGAAGCGCGGGTGGACATCGGGGCGCTGAAGGCCAGCCGATGGAATCTCTGCTCCCTGACCTTCGACGACGGACCGCACCCGGCGGTGACCCCGCGCATCCTCGACATCCTGCGCGCCGAAGGGGTGCGGGCAACCTTCTTCCCCATCGGCAACGTCGCGGTCCGCCACCCGCGAATCATCAAGCGAATCGTCCAGGAAGGCCACGAGGTCGGCAACCACAGCCTGACCCACCCGAACATGCGCACCCTGACCACCGAGGCCCAACGCGCGCAGATTGCGGAAACCAACCGCATCCTGACCGAAGCGGGCGCCGACCCGGTGTTGTTCCGCCCACCCGCCGGCCGCTGGAACAGCGACACGCTGAGTGCCGTCGAGCAGGAGAAGATGAGCCCGGCGCTGTGGAACGTCGACACGCGCGACTGGTTCACCCGCGACGCCGGCAAGATCATGGCGCAGCTCGACGCCACCGGCACCATCGGCAGCGTGGTCCTGATGCACACCACCTACAACGCGACCGCGGAAGCCCTTCCCCGGGCCATCGGCCTGCTGCGCACACGCGGCTGCCGGTTCGTCACCCTGTCGGAATGGATCACCAGCCTGAACAGCCTCGCCACGCCGCGCATCGCGCAACGCTGAGGCCGGCGGAAGAAGCGCGCAATCTCAGCCGCCGCCCCTTTCCCAACACGCGGGGAAAGGGGCGGTTCGGGGCGGATGCCAGATCAGGCGACGTTCTTGGCGCGACCACGGCGGGCCGGCTTGACCGGTGCGGCCGCCTTCTTGCCGAGACCAATCGACTTGGCGAATGCGGAGCGCTGCTCCGCATAGTTCGGGGCGGTCATCGGATAATCCGCGGGCAGACCCCACTTCCGGCGGTATTCGTCCGGCGTCATTCCATAAGCCGTGCGCAGATAGCGCTTCAGCATCTTCAGCTTCTTGCCATCCTCAAGGCAAACGATGTAGTCCGGCATCACCGACTTCTTCACCGGCACGGCAGGGCGCAGTTCAACCGCTTCCGGTTCCACAGGGCGGCTCGTGCCCGACAGACTTTGGTGGACGATCCGGATGAGGTTCGGAAGATCATTCACCGCGATCTGGTTCGAGCGGACATAAGACGCAACGATCTTACCCGTCATGGCAACCAAATCGGTGGCCGAATTCTCAGAACCGTCGGTGTCGCTGCTTTGCATGTCAGTTTCCTTCGAGAACGAATGATCCAGGACGGAGGATGGGCAAAGTGATGCGCAAAGCGCAAGCCTGTGCATCAGGTTTAACATGCAAATGTGTAATGTGTTTCATGCAGGACACGCGGACGGGCAGGCCAGTCGAGTGAAAATAGTAGACTTTGGTGATGAAATCGCCGCCCGTTCAGGCGGCTGAACGCGCGCGCTTTATCAGATCCGCGTACCAGCGGGCAGAGGCTTTCGGCGTGCGTTTCTGCGATTCGAAGTCGACGTGGACGATGCCGAAACGGTTGCCGTAACCGCTTCCCCACTCGAAATTATCCAGAAGCGACCAGACGAAGTAACCGCGCACGTCCGCTCCGCCGCGAATCGCCTCTTGCATTGAGGCGTTATAGAGCCGGAGATAGTTGATTCGGTGCTGATCGTCGATGCCGCCCGATTCGTCCGGCGAATCGCTGCCGCCGCAGCCGTTTTCCGTAATGACGATCGGCATGCGGTAACGGCGGGTGATTTCCAGCAGCTCGTCGCGGAAGGCGTCGGGGAAAACCGCCCATCCGACACCGTATGTCGGCGAATCGGGCGGCGCGTCGCCCCAGCCATAGCCCCAGGTCATGTCCGGGTTCGCGCGGGCGAAGATCGGGCCATAGTGATTCAGCCCGAACCAGTCCATGGGACGGCAGATCCGCGCCATGTCGCCGGCCTTCACGTAAGGCTCGATGGCGCGGGCAACGCGCGGCGGGTAATGGCCGAGAAGCTGCGGGTCGCAGAAGGTCAGGTTCCAGTGCTCGTCCAGAAGGGCGGCGGCCTCCGCGTTATCCGGCCGGCCGCCTTCCGGCAGCACCCGCTGCCGGTTGTGCACCGCTCCGATCAAGGCCCCTGGAACGAGGGCGCGGATCGCGTCCACCCCGGCCCCATGGGCAAGATTGACGTGGTGGATGGCGCGAAGATGCTGCTCTCGGTCGGTGATGCCAGGAGCCGCCCAGGGAATGGCGTAGCCGAACAGGGTGAAGACGGAGAACTCGTTGAAGGTGATCCAGCGCTTCACCCGGTCGCCGTAGCGCCGCGCCAGCAGTGTCGTGTAGTCGGCGTACCAACCGGCGCTGTCCCGGTTCGCCCAGCCGCCGAGATCCTGCAAGGCCTGCGGCAAATCCCAGTGATAGACGCACAGCCAGGGCTCGATCCCCGCCTCCAGAAGGCGGTCGATCAGGCGGTCGTAGAAGTCCAGCCCGGCCTCGTTGACCGCCCCGCGCCCCCGCGGCAACACCCTCGGCCACGCCACGGAGAAGCGATAGGCGCCGACCCCGATGTCCCGCATCAGCGCCACATCCTCGGCGTAGCGGTGGTAATGGTCACAGGCGACGTCGCCGGTGTCACCGTTGACCACCCCGCCCGCCGTGCGGCAGCGTGTGTCCCAGATGCTGGGGCCACGCCCGTCCGCCGCCGCGGCCCCCTCGATCTGATAGGCGGAGGTGGAGACGCCCCAAACAAAATCCCTCGGCAGGTCCGCCATCACCGTCTCCATTCCGCGCCGATCGTCCATACCCATACTACCTTTGGCGGAATGGTCAAGAAACAGGCATAATAACGAGCGAACGGTTCGACGGAGCGGTTTCCCTTGGAACATAAGGCTGTGCGGCGAGCGAAGCCCCTACTCCACCCCGATTTCCCCACCGGATTTCTGTGGGGAACCTCGACGTCGGCCTTTCAAGTCGAAGGGGCCGCGGCCGAGGATGGGCGGGCGCCCAGCATCTGGGACAGCTTCTGCCGCCTGAAGGGCCGGGTGGACAACGGCGACACCGGCGACGTCGCCTGTGACCATTACCACCGCTATGCCGAGGATGTGGCGCTGATGCGGGACATCGGGGTCGGCGCCTATCGTTTCTCCGTGGCGTGGCCGCGGGTGCTGCCCCGAGGGCGCGGGGTGGTCAACGAGGCCGGGCTGGACTTCTACGACCGCCTGATCGACCGGCTTCTGGAAGCGGGGATCGAGCCTTGGGCCTGCCTCTACCATTGGGACCTGCCGCAGGCGTTGCAGGATCTCGGCGGCTGGGCGAACCGGGACAGCGCCGGCTGGTACGCCGACTACGCTGTGCTCTGCGCCCGCCGGTTCGGCGACCGGGTGACACGCTGGGCAACCTTCAACGAGTTCTCCGTCTTCACCCTGTTCGGTTATGCGCTCGGCTGGGGCGCTCCCAGCGTGTCAGACCGCGGGGAGCATCTGAAAGTCATCCACCACGTCAATCTTGCCCATGGGGCCGGGGTGGACGTGCTGCGCGATCTGGTGCCAAGCGCCTTGATCGGGGCGGTGCACAGTTTCCAGCCCTGCCGACCCGCCGACCCGGCGCCCGAGACCGTCGAGGCGGCGGCCCTGTTCGACGAGTTGTGGAATCTGTGCTTCCCCGACGCGCAGATTCTGGGACGCTACCCGCCGCGCATCGCCCGCGCCATCGAACCCTACGTCCAGGCCGGCGACATGGCGCGGATCTGCCGGCCCTTGGACTGGTTCGGCATGAATCATTACGCGCCCCTCTTCGCCCAGGCCGAGCCGGGTGCCGTCTGGGGCTGCGGCTTTGGCGCGCCGCCGGCGGGCATGCCGCGCACCGACATCGGCTGGCCGCTTCAGCCCAGCGCCTTCCACGAGGCGTTGATGCACGCCACCGCGCGCTACCGTCTGCCGATCTACGTGACGGAAAACGGCTACGGCACCAAGGCGCCGGAGTCCCCGGACGCGCAGGGAATCGTTATGGACCGGGAGCGGCTGGACTATCTGCAAGCCTGCATCGGTGAATTGGCAAGGGCGGTGAAGGACGGGGCCGACGTGCGCGGCTACTTCGTGTGGTCGCTGCTCGACAACTTCGAATGGGGCGGCGGCTACGCCACGCGGTTCGGCATCGTCCACGTCGACTTCGAGACCCAGAAGCGCACACCGAAGGAATCCGCGAAATGGTTTTCGGCCCTGATCGGCGGCGCCCTGGGACGGGACTCCTGACCCGGCCATGACGGACCCGATCGCGCAGCTTCGGCAGGCCGCGGCGCTCCATCAGGCCGGACTGCTGGCGGAGGCCGAGCCGCTCTACGCCGCGGCGTTGGCCGCCCTGCCCGGCCATCCCGACGCCCTGCACCTCTATGGAGTCCTCTGCGCGCAGACGGGACGCAACGCCCGCGCGGTGGAGTTGATCGGCGCGGCCATCGCGCGGAAGGCCGACTCCGGCGCCTACCATGCCAATCTCGCCCGCGCCCTGCGCGCCGAGGGGCGGCTGGCGGAAGCCGTCGGCAGCCTGCGCCGCGCCATCGCGCTCCAGCCCAGCGCCGACGCCTTCTTCAGCCTCGGCAACATCCTCAAGCAAATGGGTCAGAAACAGGAGGCGCTGGCGCGCTTCCGCTGCGCCCTGATCCTCCGCCCCGAGGCGCCGGAGACGCGGATGAACGCCGCGTCGGTCTTGGAGGCGCTTGGCCGGAGGAATGAGGCCTTGCGCCAGCTTCGCGCCGGGCTGGCTTGCGCCCCCGCCGACCCTGCCCTTCTCTTCAACCTCGCCCGCACGGAGCAGGCGGCGGGACACGCCGACAATGCCGCCTGCGGCTATCGCCGCGCCCTGCGCACCACTGCCGAGGGAGAGGACTCCGCCGTCAATCTGGGCGCCGCGCTGCTGGAGGCCGGGCGCCCCGCGGAGGCGGTGGACGTGCTGCGCCGCTGCGCTGCGCTGGCGCCCGATCAGCCCGAACGGATGCTGGCCCAGGCGACCGCGCTGCGGCAGGCCGGCTCGGTGGACGAGTGTCTGGCGCTCTTCCAGCGCTTGAAGGCGCTGACCCCGACCGACCCCACCCCCTGGCAGCGGAGCGCGGAAGTGCAGGAAGCGGCCGGACGGCGGGACGCCTGCGTCGCCACGCTGCTGGAGGTGGCACGCCTCAGCCGGGAGGGGCGGTTTCATTGGAAGACCGCCTATTATCATCTGGTCCGCATCGGCAACCTCCTGGTCGGCGAGGGCCGGCTGGACCGGGTGGCCGCCCTGCTCCCACCCGCGGTCGCCGCCTTCCGCGGTGTTGACGCCGAACTCCACGCCTGGGCGCTGTTCCTTCAAGGATCCCTGGCCACCCGGCTGGGCAAGGAGGAGGAGGCGCAGGACGCGTTCCGGCGCGCGGAGCCCCACCTGCCCTTTCTCGCCCACATCCCGACCGGTGACGGCTTCGCCCGCCGGATCGAAGCGCTGCCCACCGCCGCGGAAACGGAATCGGAAGCCGCCTTCGTGCTGGAGAAACTGGCGCCACCGGGAAACGGACCGGTTGTCGTCGCCTCCTGCGACAGCGGCTATCTGGAGCGGTTCGGCCCGCTGTTCCTCGTCAGCCTGGATCGCTTTTCCATCCCCGGTCAGGCCGCGCACCTCCACATCCTCGACCCCCGGCCGGACACAGCGGCGCGCGTCGCGGCGCTGCAGGAACGGCTGCGCCATGTCCGGCTCGGCTGGAGCCGCGAGACCTCCCCCGCCGGGCTGACGGCGCAGGAACGGACCACCTTCTACACCTTTGCCCGTTTTCTGCGCGTGCCGCGTCTGGCGAGGCTGTACCAGGCGCCGCTGCTGGTGACCGACATCGACGCCTGCCTGCTGTCCGAGCCGGCGGGCTTCCTGGCCCCGCTGTCACCGGCAAGCCCTCTGGCGCTCCAGTATTTCCCGAACAATCTGGCCCGGCTGTATGACGGCGTGGGCGGCGGGCTGGTGGTGCTTCGGCCGGATCCCGCCGTCATCGCCCTGTTCGACCGGATCCGCCGGTTCCTCGTCTCCTGGATCGCGGAGCGGCGGCTGCACTATTTCCTGGACCAGATCGCCCTGACGGCGGGAACCGACGACGCGGTCCGGCGCGGCGACGGACCGTCCATCCTGTCCATCCCTGCGGAAGGCCGCCTGTTCCGCTGCGGTGACGGCCTGTTCGTGCAAATCCTGACGGAGAAGGACCGGCCCGGCTTTGCCGCGTCCGTCGCCGCTCTGCTCGACCGGCTGGAACGCACTCCGCCGACCGCCGACCCGCAATTGGACCGGAGCCTGATCCTGGAGGCCATCGGAGTCACGGGCTGACGCCCCTACTCCGCGACCGCCGCGACTCTCCGGTCCCCGCATGGCTCCTCGCGCATGCGGACGGTGTCGCCCACCCGTTCGAGCACCAGCTTACGGAGGTGGTGCGCTTCGAGGCCGGGGTGGCTGCCGATGGTGATCAGGGTGGCGTCGGGGAACTCGCTGTCGATCAGGCGGAGCATCGCCTCCTCGGTCCGCGGGTTCAGGCTGTCGGTGGCGTCTTCCAGGAAGATCCAATCCGGACGGCGGATCAGGAGGCGGGCAAAGCCCAACAATTGCTGCTCCGACACCGCCAGAACCTCGTCCCAGCTGTCGGACTCGTCCAGCCGCGGCCGCAGATGGCCGAGGCCGACCCGCTCCAACGCCTCCATCGCCGCGACGTCGCCCACCGTCTCCGCCCCCAGGGGGTAGCTGAGAGCGGCGCGCAACGTGTCGTGCGGCAGATAGGGGCGTTCGGCCATGAAGAAAACACGGGTGAGCGAAGGCAGGACGATGCTCCCACCTCCCCAAGGCCAGACCCGCGCCACCGCCCGGAACAGCCGCACCGCCGCCGCCGGGTCGCCGACGATCAGCAGGCGCTCGCCGGGGCGGATCTCCAGGTCGAAGGGCTCCACCACGCGGCGCCCGTCCGGCTCGGCGATGGACAGACCACGGAAGCTCAGGCAGTGTTCGCCGTCGCTGCGCTCCACGGTGATGCGCTCCGTCCCCTCCCCGCCGATCTCACGGTCCAGGCGCTGCAGCGCCTCGTGCAGGCCCAGCACGCGCTCCACCGACGCCTTCCACTCCGCCGCACGGGCGAGGTTGTCGATCGGCCAGGACAGGGCGCCCACCGTCTGCTGGAAGGCCTGCGCCGTCTGCATCAGCACGCCGAGCGAGATGGCCCCGGCGATGTAGCTGGGCGAAGCGACCAAAATCGGAAAAACGGCGGACAGCACCGAATAGGCGGCGCTGAAGATCATCATGTTGGACAGCGCGTGCGTCTGGCCGTTCCAGCCCCGCTGCACCCCGCCGAACAGCACACCCAGCCGGTCGCGCTCCCCCGACTCCCCGTGCAGGAGAGCGACGTCCTGGGCGTTTTCCCGCACGCGGGCGAGACCGAAGCGGAAGGACGCCTCGTGCCCCTGCCGGCGGTTCACCGCCCTCACCAGCGGCTTTCCCATCAGCAGGGCGATGCTCGTCCCGACGGCCGCATAGACCAGCGCGATGTAGAGCAGATAACCCGGCACGTGGAAGGTGCTTCCGGCCAGCGTCACTTCCGGTGAGCCCGACAGCCGCCACAGGATGTTGGTGAAGCTGATCAGCAGAAGCGCGCAGTAGGACAGCGACAAAGCGAGATCGATCGCCGCCTCGGTCGCGATGCGGATGTCCTCGGCGATGCGCCCGTCCGGGTTGTCGTGGTCGCCGGGCAGGTAGGTCACCTGATGCTGCCGGCCGCGCGTCAGCCAGTCGCCCAGCAGCTTCTGCGTCAGCCATGTCCGCCAACCCAATTGCAGACGGCGTTTCACCCGCAGATGCAGGATGGTGTTGACGATGTTGAACAGGATGATCCCGCCCGCCGCCGCGATCATCAGCACGAAGCGGTCCATGGAGCGCTGCTCCAGCGCGTCGAACAGATGCTGGCTCCACAGGTTCAGCAGGATGGGAACCACAACCTGCCCGACCGTCAGAAGCCCCAGCGCCCCGGCGAGAAGCCACACCGTCCAGTTCCGCCCACCCGAGCGGGAGCCAACCGACCAGAAGCCACCGGCAAGATGAAGGAAACGGCGGGTGAAGCCGGACCGGTCCGGCGTCCTGGACGCGATCGACATGGCCCTTCCACCCCCTGGGCTTGAAGCAAGATCTCCTTCACCCTAACGAACAGTTTATTACCAACAGCTTGCCCCGCAGCGCACCAAAGGATTGGTGCGCCGCCACAAGGTCATAGCATGTCACGGTGTTGCCGCGATTCCTTCCGACACCGGCAGAGCGGGCGGGTAAGCCCAGGCCGTTCGGGCGTCGATCTCCAGCTCGAAATCGGAAAAGATGGTGCGTCCGTACAGCCCGTGTCCACGGTCCGGGATGTCGGTGAAGAGATGAAGCGCCATCGGCCCCGACCAGGGCGTCGCCAGCACCGCCGACAGGTCGAGCGGGCGGCGCGGCTCTTCCAGCACCATCCAGCCGCTGGAGGCAAGGACTCCCTCCTCCCGCTCCGCTTCGTCCACCGTCAGCGACGATGGGGCGGCGACCAGCTTGCAGGCGACGGGGGTGCGGCAGCGCGGATCGTCAATCACCGCCCGCACTCGCACCGCCACGACGCCCGGCACCTCGTCCAGCGGGATGTGGGCCGCCGTGACGACGCCATGCAGCGGGTGGAGCAGAACGCGCCCGCCGCGCAGCAGGCCGAACCAGGGGAAGGTCGCCTCGAACTCCCGCCCTTTGCGCAGTTGCGCCAGCACCGGCTCGGTCAGCGGCCAGACCATGTGCGCTGGCGCCGGCCGCGGCGCCAGATGGGCCGCCGGGCCGTACTCCAGCCCCGGCAGCCCGCCCCACAGCCGCAGCGCCAGCATGGCCGGCTGTCCTATGGCGCGGGCCGGCGGTGCGACGGTGTATTCGTCGAGCAGACCGGCCTGAGCCAACGACAGGCACGGCGCCTCCGTCACCACCCCGGTGGCGCCGATCCGCAGGTCCAGAAGACGATCCATCCGGGTGGAGGCGGCCGGCAGGCGCAGCGGCAGCCAGCCCGATCGCAACTCGCCGAAGGACAGCGTCCATTCCGCGATGGTTTCGCCGGTCTCCACTCCGGTCAGGGCCACGGCGAGGACCCCGCTTCCCTTCGGCGCCCGGTCCAGATGCAGGTCGATTCCCGCCAGCCCACGCGCGCCCGACGGCAGGCGCTGCACGATCTCAGCCGCCCCCGCGGGGTTCCGGCCATGGCGCAGCGGCACCGGCAGCGCTCCCACCGGGCGCGGCGTGGCGAAGACCAAGCGCAGCGGGCTGAGGCGCAGGGCGTCCAGAAGCTCCACCGCCTCAGGCGGCAAACGGGCGGAGCGTCCCCACTCCTCCCGCAGGGTCGACAGGGTCTGCTGAAGCCCGGCGTTGCGGCGGTGCAACCCGTCGATCTCCCCCAAAGCCTGTGCCAACAGGCCGTGGAGCAGCGTGGACGCGTCGCCCGTCACCTGCGGTGGCGCTTCGTCCGACCCGCCGGCCTCCTCCCACCAGCCGAGCAGCCGCTCGGCGTCCTGCCGCGCCGCCTCGTCGCAGGACCACAGCGCCCGGACGGCGGCGGGTGGGATCGCCAGCGCGCGCAACGCATCGCCCCCCTCCGGCCCGCTGTCCCCGGACAACAGCAGATAGCCGCCGTCGTGCCGGACCAGCCGAAGCAGGCGAAGGGGCACGGCGCCCGCGTCCAGCCCGGCGCAGGCGCCGACGGCGATGATCTTCGGCGCTCCGTCGTAGAGGGAAGCGAACTGGGCCGCGGGGGTGGAGAGCTTCATGATGATGACACCCTTCTCAGGCGGCCGCGGATGGCTCGGGAAGACACGAGGACAGAGGGGCGCAAGCTGCCCAATCGGGGTCGGTGTCCGGCTCCGTCGCACCCTCCCAGCGCCGCAGCTTGTCCGGCGGAATCCCCAGCCCTTGGCACAGGCGAAAAGTCCGGACGTCGAGGGGCACGACGGTCTGGTAGGCATGCTCGAAAGCGGCGCAGCCGTTGACCGCATCGGCCTGGGACGGCGCGTCCGGGGCGGCGGACGGCCCCAGAATCGCCCAGCCTGTCACGCCGAGCGCGCGCAGCCGACCCATTAGCGGATGCACCGCACCGTGCCGCACCGTCACCACCAAATCGAAGACGGCCAGCGTGCCGACCGCCCTATCCTCCTCGACCGCGCCCAGCGGACGCAGCGGCGTTCCCAGGTAGGCGTCGCGGCGGGTCAGCGGGCGTTCGGGCAGCACCAGCGGCAGCGGATGGGGAATGACCGAGGCGAACGCCTCCGTCGTCTCCGTTGTCAGCGACAGGCCTCCGCCCAACGCCACCAGATGCGCGTCATAGCCCTTCCCGGCCAGCCAGCGGGCCATGCGGACGGCGGTTTCCAATCCCCCAGCGTCGGCGGGATCGGCCACCAGCGCGGCCAGCCGCCGGTTTCCCGCGGGATGGAGCAGCGGCAGCACCGAGGGCAGCCGATGCACCGTCTGGTAGACATCCTCCGGCGCGGCGACCCCGGCGCGGTAACGGTCGATGGGTGCCGCCGCCCAGCCGCTGTTGGACGGCCGCGACCACGCCGCGGCCATCGCCTCGCGCAGCGTGGACAGGGCGGCATCGGCGCCGGCCGGCGGTTGCACTGCGCCGGGCAGCGCCAGGGTGAGGCTCAGCCGGGCTTCGGCGCAGGGCTTCCGGGGGTCCCGCTCCAGCGAGGGGGTGCCCGCCGGCTGGCGCCGCACGAGGTCGAGCATGACCGCGGTGGGCAGCATCGCCATGGCCGCATCGCCGTCCGGCAGAGGGAACGGCGCATCCGCCTGCAGCCCAACCGGTGCGCCGGACCAGGACAGCGCGCAGCCGCTTTCCGCTGCCCGCGCCGTCACCGCGGCGCGCACCAGGGTCGCCTGGTCCGCCGCGCGCTCCAGGACCCACAGGGCGCCGCGCAGCAGGCCATGGCGCGTCAGCAACTCGTAAAGGCCGGAGTCCATGACCGCCAGCAGGCCGGGGCACTCCCCATAGCCGGGCCGCTCCGGCGCGCGCAGGACGCGGCGTACGAAGTCGGCGAGCGGCACGTCCTTCTCGCCCGCCGCGGGGTCGGTGACGCAGCGGACGACGGCGCGGTCCGGCAGATAAACGGCGTAGCGTCGCCCGACCGCCGCCTCCGCCCGCAGCACGGCCTGGACCGCGAACAGCGCGGGGTGACGCTTCTGGATGTGGGTCAGGATGGGGCGGTAATCGCGCTCCGATTCGGTCAGCATGCTCTCGCCGCGGCGGCGGTAGCCGAAGCCGGTGCCCGGCACATGGACGCCGTGGAAGCCGCATTCCAGCCCTTGCAGCCAGAACTCCCAATCCTCGCTGCCCTGACGCATCGCCTCGTCGAAGCGGGCGCCGCTGTCCAGCAGGCGGCGCGACGCCATGCTGCCGGCCTCGCTGACGTTGCGGAACAGATGCTCCAGCGGCGAATAGGCGCCGGACATGTCGCAGAATTCGAAGAAGCCGAACTTGTCGACGTCCGGATAGGCCCAACCGACCTCCGGCCCCGCCGCCCGCAGAGCGTCCAGCATGCGTTGCAGCAGATGGGGCCGGATTCGGTTGTCGGAATCGAGGAAATAGACCGCCTCCAGCGCTGGAAAGGCGTCCAGCGCGAAGGCGATCCCGCTGTTGCGCGCCGCGCTCAGCCCGGCGTTGCGCTTGCGCAGATGATAGAGCCGTCCCGGATGGGCCGCCGCGAACTCCCGGCACACCCGTTCCGTCTCCGGGAAGGGGCAGCCGTCGTTGACCACGACCACGGCATAGGCGAAGTCCGTGTCCTGGGCGAGCGCGGTGGAAAGCGCTTCGACGAGCAGGCCCGAATGCTTGTAGGTCGGCACGACGATGGCCGCGCGGACGTTCTCGGCGTCACCGGACCTTGAAGCGATGTGAGTTCCAACGGAATGCATGGGCGAACGCAGTGGTGACACGACACCGTCGATAGCACCGCTTCCGCTTGACTCCGATGTGACAATTCGGGGACAGGAATGATTGGGTCCGCAGGCCCGCTATGCTTGAACTCTGATAATATGGAAAACCCCAACACTGAAGGCGTCGCAGAGCTACTTGTTCGCATTCCCTAAAGACATCTGGGACGTCCCTTCCTCAGACAGATACTTCTGCGCAAAATCCTTGGATTGGCTCGAAAGCACCTTGTCAAAGGTCCTGGAGTGGAATCCCAGATCCTTTAATTTCTGCCCGGCCGCCTGCTCTTTCGACGTTGCGAAGAAACGTTCATCGCCCCCTTTGAGCGTGTAGGCATTCATCGGCATGCCGATACCCGCCACCTGGTCCCAGGAATCCTGCATATCCTTCAGGTCTGCGCTCAGCTTACTCAGCGCAGCCAAGCGGTCTTGGGGGCTCATTCCAGGCCGATCCATGGCTGCATACCGGCTCTCCAAAGTTGATTCCATGCGATCCGAGATGGCTTTCATGTTCTGCTGGCGCGCCGCTCCTTCGGCGGTGCCTCCTGCATCCGCGTCCTCCTTCGTGGACTGCCAGAACGCCTTCTTGCGCTCCGATTTCAGTGCGGACGACAGCGCGTCGTTGAGTTCATCCGCCGACAGTGCCCCGCTGGAAACGAGCTTGCCCAGGGAGGTCCGATCCTCCGCCGAGAGATTTGTGAACAGGTCGAGCGCATCGCCCTTGAGCGCCGACGCCATATCGCTGAGATCGACCTTGTCGGTCTTGGAAGAGGCGGCCGGTCCCGTCCCGTCCGTGACGCCGGCCTTGGCAGTGGTGGGTTTCGCCTGCACGGAGGCCGCGGCGGCGGCCTGGAACAAGGATGCCGAGACGTCGGAAATTCCCATGGCTTCCTCCGGTGCCCCTGAACGCATGGCGTGTGCTGCCGGACCAGATTCAACCAATATTACGAAGAATAAATTAATGGGAAATTCTTGAATTTCTAATAATTAGATTACAAACCATCAATGCTCTCAAATCTTCTCTCTCGGCAAGAAGAGCAGGCTGACGGAGCATCGCTCCATACAGCCTGCCCTCCTGTTCTTCACGCGAGATCAAGCCGCCCACTCTTCGCCACGTCGCTCAGGAAACGGTAGCTGTCCTTGGGTGTGCGAACCAACGTGTCGTAATCGACGCGGACAATGCCGAACCGCTTCGACAGGCCGAAGGCCCATTCGAAATTGTCCAGCAGGCTCCAGCACAGATAGCCCGTCACGTTGCAGCCATCGGCCAGGGCGCGGCCGACCGACGCCACATGGTCGCGCAGGAAGGCCACGCGTTCCGCGTCGTGCACCCGCCCGTCCGGCGTCACCACGTCGTCATAGGCCGCACCGTTCTCCGCGACGAAGACGGCGGGGTTGCCGTAGTCGCGCTTGAACTCCATCAGCAGGTCGTAGAGCCCGTCGGGCTGGACCGGCCAGGCCATGGCGGTCCAGCGGTCGCACTGGGCGTCGCCCCACCACACGTCGAACGGATGCCCCGTCTCGTGCTTCATGGTCATGCGCGAGTAGTAGTTGATGCCCAGCAGGTCAATGGGGAAGCGGATCGCCTCCTCGTCGCCGGGCAGCACGAAATCCTTCATCCGCTCCGCCATCAAATCCGGGATTCTGCCGCGCATCACGCCGTCCAGAGCCACCCGGTTCCACACCGCATCCCAGCGGGCCGCCGCCGCAACGTCCTCCGGCCGGTCGCTCTCGGCCCGGCAGGGCTGGAGGTTGATGACGGTGCCAAGCGTCAGGCCGGAATGCTCCGCCGATATGGCGCGGAGCGCCGCCCCTTGCGCCAGATTTTGGTGGTGCAGCGCGCGCAGGATGCCGGTCTCGCCCAGCCTGTGGCCGGGCGCGTGCTCCCCGGTGCCGTAGCCGTGGGTGGCGACCACGTTCGGCTCGTTCAGCATCATCCAGTCCTTCACCCGGTCGGCCAGCCGGGCGGCGACGATGCGCGCGTAATCGGCGAAGGGGCCGACAATCTCCCTGCCCTGCCAGCCTCCCCCTTGAGGACCAAGTTTGTCCTCCAAGGGTTGCGGCAGGTCCCAGTGGTAGAGGCAGGCCATGGGGCGGATTCCCGCGGCCAGCAGACCGTCCACCAGCCGGTCGTAGAAGTCGAGGCCCGCCGCGTTCACCGCTCCCGTCCCGCCGGGAAGAATGCGGGGCCAGGCGATGGAGAAGCGGTAGGCGTTGAAGCCCGCGTTTTTCAGCAGGGCGATGTCCTCCGCCCAGCGGTGGTAATGGTCGCAGGCGACGGCGGCGCTGCTGCCGTCCTGGATGCGCCCGGCGTCGGTGAAGGTGTCCCACACGCAGGGGCCGCGCCCGTCCTCGTGGATCGCCCCCTCGATCTGATAGGCCGCGGTGGACGCTCCCCACAGGAAGTCCTTGGGAAAAGTGAAGAGGGCCATGATGGGGACTCCCTTAAGTGATTATGCTGCAGGCGCACTGTTGCGAGCGCGAAGGCCATGTTGCGCAAGCGAAGAGAAGGCCACACTTATTCTGACCATCGGGTATAGTCTCTTCGTCTTAACAAGTGTATGCTTCACCCAAGGCGGCTGCCCTGACAAATCAGCACAGCAGCATTCCCGCCGGCGGGAGGCATCCCATGGCCGTTACCACTGCCAAAACCACCAAGATCGTCTTTCTGGGCGCCGGCAGCGCGGCCTTCGGGCTGAGCATGTACCGCGACCTCTTCACCACAAGGGAACTGGCGGGCAGCACCCTGACGCTGGTGGACACGAATCCGGAGGCGCTCGACCGCATGACCGCGCTCGCCCGCCTCCTGAACGCCAAGGGCGATGCCGGTCTGATCATCGAACAGACCACCGACCGCCGCGCCGCCCTGCGGGGTGCCGAATTCGTCGTCAATTCCGTCGCCATCGACCGCAACCGCTTGTGGAAGCTCGATTTCGAGGTGCCGAAGAAGCACGGCATCCGCCACACGCTGGGCGAAAACGGCGGACCCGGCGGCCTGTTCTTCACGCTGCGCACCCTGCCCCTGATCTTCGACTTCGCCCGCGACATCGAGGAGCTGTGCCCGGACGCCCAATTCATCAACCTGTCCAATCCGGAAAGCCGGGTTGTCCTGGGACTCGGCAAATACAGCAAGGTCAAGACGCTCGGCCTGTGCCACGGGATCTTCCTGGCGCGCTGGTTCATCTGCCAGATCCTCGGCATGGCCGAAAAGGACGTGGAGGTCTGGGGCGCCGGGTTGAACCACTTCCAGTGGCTGATGCACATCCGCGACAAGGCGACCGGACGCGACCTCTACCCGCTGCTGCGCGAGCGGGAGAAGACCCACGATCCGACCTTCACGCCATTGACCCGTCGCCTGTTCAACAGCTTCGGCCTGTGGCCGACCTGCAGCGACGACCATATGGGCGAATACCTTCCCTACGGCTGGGAAGGCGGGGAGCATGGATTCGACTTCACGGAGGATGAGCGCGGGCGCGGGATCCTCAACGCGCTGATGGACGGGGTGACCACCGGGACGACCCCGGTGCCGGACGACTGGACTCAACCGTCCTGGGGCGAGCGGGCCGTCCAGGTCATCGCCGGGGTGCTGCACAACCAGAAGCGTTTCATCGAATCGGGGATCGTCTACAATCAGGGCGCCATTCCCAACCTGCCGCCCGATCTGGCGGTGGAGGTGCCGCTCTTGGCCGATGCGGCGGGCGTCCACCCGGTCTCGCTCGGCCCCCTGCCCGACCCGATCGCCAAACTGCTGCACGTCCAGGCAAGCGTGCAGCAACTCTCCGTCGAAGCCGCGGTCCACGCTTCGAAGGAGTTGGCGCTCCAGGCCCTGCTGATCGACCCGGTGGTGAACTCCACCGACGCCGCCGTAAAGATCCTGGACGAGCTGTGGGAAGCGAACCGGCCCTACATCCGCCCCTGTGTTTAGGAGCGCGCAGGGCCGGTGCGGGTCAATGGGCCGGTTCGGTATCCGACGCGGCCGGCTTGCGGCGGCCGCGCGGAGCCGCCGGCTTCGCCGTTTCCGCCTTCACAGCCTTGGTGCGGGAGGGCTTCACCACCTTCGGGGTTGCCGGATCCGGCGCCGCGGCCGGAGTTTCGGCTGAGGTTTCGGCCGGGGTCTCGTTTGCAGCCGCGGGTTCGTCCTTGGCCTTGCGGGCGCGGGGCTTCTTGGGCGCGACCGCCTCCTCGACGACATCGACCACAGCGTTCAGGCCGACGCCCAGCAGTTCGGTCGCCGCCGTCTTCGTCCGGCGGACCGCCTTCTTCACAGCGCCCGCGGCGGCGTCCTTGACGGCCGCGACCAAGGCGACCGGCTCCGCCGTCACGGCCGCGCGATCCTCGGCTTCGATCTCGGCGCAGGCCTGCGCCCAATGGTCCTCTCCCCGTCCCTCCGGTCGCCCGTCGCGCTCCCAGATCTCATAGGCGCGGTGGCGGATGCGGTCCTCACGATCGCCTTGCATTCTTCCGTCTCCAAGTGGGCTTTGGTCCAAGTGGGCATTGGCCGCAGAAACATCGACGCTTGAGGAAAACGGCGTCCTGCGCCCGTGGGTTCCCGTTTTAGTGTCCGGTTTATGTGACGATAAACGCACACAAAGAAAGCGTGCCTTAGTTCATAGGAAATTCATAGGCCCATTGCTTGTCCAGCCTCGACAGACAGCGGACGGTGATAGACCATGCGTCGGCTGCGCCCAACCGGCGCCGGTGTTGTCCGGCTTGCGGTCCGCATAGAACCCTTCGCCGGGTTGAAGCGAGCCAGCCGGCCCAATTAACTTCGGGTGAACGTCTTGGCAGGGGGCCGTTTGCGGCCCAGAGCCGTCACGGAAGGCAAAGAGTTCAGCGCATGTCCCTTGATCCCTTGCTTCAAGCCAACCGTATCCTGACCGAAGCCATCAGCACCTATCTCCGATCCTCCAACGAGCTTGCGGCGGCGGCGGAGCGGGCGACGGCGGCAAGCGCCGGGCGCGACGCGACCAGCCGGCGGCTGGCGTTCCAGGAGTTGTCGGAGCGCGGGAACCAAGCGCGCTTCGCCAAGAAGCACCTGACCGACACGGTGCGCCGCCTGCGCTCCACCATCCCGCCGGCCCAGATCGAAGCCGTGGCGGCGAAGCTCGACGGACGCGAAAGCGCCGAGAGCGCGCTGACTCTGGTGCGCACGATCCTGACTGAAAAGATCTGGTCGGCGGCCTGACCGCTCCCCCGCTTTTCGCCCGGCGGCGTTCCGGTCCAGGTGATTCCGCTTTACGACCGGTTGGACGGCACCCCGAATGCGGGACGTCGGTTCAACCGGTGTTTGCCCTTGGCCGCCATGCCCACGGAATCCGGACGACTCGTTTGACATCGTAGGATGCAAGGGCCAGTGTTTAGCTGCTAAAGGTTATCACAAGCGCGGAGTCAGCGGCGTCGTCCCGCAGAATGGCCCGCAGAATGGATCGTAAGGGTGCAAGACGTCTCCAAGGCGATGATCGCCCGCTTGGTCGGCTTCGACACGGTTTCCCGCCGTTCCAATATGGCGTTGATCGACTGGGTTCGGGACCATCTCGCCGGGTACGGCGTGGAAAGCCGGCTTGTCCCCAGCCCGGATGGTGCCAAAGCGAACCTGTTCGCGACCATCGGCCCGATGACCGAAGGCGGCGTGGTGCTGTCCGCCCACACCGACGTGGTGCCGGTGGATGGGCAGCCCTGGGACACCGATCCCTTCACCCTGGTGGAGCGCGACGGGCGCCTCTTCGGGCGCGGTACCGCCGACATGAAGAGCTTTCCCGCTGTGGCGCTGGCCCTTCTGCCGGAGTTCCTGGAGGCCGGGCTGAAGCGGCCGCTGCATTTGGCGCTGTCCTACGACGAGGAGGTCGGCTGCATCGGCGCCCCGGCCATGATCGACCGCATCACCGGTGAACTGCCACGCCCCAGCGCCGTTATCGTCGGCGAGCCGACCTCGATGGGGGTCGTGCTGGCCCACAAGGGCTGCTACGTGCTGCGCACCACGGTCACCGGGCACGAGGTCCATTCGTCCCAGATTGACCGCGGGGTGAGCGCCGTGATGACCGCGGCGCGGCTCGTCAGCCTCGTCGGCGACATGGCGGCGGAGAACGCCGCCGCCGCGGACCCCGCCTGCGGCTTCGACCCGCCCTTCACCACGCTGCAGGTCGGAACGATCGAAGGCGGCACGGCGGCCAACATCACCGCCCGTCACTGTTCCTTCGTCTGGGACATCCGTCCGCTGCCCGGCGACGACTGGACGCGCTACCGCGACCGGTTCGAGGCGGAATGCCAGCGGTTGCGCGCCATCATGCGGCGGATCAGCCCGGATTGCGACATCCGCACCGAGCAGCTCGCCGGTGTGCCCGGGCTGGCGCCTGAACCGGACGGGCCGGCCGCCCAGCTCTGCCGCTCGCTGACCGGGCGCAACGACACCGGCATGGTCTCCTTCGCGGCGGAGGCCGGGCAGTTCCAGGAGGCCGGCCTGTCCACCGTGCTCTGCGGACCCGGCTCCATCGATCAGGCGCATCAGCCCAACGAATACATCGACGTCGCCCAGGTCACGGCCTGTGAGGGGTTCCTCCGGGATCTCGTTTGCCGACTGGCGGCCTGAACCGCAACAGGGGTGCGGCGGAGCGTCACGCCGGGCCACAGTACAGGCCGCCCAATTCTTCGAAGCGCGATCAATGGAAGAGACCAATTGTTGGATCGACGGCACCTTGTTGCTGAATTGCCTCGGGCACTCCCAATTTCGGCCTATGCCGTTGACGGGAGAGACTTTGACGGCGTTCCTGTCGCACTGTGCCCGGGGGCGCCGATGCCACGGCGCTTCCATGGAAACGGGAGCGCCGGTGCATGGTTGATCTGAACGACCTCGAGCGCGATGCGCTGACAGAGCTGGTGAACATGGGCGTCGGCCGTGCCGCGACCCATCTCAGCCGCATGGTCGCCGATCAGGTCCTGCTGTCGGTTCCCTCCATCGAGATCGTCAGCCGCAACGACGCCGCCAGCCTTCTCGCTGCGCGCGAGAAGATGAGCCTCGTCGCGGTGGAGCAGCGTTTCGACGGGTCCTTTGCCGGTCGTGCCCTGTTGATCTTTCCTGAAACCAACAGCCTGGAGCTGGCCCGCGCCGTCCTTGGCAGCGACCTGAGCCTGGAGGAGATCGTCGATCTGGAGCAGGACGCGCTCGCGGAAATCGGCAACATCATCCTCAACGGCTGCCTGGTCGTGATGGCCAACACGCTGAAGGACAATCTGGAAATCTCGTTGCCCAGCGTGCTGCGCGGCGACAGTGACCGCATTTTCCAAAGCAACGGGCCGAACCCCGACGAGCTGGTGATGTTCCTCTACATCGACTTCCTGATCCGCAGCCGGAGCATCCGCGGCTACATCGCGTTGCTCATGGGACTGTCGTCTCTGGAGTCGCTGAAGGGACTGATCCATGGATTCATCGACCGCATCGCCTCCGGAACGCCCGATGGAACCGACCGAGTTTAAGCGCATGCCCTGGCTGAACGGCCTTCTCGACGCAATGGACGCCGGCGTCGTCGTGCTGGACCGCCACGGGCGTGTCCAGTTCTGGAACCGTTGGATGGAAAGGGCGTCGGGCACTTCCGAACCCGACATCCACGGGCGGGAGCTGGTGGAAGCCTTGCCATCCCTGCGCGACACGCGGCTGCACAACGCCGTGCGCGACGTGCTGGAAACCGGGGCGCCCAGCGTCCTCTCGCACACGCTGAACCCGGTGCTGTTCCCGCTGCGCTGCCCCGACGGGCGGCGGATGGTCCACAACGTGCTGATCCGCCCCTTCGTCGTTGCCAACGCCTCCTATTGCCTGATCCAGGTGACCGACGTCACCGCCGTGGTCAACCGGGAACGGGTTCTGCGCGAGCAGCGCGACGCGCGCTACCGCGCCATCGTGGACACCGCCCCCGACGCCATCGTCACCACCGACACACGCGGCGTCGTGCAATGGGCCAACGGGGCCGCCGCCCGGCAGTTCGGCTTTCCGCCCAACGAACTGATCGGCCAGCATGTCAGCCTCTTCCTCGCCGAAGGCTCCCCCGACTGGTCCGGCCTGCTGGAGCGCGACCCGGCCGGGCGCCCGGCACCCGTGGAACTGATCGGGCGCAAACGCGACGGCACCCGCATCGATCTGGAAGTCTCGCTGGCCCGCTGGGAGTCGGAGGGGCGGAGCTTCATTACCGGCGTCCTGCGCGACATCACCGAACGCCGCCGCACCCGCGAGGAGTTGAAGGCCAACGCGCTCGCCATGCGGCAGCTGGCCGAGCAGACCAAGGCCACTCTGGACGCGCTGCCCGCGCACATCGCCGTGCTCGACCATGGCGGACACATCATTTTCGTCAACAAGGCTTGGCTGGAAAGCGGACCGCAGGCCGGCTTCCTCGGCGACGGATCAGCCATCGGCGACGACTATCTGGAGGCCTGCGCCGCCACCCGCAGCGGAGCGGAGCATGCCGACGCGCTGATCGAGGGGCTGCGCGGCCTGTTGCGCGGCGGGTCGCCGGTGTCCATCGAGTATCCGGGCCTGTCCCACGCCGGGCCACGCTGGTACCGCTGTCTTGCGGCACCGATGGCCGCCGGTCCCTTCGGCGGAGCGGTGCTGATGCACATCGACGTGACCGAGATCAAGTCGATGGAAGCGGCGCTGCGCAAGCTGGTCGGGCAGAAGTCCACACTGCTGCGCGAAGTGAACCACCGGGTGAAGAACAGCCTGCAGCTCGTCTCCAGCCTGCTGACGCTCCAGACCATGAGCCTGCCGGGCGCCGCCGAGCGGGTTCATTTCCAGGATGCCCGCAGCCGCATCGACGCCATCGCGCGGGTGCACAGCCGGCTCTACCAGACCGATCAGTTCCAGACCATCGAGTTCGGCAGCTACCTGAACGAGCTGTGCGCCGACCTGTCCCGCGCATCGGGCGGCGACACGCTGGGCTCCATTGAGGTGCGGGCCGAGCGCGTCGATCTGCCCATCGATCAGGCGGCACCGCTGGGGCTGATCGCCAACGAACTGATCACCAACGCCATCAAGCACCGCGGCTCCTCGCCCGCCAACGTCCTGGTCTCGCTGGACCGGGCTGGCGACTTGCTGGCGTTGACGGTGACCGACCAGGGGCCTGGCCTTCCCACCGGGTTCGACATGCGCCGGTCACGCAGCCTTGGCATGCGCTTGATCACCAGCCTGACCGGTCAGGTCGGGGCGACGGTCACGCTGATGCCGGTGGAACGGGGCGCCTCCTTCCGCATCGCGCTGACCATGCCGGAAACGCGCGGCCCCATCCTGGAAGACAGCGCTGTGGAGTGGAACGGATGAAGATCCTTCTCGTCGAGGACGAGGTCCTCATCGCCATGGAGCAGAGCTTCTACCTGGAAACCGCCGGGCACGAGGTGCATGGGCCGGCTTCCACCAGCGAAAAGGCGCTGGCCCTGGCGCAGGAGGTCAAGCCGGATCTGGCTCTGGTGGACATCCACCTGGCACAGGGTTCCAGCGGCATCGACGCGGCCCGCCGGATGACCGCGATGGGCATCCCCTGCCTGTTCGTCACCTCCTACCGCGAGGAGGTGGAGCCGACGCGCGAGTATGGGGTGGGCTGTCTGCCCAAGCCCTTTTCGCAGACCTCGTTGGTTTCCGCCGTCGAAGCGGTCAGCGCCATCCTGGCCGGGCGGACCCCCACCAAGGTTCCCGACACGATGGAGCTGTTTTCCTGAATTTCGGCGGCTAGCGGAACAGGCGCGGGTCGAAGGGGACATCCAACACGTCGATGATCCGGGCCTGTGCGCTGTCGGGGTGCAGGGGGTTGAGCAGCACGTTGTGTACGTTCGGCATGATGGCGCTCGGCACCCGCATCAAGGCCGAAGCCCGCTCCGCCAGCCACGCGTCGCCGATGGCCCGTGTGACCTCGTTGCGGGCGGTCCAGTCGGGCGGCAGCGGCGGGCAGGGCTGCGCGGCCAAGCCATCCTCTACGGCAATGCCCAGCAGCCGGTACCGGTCCGGCAGGAGGGCCGGGGATGAAACCTCAAGATGGACGAGGATTTCGATCAACGCGCCCGGCGGGGATTCGGCCAGATAGACCACCGGGCGCCCCCGGTTGTGCCATCGGGCCGGTGCGCGCAGCCCGCCGATGCCCTGGAGGTCGGCGTGGTTGCTGATGCGCCAGAGCATCACGCGAAATAGCCCTCGTCGATCTGGATCAGGGCATCCTCCACCAACCGTGCCCCGACATCGGTATCGACCAGATCCACCGCCGCCTCACCGCCGAACCGCTCCTTGGGCGTGTTCAGCCAGGACAGCGCCTTGTCGCGGTTGCCGAACACCGCCTCGGCCAGCGCCAGGATGCTTGCCGTCCGGTAAGCGCGCTCGCTTTCCTCCAGCGACAGCGCCTCACCTTTCTGTCGGCGGTGCTCCAAGGTGCGGCGAGGAATGATCCGGCTCAGCGCCCTGGCGTCCAGCCCCGCCGCCTGCAACGCACCGATGGCTTGGGTGCGCAGGCGGTTGCGCACGACCCTCACCACCGCCAGGTCGTCGGCGGGCGGCTGGTCAAGCCCCAGGAGCGCGGCGGTCAAGGATCGCTGACGATCCGCCAAAGCCACGTCATAGCCGGGCATCGAAGTCTCCTTGCGCAAAATGCCAATAGAAATGTGGCACCTTGCGCATGACGCGTCAAGCTGGGCACGCCCCCCTCAGCACCGGCATCACCCAGCCTTTCAGAAAGGCGTCTTCCGGTGGCACCGCAATCGGCCGACCCGCCGCCAGCAGCACCTGCAACAAAGCGGTGTGCAGGGCGGTGCAGCCGCCGAGGTCCAGCCGGGGCTCCTCCATGGCGCACAGCCATTCGGCGAGCGGGATCGCCTCCTCCACGGTGCAGGCGCCCTCGAAACGGGCGGTGCGGTCCTCGAAACGGATGGGCATCACACCAGCTCCCGCAGGTTGAGGGCGAGCAGAAGGCGCCCGTCGCCGAGCACCGCCGTTCCGGCGTAGCCGCGCAGCCGGGCGAGCAGCCCGGTCATCGGCTTCAGAACCACGTCGGTGCGTTCCCGGAAGGCATCCACGACCAGCGCCACCGGCTGCCCGCCGAGGTCCACCAGCAGCACCGCCTCCCCGCTCCGCTCGCGTTCGTCCTCCGGCAGGTTGAGCAGGCGGCGCAGCCGCAGCAGCGGCACCACCGCGTCCTGCACGACGACGCTCTCCGCGTGCTTCACCCGGCGGATCGCGCCGTGTGGAACGCGCTGCATGCCGGTGACCAGCGTGACCGGAAAGCCGTAGAGCGCGCCCGCCGTCTCAACCGTCACCAGCCGCGTCACCATCATGGTCAGCGGCAGGACGAGGCGGAATCGCGTCCCGACGCCGGGAGTCGAGACGACCTCCACCCGTCCACCCGCCTGCTCCACCGCACCGCGCACGGCGTCCATTCCCACCCCGCGTCCCGACAGGTCCGATACGGTGTCCGAGGTGCTGACTCCCGGCAGGAAGATCAGGCGCAGCGCCTCGGCGTCGGACAGCGCCGCCGCCTGCTCCTCGGTCAGGGCGCCATTGCTCACCGCCTTGCGGCGCACGGCCGCCGCGTCGATGCCCACGCCGTCGTCGGAAACCTCCACGACCACGCCGCCGCTGTCCTGGAAAGCCTGGACGCGGATCGCCGCCACGTCCGGCTTTCCGGCGGCGCGACGGCGCTCCGGCGCCTCGATGCCGTGGTCAAGCCCATTGCGGACGAGGTGCAGCAGCGGCTCGCCCAGGATGTCGAGAATGTCCTTGTCCGCCTCCGTCTCGCCGCCGGAGAGGTGCAACTCGACCGACTTGCCGAGCCGCCGCGCGGTGTCGCGAACCAGCCGGGGCAGCGGCTCGAAGACTCGCGACAGGGGCAGCAGCCGCAACCGCAGCACCGCGTCCTGGAGGTCGCCCACGATGGAGTCGATGCGGCCGTGCGCCTCCTTGATGCCCTGGGCCAGGGCGTCGGCGCTCCGCCCCTCCTGTGCCTCACGTGCGAGGTGGGGCAGGCTTCCCTTGGCGACGACCAGTTCACCGACCAGCGCCATCAGCCGGTCCATGCGCTCCGCATCCACCCGCAGCGCTCGCCGTGCCGGGGATGCCGAAGCTGCGGTCTTTGCCGGCGTCACCGCGGTCGGGCCGTCCGCCAGGATCTCGATGCAGCGGATGAGCGCGTCCACCGGTCCCTCGGCGGCACGGCCCAACGCCGTGGCCTCCCCACTCCGCCCTTCGGCGACGAGAATGTTGCGCACCGCCCGCAGCACCGCCGCCCGGCGGGCCGCCGTCTCCTCCCCGCTGCCGGGCAGGCCGAGGATGCGCGCCTGCGCCCGCAGCATGGCCGTGGCGAGGCTGAGTGGTGCGGCGGGGGGCGCCGGCTCGGCCGTGGCGGGAATGGTGACCGTGGCGAGGGACACCTGATCGGGAACGCCGCGGAACAGGCGGACCAGTTCGTCCCTCGAAGCGCCGCTGAGGGCGCGGAACCGCAGGGCGCAGCGGTAGGGGTCGATATCCGCCAACGGCGGCCACGCCCCGGCGGCCCCGATGCGCAGCAATAGAAGATCCGGGATACGGCGGCACAGGTCCAGCGGATCGTCCCCGACGAAGAAGCAATCCTCCGCCGGGGCATAGGCGATGGCTGTGACCGTGCGCCCGGCCATCTTCGCCCGGTCCGCCTCCGGCAGTTCGTCCACCCAGGCGAAGCCGGCGGGCGTGCCGGTGTCGGCGGCTTCCGTCGGCCCGCCAAGAGCGGCGTGCAGCCCCTCCTCATGCGCCTGCGCGCGGGTATCGGCGTCGTCTGGAAGGGATTGGCCGTGGTCCAGCCCATCGACCCAGGCCACACCGGTGTCCAGCAACTCCAGCAGCCGGTCGGCGAGAACCCCGCTCATGGCGGCCCGTCCGTCGCGCACCGCCATCAGGACGTCCTCCCCGGCATGGACCATGCGGGTGAAGGGCGCCATGTCGAACAGCGCGGTGGCGCCCTTCAGCGTGTGCAAGGCGCGGAACAGATCATTGACTGCGCCCTTGTCGGCCGGATCGCGCTCCAGCCGCAGCAGCGCGGCGCCTGCCGCCTCCAGCAACTCCCGCGATTCCAGGACGAACTGCTCGAACAGAGCGCTCATGACCGTCCCTCGCCCCCGTCTCGGCGCTTATCGTCTTGGCGCCTATCGTCTTGGCGCCGGCCGGTCAGCAGGCGGGCGGCGGCGGTGAGATCGGCAGGGCGCACCGGCTTGACGAAATACCAGTTGGCCCCCGCGAGCAGCGCCTTCTCGCGGTCGCTGTCCTTGGATTCGGTGCTGATCATGATGGCCGGCACGTCCCGCAGGGCCGGGTCCTGCCGCAGGCGGCGCAGCATGGTGTAACCGTCCATCTTCTGCATGTTGATGTCGACGATCAGCACATCCGGCGTCGATGCCAGCGCGTGCTCCAGTCCGTCGATCCCGTTCACCGCCTCGTCGACCAGAAAGCCATCGGCCTCCAGGACCTGTCGGGTGTAGGCCCGGACGGTCACGGCGTCGTCCACCACGAGGACGCGGGGTTGCGGGTTCGGTCGGTCGGTCACCGGGCGGCCTCCCTAACTCTGGGGCTTCTGATAGAGGATGGCGTCGGAGAACCGGCGCGGCACGAAGAGGGACGACATCCGGCTCATGCTCTCCGAATGGCCGAGACAGATGAACCCGCAGGGCGACAGCGCGTCGTAGAACATCGACGCTGCCTCGCGCCGTCCCAGGTCGTCGAAATAGATCAGCAGATTGCGGCAGAAGATGACATCCATGCCACGGAAATTCGCCATTTGCCGCGGATCGGCGATGTTCACCAGCGAGAAATCGATGGAGTCCCGCAACTCCTCCATGATCTGCCAGCGCTGGTCGTCCAGCCGGGTGAAGTATTTGGCGACGAGATTCCGCGGCATCGCCTGGAGCGACCGCTCCTCGTAAATGCCTTCCCGTGCACGGTCCAGCACATGGCTGTCGATGTCGGAGGCGTAGAGCTCGATCTCGAACTCATCCACACGGCTCCACCGCTCCAGCAGCGTGATGGCGATGGAATAAGGCTCCTCGCCGGTGGCGCAGCCGGCGGACCAGATGCGCACCCGGCTGCCCGGAGGGCGCCCGCGCACCACCTCGTCCAGCGCGGCGTTCACGAGGCAGTCGAGCTGGTACATCTCGCGGAAGAAATAGGTCTCGTTCACCGTCATGCGGTTGACGAGAAGCTGCAACTCCTCCCCCGATGCCTGGAAGCGCAGCAGGTTCAGATATTGGCGGACATGCTCCACGCCGACCGCCGCCATCCGCTCCGACACGCGGCGGTCGACGAAGTAGCGCTTGGCCTCGGTGAAGGACAGGCCGGTGCGTTCCCGCAGGAACCGGCAGAAGGCGTCGTAATCCGCGGCGCTCAGGCCGGCGGCGCCCTCCTTGTCCGAAGGCGGGCTCATTCAGGCTCCGGAAAACAGGCGGCGCGCCGCATCGACGGAAAAGGCGACGAAAGGATCGTCCGGGAAACGCGCAGACAACCGCTCCACGATCGGCAGGGCCGCGGGATCGCCGCACTCCATCAGCGCCTCCACCGCGGAGAGGCAGACATTGACATGCGGGTCGCGGTCGATCACCCCGGCCAGCAGGTCCAGCCGATCCGGATGGGGCAGCTTCCCGACGAGTTGGACCGTGAAGATCCGCAGATCCGAATCGGCGGCCGTCAGCAGCGGGGCGACCTCCGGCAGCACCACGGCGGCGGGCATCTGCTGAAGGCTTTCGATCACGCCGTTGCGCAGCCCGACGTCCTCGCTCGCCAAATGGGGCACCAGCGCCGCCACGGCCTCTGCGGTTCCGGTGCGGCCCAGAGCGGTGAGGAGGGTTTCGCGGACGCTCGGCTCCTCCTCGCGCTTCAGCCTGGCGGACAGGGCGGGAACGGCGTCGGGACGCTCGCCGAGCGCGTGGGCGGCCCGGCGGCGCTGGGCCGGGTCGGCGTCCTCCAGCCAAGCCAGCGGGTCACCGCCCTCTCCGGCGGCCACGGGCTTCGCTCCGTCGATCTTCCGGGCCTTTACCAGGGCCATGCCGCCGCCTCCACCGTGCCTGTCATGTTCATTCCATCACCCACCGGGTCACCTGTTGGGCCACCCGGTCGGACGGCAGCACCATGTCGGCGCCGCTGTGGCGGATCAACTCCTGCGGCATGCCGAACACGACGGCACTGCCCTCCGACTCCGCGATGGTCCGCCCGCCTTGGCGGCGCAGTTCCGTCATGGAGACCGCGCCGTCCGATCCCATCCCCGTCAGGAGAACGCCGATCAGCCGCGACGGTGCCACGACGCGCAGAGCGCTCTCGACCAGCCGGTCCACGTTGGGGTGCCAGTTCCGCCGCTCGTCCGCTGGAACGGGCTGGGCGGTGAGCCGCCCGCCGCGCCGGACAACCTGAAGGTCGGCACCGCCGCGCGCGATGCAAACCAGCCCCGGCTGGAGCGCGGTGGCGGTCGCGGCCTCCACCACCGTCACGGCGGAAATGGTGTCGAGGCGGCGGGCAAGCGGTCCGGTGAAGCTGGCGGGCATGTGCTGGGCCACCACCACCGGCCAGGGGAAATCCCCCGGCAGAAGCGGCAGAATGTCCTCCAGCGTGCGCGGCCCGCCGGTGGACACGCCGATCAGCACCAGCCCTTCGCCCGGATCGCCGTCGCTGTCGGCCGCGGTCTGCGGTTTGGCAAGGGGAGCATCGGCCAGGAAATCCGCCCCGGCGATGCGCTCGCGCGCCCGGCGCAGCCGTTCGCGCAGCCCCAGCACCCGCCGCGGCCGGGACCCGGCGGCGGCACGCACGGTGTCGACCAGTTCATCGGCGATGCCGGCGATGGCTCCGATTCCCGTCGGCTTCCGTACGGCCTCCACCGCCCCCAACCGCAGAGCTTCCAGCGTCACCTCCGCCCCGTCTGCGGTCAGGGCGGACACCATCACCACCGGCTTCGGATGCTCGACCATGATGCGCTTCAGGCAGGCGAGACCGTCCATGCCAGGCATCGTGACGTCCAGGGTCACCACGTCCGGATCGAAGCCGGGCAGCCGTTCCAGCGCCTCCGCCCCGTCGGCGGCGGTTTCCACCTCGAAACCGGCGGACGAGAGGATGTCGCCGATGCGCCGCCGCATCAGTGCCGAGTCGTCAACGACCAGGACCTTCACCATGACTGACCGCCTTCCGATCAGACGGTGGCCAGCAGATCGGCGAGCTGGTCCATATCCAGCAATTCCGCCGGATCCATCAGCAGGATCATCCGCCGCTCCTCGGCACTCTCCAGCGCGCCGATGCGGCGGATCAGACGGTGCTGGGCCTGCGACACGACGGGGGCTGGCCCGATGGCACCGTCCGGAATGCGGACAATTCCCGCCATGCCGTCCACCAGAAGCCCGGCGCGCGCCGCTCCCGCGGCGATCACCACCACGCGGCCCTGTTCACCGGCACCCCCGCGCCCCTCCGGCAGACGCAACAGGCGGCGCAACGCGACCAGCGGCAGGACGGCGCCGCGCAGGGTCGTCACGCCGCTGACGAAGTCCGGCGCGTTGGGCAGCGGAGTCACGGCATCGGGCTGGCGCAACACCTCCTGCACCGCCGCGACCGGCAGACCGTATTCCGTTCCGGCCAGCCGGAACACCACGAAGGTTTCCGCCCGCTCCGCCTCCGTCACCACAGCCGTCTCTCCTTCACGCGTCCCGTCACCGCCCGACCCGGCTCCCTCTCCCACGCCATGACGGAACAGCCGCTCCGCCGACAGGACCGGGATCAGCCGCGCGCCGCCGTCCAGCCGCGCGATGCCGTCCATATCCTCGAACTCCGCCTCCCGCGCCATCAGCGGCGGCACCGGGTCGATGCGCTCGCAGGGAACGCGCAGGATCTCCCTTACATCCTCCACCACCACACCGACCAGCCCCTCCGCCGTGCGCAGGACCGCCACCTTTCCACGGCCCCGAACCGCCGTGGAATCGAGCGCGGCGCCGAGCCCGAACAGCTCCCGCAGCCCGACCAGGGGGAGCAGCGCGTCGCGCAGCGTCATCATGCCCAAAAGATGGGTGCGGGCGCGGGGAACACGGGTCACCGTCTCCGGGACCGGAACGACCTCCCGCACCGCCGCCACCGGCAACGAGAACTCCTGCTCCGCAACGGTGAGGACGACGAGTTGTTCCTCGTCCTGGTGCATTGCGGCGACGGTCTTCGGCTGAGGGGAGGCGCTGAAATCCGCAATCCCCGCGGCCCCCCGCCCGAGGTCGGTGAACTGGCGTTCGATCAGCGGAACGGGATCGAGAATCAAAGCGCCGTTCCGTCCGTCCCCGGCCAGGATGGCGCCGGCCAGAAGATCCGCGTCGATGGACGGATCGGGCACGGTCCCGGAATCGGCGATGCGATCCTCGTCCACAGTGGACAGGCCCGACACGCGGTCCACCAGCAGGCCGACCGGCTGGCCGTTGTGACGGACGATCAGCAGCCGCGCGGCCATCGTCTCCCCGTCGTCCGGTCCGCCCTCCTCGGCGCTGGCAAGCCCCAGCACACGGCGCAGCCCGATGACCGGCAGCACGGCGCCGCGCCGCCGGGCCAGCCCTTCCAGGCTGGGCGGCCCCAGCGGGATGGGCACCAGCGCCGGCGGGCGCAGGATCTCCAGAACCCCGTCCAGCGGCAGGGCCAGTTCCACGCCGCCGACCGAGAAAAACACGAAGGAACGCACGCCGTCGCGGCGGATGATCGCGGCCATGGGTCGTCTCCCCACCGGCCGGTCAGCCGGCCCCTTGCAGTTCATCGGCCATGGCGGCGATCTCCTCGATGGCGGAGGCCAGTTCCTCGGCGCCCTTGGCCTGCTCCCGCGCGGCCTTGGCCGCTTCGTTGGCGGAGCGGTTGGCCTGGTGTGCCGCGGTGGCGACCTGCTCCACGCCCTTCTGCGCCTCCGCCACGGCGCGCTGCACCTCACCGGCGTTCTCGACGATCTCGCGGCTGCCGGAGGTCACGGTGCGCAGATCGGCGATGGCGGCGGCGAGGCTGCCGGAGAACTCCTGATGGCGCAGGGACTGGCGCGCCGTCTCGCTCCCGATGTCCTCGATGTCGCGGCGGACGCGCCCGATCTGGTCCTGGATGGCGTGGACGATGTCCTTGACCCGCTCCACATTCTCCGAGCTGTCGCGGGCGAGGTTGCGGATGTCGTTGCTGACGACGGTGAAGCCGCGCCCGAATTCCCCGGCCCGCGCCGCCTCGATGGAGCCGCTGACCGCCAGCATCCCGGTCTGGATGGCGATGATGGAGATGGCGTCGACCACCTTGTCGATGCGCCGCCCGATCTGCTCCATGGCGCCGATCCGCTCCACCGTGCGGCGGCTGGAGGCCACCGCCTCGCCCACCCCGGCGGTGAGGGCGCCCACCATGTCTTGCGTCTCGGACAGCAACGCCTCCAGCTCGACGCAGCGCTGAAGCGCCTCCTCGGCACGGGTGTGGCTGAGCCGGGCGCTGGCCTCGATCTCGGCGATGGCGCTGCTGGACTGGTGGGTCGCAGCCCCCTGGGCCTGGGCGCCGCGGGAAATCTGGGTGATCGCCGCCATGATCTGGGCGGCGGCTCGGTTGATCTCCTCGATGGCGGCGGAAAGCTGCTCGGCGGCGGAAGCGAGATCCCCGGCGGCGCTGTGGACGTCGGTGCTGCCGCCCAATTCCTCGGCCAGATCGGACAGCTGGCCGGCGGCCTGCTCGCTCTGGGCCAGGGCTTTGGCCTGCTCACCGACGGTCTTCAGCGCCTCCTCGCTCGCCGCCGCCTGCTCCTCCGCGGCCGAGGCGACGCTCTCGGCGCCGCGCTGCGCCTCCCGCCCGGCGGAATCGGCCTCCATCGCCGCCTTGATGGTTTCCTGGGCGCCGCGGGCGATGTCTCCCATGCCGTCGCGCGCCCGGTCGAGCTGAGCGGCGATCTGGCGGCCCCGCTCCACCTCGCTCTTGGACGCGTCCGCGCCGGCCACGATGCTCTCCGCGATGGCGCCCACCGCCTCCTGGATCTGCGCGACCATGCGGTTGATGTCGTTGGCAGAGCGTTCGGAGCGCTCGGCCAGAGCCTGGACCTCGTCGGCCACCACGGCGAAGCCGCGCCCGGCATCCCCGGCACGGGCGGCCTCGATGGCGGCGTTCAGCGCCAGGAGGTTGGTCTGGTCAGCCATGACCGCCACCCCTTCCACGATGGCGCCGATCTCCGCCGCCTGCCGCTCCAGGTCTCGGACCAGGGCGACCGCGGCCTCCTGCCGCTCGGCGGCGCGGACCAGCCCATCGACGGAGGTGAGGATCTGGCCGCTGACGTCCTTCATCAGGGATTGCAGCGCCTGGATACGGGACAGCGAGGATTCGGCGTTGCTGCGCGCCCGCCCGATCAGGCTGGCGCTGCGGTCGATCATCCGTTGCGACTGCTGGGTGGCGCTCGCCGCCTCCTCCGCGCCGGCGGCCACCTGCTCCATCGCCTGGCGCAGTTCCTCGGCGGCGGCGGCGGCCTGGGTCACGCCGCTGGCAAGCTCGTTCGACGCGGCGGCGATGCCCTCCGCCGCCTTGCGCCGCCGGTTCCCGGCGCGGGCGCGCCGTCGCACCTCCGCCGCGCGGCGGGCCGACAGGGCGTTGTCGGGCTGGCTGGACAGTGCGGCCTCATCGGCCAGCGGAATCACGTCCTCGCCGAGGTCCGCGCTGCGGGAGGCGCTTGCCGTGTCGATCCGCTTCTTCTTGACCAATGCCATAATCCAAACCCCTTGCCCCGTGAGACCGTGCTTCTCTGTCGGTGGCTCTTGTTGATTGCGTGCGGCGCCCGCCCTCAGGCCAGCACCCGGCCAATGTAGCGCCCGATGGCCGCCTTCAGCTCCGCCGCGGACCCGGCGTCGAGCGCCAGGACGACGGTCCCCTCGACATCGTGGGGCGGCGTCCGGAAGGTGACGTGGAACAGGATGGCCTGCGCCTCCGCCGTCAGGGCGACGCCGCAGCGTTCCAGAAGGTCGTCCCCCACGCCGCGCAAGACCTGCGGCAGGGTGGTGCCGACCGCGACGCCCAGCAGATTCCCCATGGAGGACAGGCAGCTGTTCAGCACGATGTTGCCGACCTCGGCCAGCGCCTCCTCCACCAGCTCCGCCGCGTCCTCCTTGGGGACGCCGGGCGGCAGCGCGGCGGCGGCCAGCGGCAGGCCGCTGCGTTCCGGCATCAATAGGATGGCCGAACCGAGGAAGGCGCCGGACAGGCACTCGGTCACTGCGATCAGTTCCCCCGGCAGCGCCGACCGAAGCAGGCCGGACACCCGGTCGCCGGGGACGAGGCTGACCATCGGTACGGAAATCTCCACCGGCCCGCCGATCATCCGGCTGAACGCCGTGGACGCCCGGCCGACGCCGATGTTCCCCAGCTCCGTCAACGCATCGCGTTCCAGCTCATCCAGATCGAAGCCGTTGGGGTCAATGCCCATGGGGGTCGGGTCCATCGGCGCACGCCGGCCGGACCGTGCCGGTCAACCAGCGCCCCCGCCGGCGCCTTCGCTGGACGACGGGCGGCGCGGCAGGCTGGCGGCGGCCAGGAAGCGGGCCATCTGCTCCTCCTCCAGAGGCTTGGGCATGAAGGCGGCGCCCAGCGCGCGGATGCCGGACACCACCGAATCCTGGGCGTTGGCCGTGATGATGGCGACGCGGATGTCCGGCTTCGCCTGCAGCAGGCGGGCGGCGGCCTCCAGGCCGTTGTCGCCCGGCATGTTGAAATCGATTATGGCGATATGGATATCACTTTCGTCGAGTTTTCCATAAAGTTCAGCGCTGTTCGCCGCCTCGATGACCGTCCAATCCGGCTTGTTCCGAAGTATTATGCCGCGGACATGCATGCGGGACAGCTTGCTGTCGTCCACGACGATTACGGTCTTGCTCAACGCCTGTGCTCCGGGAGGAGAGAAAATTTGAATTGTGGAACGATTATAACCACCGCCACGCCGCGCGCCAGCATGGATTGCGGTCCGCAATCAGCGTTTTTCGACGCCGGCTCCGACGCGGCTTCCCTTGGCCGGTCGCGGTGGCTTTGCTAACAGATGATCGACCAACAGGGTCATGTACTTCGGGGTTCCGTCCGTGGAAGACTTCATCAGCGCGCTCGTGGTGTTTCTCGTCGTGGTCGATCCGATCGGGCTGGTTCCAATCTATCTCGGCCTCACCCGCGGCTTCGACAGCCGGCGCAAGCGCACGATCGCCCTGCGCGGCCCGCTGATCAGCTTCGCCATCATCGTCTTCTTCGCCTATCTGGGCGAGTTGGTGCTGAACGCCCTGTCCATCGGCATGCCGGCCTTCCGCATCGCGGGCGGCGCGCTGCTTTTCTGGATCGCCTTCGAAATGCTGTTCCAGCGCCGGGCCGAGCGGAAGGAGCGCACCGCCGACGACGCCCGGACGGAGGAGGAGGCCCACGACCTCGCTGTCTTCCCGCTGGCGATTCCGCTGATCGCCGGGCCGGGCGCCATCACCTCCACGCTGCTGCTGATGGACCGCTACGGTGCGACGCTGGGCGGCCAGGGCATGGTGCTGGGCGCCGCTGCGGCCGCCGTGGGCAGCGTCATGGCGCTGCTGGTCGTCGCCGATCTGGTGAACAAGCTGCTCGGCCGCACGGTGATCCACACGGTCAGCCGCGTTCTGGGCATCGTCCTGGCGGCGCTGGCCGCCCAGACGATCATCGAAGGCATCACCGCCGTCTATCCGCCCCACTGATCTCCGCGAAGGAGTCGTCTCATGGACCGCCACACGCTCACCAACGGGCGCCTCGGCGCCGCGATCAAGGCCGATGGGGCGGAATTGTGCTCCCTGACCCTCGACGGACGGGAACTGCTCTGGCCGGCCGGTCCGGAGTGGCCGCGCCACGCGCCCGTGCTGTTCCCCATCGTCGGCCGGCTGAAGGACGACACGTTGCACCACCGCGGCCGGACCTACCGCATGACCCAGCACGGCTTCGCCCGCGACCGCCGCTTCGCCTGGGAGGAGCACACCGCCACCCTCTGCCGCCTGTCGCTGTCCGACGATGCGCAGACCCGCAGGCTGTATCCCTTCGCCTTCCATTTGGAGCTGATCTTCGAGCTGGACGCGGAAGGGCTGACCATCCGCCACCGCATCACCAATCCAGGCGCGGAGGCGCTGCCCGCCTCGCTCGGCGCGCATCCGGCCTTCCTCTGGCCGTTGCGGGAGGGCGTGCCGAAGGAAGCGCACGAGCTTCTGTTCGAAACCGACGAGCCCGAACCGATCCGCCGCGTCGAGGGCGGTCTGCTGTCGCCGCAGCCTGAGCCGACGCCCGTCGAGGGCCGCCGCCTGCCGCTGAACGAGGGGCTGTTCACGCGGGACGCGGTGATCCTCGACCGGCCGGCCAGCCGCTCCGTCCGCTACGGCGCACCCGGCACCCCGGCCATCACCGTCTCCTGGGAAGGCTTCCGCGAGTTGGGCATCTGGTCGAAGCCGACCGGCGCGCCCTTCCTGTGCATCGAGCCCTGGCACGGCCACGCCTCCCCGGCGGACTTCGACGGGGAGTTCGCGGACAAGCCGGGGCTGCTGCATCTCGCCCCCGGAGCGACGCGGGAGCTGAGCTACCGCATCGCCGTGGGGTAAGGGTCGGGCGTTCCGTCAGCCGCGCTTGTTCAGCGGAACGAAGGCGCGGCCCGGATTGCCGGTGTAGAGCTGGCGGGGGCGCCCGATCTTCTGCTGCGGGTCCTCGATCATCTCCTGCCACTGGGAGATCCAGCCGACGGTGCGGGCCAGCGCGAACAGCACGGTGAACATGCTGGTCGGGAAACCCATCGCCTTGAGGATGATGCCGGAATAGAAGTCGACGTTGGGATACAGCTTCTTCTCGACGAAGTAGGGGTCCTCCAGCGCGATCTTCTCCAGCTCCATGGCGATGGCGAGGTGCGGCTCGTCCTTGATGCCCAGAACGTCCAGAACCTCGTAGCAGGTCTGGCGCATGATCTTGGCGCGCGGGTCGTAGTTCTTGTAGACCCGGTGGCCGAAGCCCATCAGGCGGAAGGGATCGTTCTTGTCCTTGGCGCGCTTGATGAACTCGGGGATGCGCTCGACCGAGCCGATCTCCTCCAGCATCAGCAGCACGGCCTCGTTGGCGCCGCCATGGGCCGGACCCCACAGCGCCGCGATGCCCGAGGCGATGCAGGCGAAGGGGTTGGCGTGCGACGAGCCGGCCAGCCGCACCGTGGAGGTCGAGGCGTTCTGCTCGTGGTCGGCGTGCAGGATGAAGATCTTGTCCATGGCGCGGGCCAGGACCGGATCGACCTTCCAGGTCTCGCAGGGCGTCCCGAAGGTCATGTAGAGGAAGTTTTCCGCGTAGCTGAGATCGTTGCGCGGATACATGAAGGGCTGGCCGACCGAATATTTGTAGGCCATGGCGGCCATCGTCGGCATCTTGGCGATCAGCCGGTGCGCGGCGATCATCCGCTGGCGCGGGTCGAAGATGTCCGTCGAGTCGTGGTAGAAGGCCGACAGCGCGCCGGTCACGCCGCACATCACCGCCATGGGGTGCGCGTCGCGGCGGAACCCGCTGTAGAAGCGGCTCAGCTGCTCATGCACCATGGTGTGGTAGGTGATGGTCCGCTCGAAATCCTCCTTCTGCTGCGGATTCGGCAGCTCGCCGCGCAGCAGCAGATGGCAGACCTCCAGGTAATCGCAGTTCTCCGCCAGATCCTGGATGGCGTAGCCGCGGTGCAGAAGGACGCCTTCGTCGCCGTCGATGTAGGTGATCGCCGACTCGCAGCTCGCCGTGGAGGTGAAGCCGGGATCGAAGGTGAAATAGCCGGTTTCCGCGTAGAGCTTGCGCACGTCGATGGCACGCGGGCCGGTTTCGCCTTCCAGCAGCGGCAGCTTGACGGTTTTTCCGGTCGTGTCGTCGGTGACCGTGATGGTTCCGACCTTCTTGACCTCGCCGCGCCAGACCGGCCGGCCCTTGCTGCTCTCCATCGGCCCCTCCTTATGCACGCGCCATCGGGCGTGGCGCTGTTTCGTTGCACGTAGGAGACTGTATGAATGGGGGGTGTCGTCAATAGCACTCCCGATAGATGCCACTCCGCCGGGCATAGGCCGTCAGAAGATCCCCGCCTCCAGGCCGGCGGCCATCAGCAGCCCCAGCTCTTCGCAGGAGGCGGCGAAATCGTCGCGGAAGGGGCCGCGGCAGACCAGCGGTGCCTGCACCGGGCGCCAGCGCAGCCCCGTCGCGATGGAGGCAACGGCGCGGCAGGTCCCCGTCCCGTCATGGCCCGCCCGGACGAACAGGGCGTAGGGCAGCCCCTGGGTGCGCTCCAGGCAGGGATAATAGCTGCGGTCGAAGAAATCCTTGAGCGCCCCGCTCATATAACCCAGATTTTCGGTCGTGCCGAGGATCACGCCCTGCGACTCCAGCACATCCTCCGGCCCCGCCTCCAACGGCGGTTTCGCCACCACCTCCACCCCCTGCACCTCCGGCGACCGCGCCCCGCGCAGCACGGCCTCCAGCAGCGTCCGCGTGTTCGGCGACGGGCAGTGGGCGACGACGAGGAGGCGTTTGGGCGGCATAATTGCTCCTTTCCACGGCCACTGTACCAACAACACAGGATGACGTCCCATGAGCGAAGACGCGCGCCGCTTCGTCGTCGTCACGGGTGGCCCCGGCTCCGGAAAAAGCACCCTGATCGACGCGCTGGCCCGCGAAGGCTACGCCCACAGCGTGGAGGCGGGCCGCGCCATCATCCAGGACCAAACGGCCATCGGGGGCCCGGCGCTGCCCTGGATCGACCCGTCGGCCTTCGCGGAACTGATGCTGTGCTGGGAACTGCGCTCCCTCCGTCTCGCGCGGGAGCAGACGAGGACGGTCTTCTTCGACCGCGGCATCCCGGACGTCATCGGCTATCTGCGCCTGACGAAGCGCCCGGTTCCCGCGCACATGGACAGGGCGGCCCGCCGCTTCCGCTATCACCGGACCGTCTTCGTCGCACCACCCTGGCCGGAGATCTTCGCGCCCGACGCCGAGCGCCGGCAGACCCTGGCCGAAGCCGCGGCGACCCACGACGCCATGGTCGAGACCTACGGCGGGCTGGGTTACGAGCTGGTCGCGCTGCCCAAGGCGCCGGTGGCAGAACGGCTGCGCTTCGTCCTGGAGCGGCTTGGCGGGCCGGGACCGCTCACGCCCGCCCCGCTCACGCCATGAGCTGGCCGCCGTTCACCTCGATGACCTGTCCGGTGATGTAGCCGCTGAGCGCGTCGGACGCCAGGAACAGATAGGCGCCGACGCAGTCCTCCGCCGTGCCCAATCGGCCCAGCGGGATGCGCGCCGCCGTTGCCGCCAGCTTCTCCGGCGAGGAGTAGCGCTGGTGGAAATCGGTGTCGATGGTGCCGGGCGAGACGGCGTTGACGCGGATGCGGTCCGGCGCCAGCTCCGCCGCCAGGGAGCGCGTGAAGGTCGAGACGAAGGCCTTCGACGCGCTGTAGATCGAGGAGCCGGGACTGCCCCCGGTGCGGGCGGAGATGGAGACGGTGTTGACGATGGCCCCGCCCTCGGAGGCGCGCAGAGCCGGCAGGGCGCGCCGGCAGGCGACGACGACGGAGCGCAGGTTGAGGTCGATCACCTCGTCCAGGAAATCGTCGCCGATCCGGTCCAGCGGCACCCGCCCGACCATGGTGCCAGCGTTGTTGACGAGGATGTCCAGCCCGCCCAACGCCTGCACCGCCGCATCCACCGCCGACTCCACGGCGCGCGGGTCGCGGAAGTCGCCTCTGACGGCGTAGACCTCCGTCCCGCCCGCCGAGAGGGCGAGCGCCAGTTTGGCCGCGGCATCGTTGCCGCCCGCCCCATTGCCCGACCCGTGGAGCGCCACCCGCGCGCCCAGGCTGGCGAAGGCGGTGCCCACCGCGGCCCCGATGCCCCGGCTGCTGCCGGTCACCAGCACGCGCTTGCCGCGCAGATCCTCGCCCAACAGGGTCATGGCTTTTGTCCCTCAGCGTACGCGCCGCACGCGCCGCACGGCATCCAGCCAGCCGTCGTAAAGGCGGGCGCGCTTGGCCGTGTCCATCCGCGGCTCGAACCGGCGGTCGCAGCGCCAGGCGCCGGCCAGCGCCGCTTGATCGCGGTAGACTCCGGCCTTCAACCCGGCCAGCCCGGCCGCCCCCAGCGCGGTCGTCTCGATCACCGCCGGGCGTTCCACCGGCAGGTCCAGCACATCGGCCAGGAACTGGCACAGCCAGTCGTTCGCCGCCATGCCGCCGTCCACCCGCAGCGCGTCGGAGGTCGCCATGTGCGAGGCCGACCAGTCGGAGACCATGGCGTCGCGCAGGTCGCGGGTCTGGAAGGCCACCGCCTCCAGCGCGGCGCGGGCGATGTGGGCCGGGCCGGCGTCCAGCGTCAGGCCGAAGATCGCGGCGCGGGCCTCCGGGTCCCAATGGGGGGCGCCCAAGCCCACGAAGGCCGGCACCAGATAGACGCCGTGGCTGTCCGGAACGCGGGTCGCCATGTCGTCGGTCTGGGAGGCGTGGGTGATGACCCCCAGCCCGTCGCGCAGCCACTTGATGGCCGCTCCGGCGATGAAGATGGAGCCCTCCAGCGCGTAGGTCGTCCGCCCGTCGAGCCGGTAGGCCACCGTGGTCAGCATGTTGGAGCGCGACTCCACCGGCTCGGCACCGGTGTTCAGCAGGGCGAAGCAGCCGGTGCCGTAGGTGGACTTCACCATGCCCGGCTCGAAGCAGGCCTGCCCGAAGGTCGCCGCCTGCTGGTCGCCGGCGATGCCGGTGATCGGGATGGGGCGGCCCAGCAGGTCCGGCTCCGTCGCGCCGAACTCGGCGCTGCTGTCCAGCACCTCCGGCATCATGGCGCGGGGGATGCGGAACAGGGCGAGCAGCTCGTCGTCCCAGTCCTGCCGGTGGATGTCGAAGACCATGCTGCGCGAGGCGTTGGTCGCGTCGGTGGCGTGCACCCGCCCGCCGGTCAGCCGGTGCAGCAGGAAGCTGTCGATGGTGCCGAAGCACAGTTCGCCCCGCTCCGCCCGCTCCCGCGCGCCGGGGACATGGTCGAGAATCCAGGCAATCTTGGTGGCGGAGAAGTAGGAATCGATCAGCAGCCCGGTCTTGCGCCGCACCAGCGGCCCGCAGCCCTCCTCCACCAGCTTGCGGCAGAGGTCGGAGGTGCGGCGGTCCTGCCAGACGATGGCACGGTGCACCGGCTCGCCCGTGCGGCGGTCCCAGACGACGGTGGTTTCGCGCTGGTTGGTGATGCCGATGGCGGCGATGTCCGACGCGGTCAGCCCGGCCTCGTCCACGGCGCCCCGGATCACCGCCACGGTGTCGCGCCAGATGTCCTCCGGATCGTGCTCCACCCAGCCGTCGGCGGGATAATGCTGCGCGAACTCCCGCCGGGCCACCCCGGCGGGAACGCCCCGCCGGTCGAAGACGATGGCGCGGGTGGAGGTGGTGCCCTGATCGATGGCGAGGACGTGGCCGGCTTCAGACATGGTCTTCCCTATGGTCTCGTTCGTTCCCTCTCCCCTCTGGGGAGAGGGTTGGGGTGAGGGGGTTGCGCTTTTGCCGGACGTGCCGCCACGCMCATCCCCCTCACCCTCCCTTCTCCCCAGAGGGGAGAGGGTTAGTTGGGGTTGTCTATGATGTCACTGCGCCATGGCGGCCTTCTTCGGCGGCGAGGCCGGCCAGGACTTGATGAGCTGGTCGTAGTCCACCGTCTCGCCCTTGGGCTTCTCGTTGGACAGCTTGCGCTGCGGCGCCGTGGTGCCGTCCTTCTCGGCCTTGGCGAACCAGAACTCCGCCGACTCCTTCTTGTTCAGCTTCGGCCCGCATTCGCCCTGCACGCCCGACCGTTCCAGGCGCTCCATCACGGAGTCCTGGGCCGCGGCCAGCGCGTCCATGGCCGCCTGCGGCGTCTTGGCGCCCGACGAGGCGTCGCCGATGTTCTGCCACCAGAGCTGCGCCAGCTTCGGATAGTCGGGGATGTTCACGCCGGTCGGCGTCCACTGCACCCGCGCGGGCGAGCGGTAGAACTCGATCAGGCCGCCCAGCTTCGGCGCGCGCTCCGTGAAGCTCTTATCCCAGATGTCGCTTTCGCGGATGAAGGTCAGGCCGACATGGCTCTTCTTCAGGCTGACCGACTTCGACACGGTGAACTGGGCGTAGAGCCACGCGGCCTTGCGGCGGTCCACCGGCGTGGACTTCAGAAGCGTCCAGGACCCGGCGTCCTGATAGCCGAGCTTCATGCCGTCCTTCCAGTAGGCGCCCTTGGGCGAGGGGGCCATGCGCCATTTCGGCGTGCCGTCGGCGTTGACCACCGGCAGCCCGTCCTTGACCATGTCGGCGGTGAAGGCGGTGTACCAGAACATCTGCTGCGCGACGTTGCCCTGTGCCGGCACCGGGCCGGATTCGCTAAAGGTCATGCCGGCGGCCTGCGGCGGCGCGTATTTCTTCAGCCAATCCACGTACTTGATGATGGAATAGACGGCGGCCGGGCCGTTGGTGTCGCCGCCGCGCTCGACCGAGGAACCGACCGGGCTGCAGCCCTCCATGCGCACGCCCCACTCGTCCACCGGTTTGCCGTTCGGGATGCCCTTGTCGCCGTTGCCGGCCATGGACAGCCACGCGTCGGTGAAGCGCCAGCCCAGCGACGGGTCCTTCTTGCCGTAGTCCATGTGGCCGTAGACCTTGACGCCGTCGATCTCCTTCACGTCGTTGGTGAAGAACTCGGCGATGTCCTCATAGGCCGACCAGTTGACGGGCACGCCCAGTTCGTAGCCGTACTTGGCCTTGAACTTCTCCTTCAAGTCCGGGCGCTGGAACCAGTCGTAGCGGAACCAGTAGAGGTTGGCAAACTGCTGGTCGGGAAGCTGGTAGAGCTTGCCGTCCGGACCGGTGCCGAAGGATTTGCCGATGAAGTCGTTCACGTCCAGCGTGGGGGACGTGACGTCCTTGCCCTCCCCCTCCATCCAGTCGCTGAGCGCCACGGCCTGCTTGTAGCGGAAATGGGTGCCGATCAGGTCGCTGTCGTTGATCCAGGCGTCGTAGATGTTCTTGCCGGACTGCATCTGCGTCTGGATCTTCTCGACCACGTCGCCTTCCTGGATCAGGTCGTGGCGCAGCTTGATGCCGGTGATCTCGCTGAAGGCCTTGGCGAGCGTCCGGGCTTCGTACTCATGGGTGGTGATGGTCTCGGAGACGACGTTGATCTCCATGCCGGCGAAGGGCTTGGCGGCGTCGATGAACCACTGCATTTCCTTCAGCTGATCCTCCTTCGACAGGGTCGAAGGCTGGAACTCGCTGTCGATCCAGCGCTTGGCCGCCTCGATATCGGCGAAGGCCGGGGCCGATGACAGAAGAAGCGCCGCCGCGGATGCGGAGGCGAGATACAGGGTACGCATCGTTTATTCCTCCCGTTTCCATTGTTATAGGCCCGTTCCAGCCGACACAGGCCGGCTGTCACACCCAGCGGAAGACCGCCGCGGCGTAGAGAAGCGAAAGCGCGGTCGCGTAGTGCACCTCCCCGCCCACCAGCCCCAGCCAGGCGAGGTGGATGAAGGCGCTGCCGAGCAGCGTGATGAACAGCCGGTCGCCGCGCGTCGTGGTGATGCCCAGCACGCCGGGGCGCGCCACCTCCGGCCGGTTGAGCGCCAGGACGGTCAGCAGGGTCAGCAGCCCGGCGATGACGGCGAAGAAGGCGCCGGTCTGCCAGGTCCAGGCCATCCAGGCGAGGTGTTCGGTGAGGTTCTCCATGGCGGCGTCCTCCCTCCCGTCAGACGCGGCCCAGGGCGAAGCCCTTGGCGATGTAGTTGCGCACGAACCAGATCACCAGCGCGCCGGGCAGGATGGTCAGCACCCCCGCCGCCGCCAACAGCCCCCAATCCATGCCGGAGGCCGAGACGGTGCGCGTCATCGTCGCCGCGATGGGCTTGGCGTCCACCGAGGTCAGCGTGCGCGCCAGCAGAAGCTCGACCCAGCTGAACATGAAGCAGAAAAAGGCGGTGACGCCGATCCCGCTGGCCACCAGCGGCATGAAGATCTTCACGAAGAAACGCGGAAAGCTGTAGCCGTCGAGATAGGCGGTCTCGTCGATCTCCCGCGGTACCCCCGACATGAAGCCCTCCAGAATCCACACCGCCAGCGGCACGTTGAACAGGCAGTGGGCCAGCGCCACGGCCAGCGGCGTGTCGAACAGGCCGATGGCCGAATAGAGGTTGAAGAAGGGCAGCGCGAAGACCGCCGCCGGGGCCATGCGGTTGGACAGCAGCCAGAAGAACAGATGCTTGTCGCCCACGAAGCGGTAGCGCGAGAAGGCGTAGGCCGCCGGCAGGGCCAGCGCGATCGACAGCACCGTGTTCAGCGCCACATATTGCAGCGAGTTCAGATAGCCCGAGTACCAGGACGAATCGGTGAAGATCCGCCGGTAATTCTCGAAGGTCAGGGTGTGGGGCCACAGCGTCAGGCCGCTGACGATCTCGGTGTTCGTCTTCAGGCTCATGTTCACGAGCCAGTAGATCGGCAGCATCAGGAACAGGATGTAGAGCGTGAGGACGATCCGTGCGCGCAGCATGGCCCGTTTCCTTTGCTAGTTCCGTTGCGCGTCCATGCGGGTCATGACCGTGTAGAAGACCCAGCAGACGGCCAGGATGATCAGGTTGTAGACGATGGACAGGGCCGCGGCCTTGCCGAGGTCGAACTGCCCCAGCGCCAGCTTCACGAGGTCGATCGACACGAAGGTGGTCGAGTTGCCGGGGCCGCCGCCGGTCACCACGAAGGGCTCGGTGTAGATCATGAAGCTGTCCATGAAGCGCAGCAGCACGGCGATCAGCAGCACCCGGTGCATCTTCGGCAATTGGATGTTGCGGAACACCGCCCAGCGCGACGCCCCGTCGATCCGGGCCGCCTGATAGAAAGCGTCGGGGATGGAGCGCAGCCCGGCGTAGCAGAGCAGCGCCACCAGCGAGGTCCAGTGCCAGACGTCCATCGTCACGATGGTCACCCAGGCCGACAGCGGGTCCGCGGTGTAGTTGTAGGGGATGCCCAACCGGTTGACCGCCCAGCCCAGCAGGCCGATGTCCTCGCGGGCGAAGATCTGCCAGATGGTGCCGACGACGTTCCACGGGATCAGCAGCGGCAGCGCCAGCACCACCAGAGTCGCCGCCACCCGCCAGCCGTGGCGCGGCATGCTCAGCGCCACGGCGATGCCCAGCGGGACCTCGATCAGCAGGATCAGCAGCGAGAACAGCAGGTTGCGCCACAGCGCGTCGAGGAAGCGCCCGCCGAGGTCGGTGGAGGGGTCGAGAAGCTCCTGGTACCAGCCGATGCCGTTCCAGAAGAACTGGTTGTTCCCGAAGGTGTCCTGCACCGAGTAGTTGACCACCGTCATCAGCGGCAGGATGGCCGAGAAGGCGACGATCAGCAGAACCGGCAGGACCAGCAGCCATGCCCCTTGGTTGACGGGCTTGTCCATCACGCCGCCTCCCCTTCCACGAGCGTTCCGTCCGCGTAGACATGGACCATGGCGGGGTCGAGCAGCAGCGACGCCTCGTCCCCCGCCAGCGTCAGATCCTCCGGCACCGTCGCGGCCATGGGCAGGCCGGACAGCTCCACCCGCGCGATGCGCGTGCGCCCCAGGTCGTCCAGCCGGCGCACCCGCACCGGCACGCCGCCGGCCCCGGCGGGCGCCAGCGTGGCGAATTCCGGCCGCACGCCAATTTCGATCTTTGCTCCACCGTGCAGGGCCGGATAGCCGCGGCGCAGCGCGATGACGTGCCCGCCGACCCGCGCGGCGTGGCCCGACACCTCGGCCGGCAGGACGTTCATGCCCGGCGAGCCGATGAAATGGCCGACGAAGACGTGGGCGGGCCGCTCGAACAGCTCCTGCGGGCGGCCCACCTGGACGACGCGCCCGTCGTGCATCACCACCACCTTGTCGGCGAAGGTCAGCGCTTCCGTCTGGTCGTGGGTCACGTAGATCATCGTCAGATCGAGCGCGCGGTGCAGCGCCTTCAGCTTCGACCGCAGCTCCCATTTCAGATGGGGATCGATGACGGTCAGCGGCTCGTCGAACAGGATGGCCGCCACGTCCGGACGGACCAGCCCGCGCCCCAGCGAGATTTTCTGCTTGGCGTCGGCGGTCAGGTTCCGTCCGCGCCGGTTCAGGTCCGCCGTCAGGTCGAGCAGCCCGGCGATCTCCCGGACCCGCGCGTCGAGCGGAGCCCCGCGCAGGCCGCGGTTGCGCAGCGGGAAGGCGAGGTTCTCGTAGACCGTCATGGTGTCGTAGACGACCGGGAACTGGAAGACCTGGGCGATGTTGCGCGCCTCGGTCGGCAGGCCCGTCACGTCCTTGCCGTCGAACAGCACCCGCCCTTCGCTGGGGGTCAGCAGGCCGGAAATGATGTTCAGCAGCGTGGTCTTGCCGCAGCCCGACGGCCCGAGCAGCGCGTAGGCGCCACCCTGCTCCCACACATGGGTCATCGGCTTCAGCGCGTAGTCGTCGTCACCCTTGGGATTGGATATGTAGCTGTGGCCGAGGGATTGAAGGTCGATGCGCGCCATGCCGTCCGCCCTCCCCGTCACGCCGCCATGACCAGCGGCGGCGCCGCGGCCAGCCGCCCGTCATGGCCGAACACGAACAGCCGCCGCGGGTCGATGAAGCAGTCGATCCGCTCGCCCGGCTCGACCTCAAGCACGCCGCGGGTGACCGCCACCCAGCGGTCCGCCCCGCCATCCGTGCGCGGCAGGTCGATGTGGACGAAGCTCTCCGAACCGGTGATCTCGCTGACCGCCACCAGACCGCGCAGAGCCACGGCGTCGGCGTGGGGCCGCTCCAGATGCAGGTGGTCGGCGCGGAAGCCGATGGTGTAGTCGTCGTCCGGCAGCTCCGCCAGCACGCCGCGCGCCGGCCCGTGCTCGCCCGTCGCCAGAACGATCTGCAGGCCGCGCTTGTGCACCCGCATGGTGTTGAGCGGCGGGTCGGAGAAGACCCGCGCGCTGGTCAGGTTGGCCGGGCGGCGGTAGACGTCCGGGGTGCGCCCGAACTGCGCCAACCGCCCTTCCCACAGCGTCGCCGTGTTGCCGCGGAGCAGCAGCGCCTCCGCCGGCTCGGTCGTCGCGTAGACGAAGACCGCGCCGGTCGCGGCGAAGATCTTCGGCAGCTCCTCCCGCAGTTCCTCGCGCAGCTTGTAATCCAGATTGGCCAGCGGCTCGTCGAGCAGGACGAGCTGCGCCTCTTTCACCAGGGCGCGAGCGATGGCGGTGCGCTGCTGCTGGCCGCCGGACAGCTGCTGCGGCGCGCGCTCCAGGTAGGGCTCCAGCTTCAGCAGGCGGGCGGCCTCACGCACCTTGCGGTCGATCTCGTCCTTCGGCCGGCGGGCGACCCGCAGGGGGGAAGCGATGTTCTCATAGACGGTCAGGGAGGGGTAGTTGATGAACTGCTGGTAGACCATGGCGACGGAGCGTTCGCGGACGTGCCGCCCCGTCACGTCCACCCCGTCCACCAGCACGCGCCCGGCGCTGGGCACGTCCAGCCCGGCCATCAGCCGCATCAGCGACGTCTTGCCCGACAGGGTCGGCCCCAGCAGAACGTTCAGCGACCCGCGCTCCAGGCTCAGCGACACGTTCTCGAGGTGAACGTGGCCGCTGACGTGCCTGCTGACCTTGTCCAGAACCAAGCCCACCGGCCTTCCTCCCCAATATTCATTTTTTCTTTATTGAGATGGTTCTTGTCGCCGTGTTTTCAGCCGCTGTTCCACGCCCGCTATTCGGCGGCGTCGGATGCCCTCTCCCTCCGGCTGCGCTCCTCGGTCATGAAGGCGTCGAGCGCCTGCGCCTGGGCGGCGTCCAGCCGCAGCCCCAGCTTGGTCCGGCGCCACAGCACGTCCTCGGCGGTCTCCGCCCATTCCTCCGTCATCAGATAGCGGACCTCGGCCTCGGTCAGGGTCCCGCCGAAGTCGCGACCCAGATCCTCCGGCCGCGCCGCGCTGTCGAGAATCCGGCGGGCGCGGGTGCCGTAGGTGCGCACCAGCCGCTCCAGATGAGGCTGCGGGAGGAACGGTGCCCTCCCGCGCAGCTCGGCGACCAGCGCCGCGCCGCCGTCCACCGGGAAATCGCCGCCCGGCAGGATCCCGGCGCTGCTCCAGTCCGACGCTCCCGGAGCGAGCTTCGGCAGGAAGGGCGCCAGCTTGGCGATGGCCGCATCGGCCAAGCGGCGGTAGGTGGTGATCTTGCCGCCGAAGATGTTGAGCAGCGCCGCCTTGCCGTCGCCCGGCGCGTCGAGCGCCAGCACATAGTCGCGGGTCGCCGCCTGCGCCGTCGAGGCGCCGTCGTCGTAGAGCGGGCGGACGCCGGAATAGGTCCACACCACGTCGGCCGGGGTCACCGGCTTGGCGAAATAGTCCCCGGCGGCGGCGCAGAGATAGGCGATCTCCGCCTCCGACGCGCGGACGTCGGCCGGATCGCCCTGGTAATCGTTGTCGGTGGTGCCGATCAGGGTGAAGTCGCGCTCGTAGGGGATGGCGAAGACGATGCGCTTGTCGGCGTTCTGGAAGATGTAGCAGCGGTCGTGGTCGAACAGCTTCGGCACCACGATGTGCGAGCCCTGGACCAGACGGATGCGCGCGTCCACCGTGGACCGCGCCCCCTGCCGCATCACCTCCGACACCCAGGGGCCGGCGGCGTTGACGAGCGCGCGGGCGCGGATGCTGCTGCGCCGGCCGCTGCGCGTGTCCTCCACCGTCACGGTCCAAAGCCCGTCCTCGCGGACGGCGCTCAGGAAGCGGGTGCGGGTACGGATCGCAGCACCCATGCGCGCGGCGTCCTGCGCGTTCAGGACCACCAGACGCGCGTCGTCGACCCAGCAATCCGAATATTCGAAAGCGCGACCGAAACCGGGCTTCAGCGGCTTCCCCGCCGGATCGTTGCGCAGATCGAGCCCGCGCGTGCCCGGCAGCTTCTCCCGCCCGCCGAGATGGTCGTAGAGGAACAGGCCCAGCCGCAGGAACCAGGAGGGCCGCAGGCCGGGCAGGTGGGGCAGGACGAAGCGCAGCGGCCAGATGATGTGCGGCGCCATGCGCCACAGAACCTCGCGCTCGCGCAGCGCCTCGCGGACCAGCCGGAACTCGTAATATTCCAGATAGCGCAGGCCGCCGTGGATCAGCTTCGTCGAGGCCGAGGACGTGCCCGACGCCAGATCCTTCTGTTCGCACAGATAGACGGAGCAGCCCCGCCCCGCGGCATCGCGCGCGATGCCGCAGCCGTTGATGCCGCCGCCGACGATGGCAAGGTCGTAGACCCCGGCCATCCATCCCTCCTCTCCGCTGTGCGCCCGCCCGTTGCGGTCTGCGCCATTGTTTTCGTTTCAAACGGTAGCCGAGGGTTCGACAGGCCGCAATACGAAAAAAGTGAAAGCGATACGAAAGGCCATGGCGCCGACACCCCTCCCTCGTTGGGGGAGCCGGTGAACTCCCGCGGCGCCGGCGGGTTATCCAGGCAACCGGAACCGGAGGATCGCGTGTTCGAGTGGATCGCAGACATGGTCGAAGGCGGCGGCTACGCCGGCATCGCGCTTCTGATGCTGCTGGAGAACGTCTTTCCGCCCATTCCATCGGAACTCATCATGCCGCTGGCCGGCTTCGTCGCGGCGCGCGGGGATCTCAGCCTGCCGCTGGTGGTTCTGGCGGGCACAATGGGTTCGGTGGCGGGAGCGCTGTTCTGGTACTACGCCGGGCGGTGGCTGGGCAGCGAGCGGCTGAAACGGTTGGCCGCCCGCCATGGCCGCTGGCTGACCGTGGCGCCCGCGCAGGTTGACGAGGCGACGGGCTGGTTCCGCCGGCACAGCGCGGCGTCGGTGCTGATCGGGCGCCTGATCCCGGCGGTGCGCACGCTGATCTCCGTTCCCGCCGGGATCGCCGGGATGGGGCTGGCCCGCTTCCTGGTCTATTCGACCGTCGGGACGGCGCTGTGGTCGCTGGTCCTGGCCGGGGCGGGTTATCTGCTGGAAGGCCAGTACGACAAGGTGTCGGGCTGGATGGACCCGGTGGCCAAGCTGGTCATCGCCGCCATCGCCGCCTGGTACGCCTACCGCGTCGCCACTTTCCGTCCGCAGGAGCAGAACTGACGGGGACATCCCCGTCAGTTTTCCCGAAACCGCTCGACCTCACTCCTTCGCATCGTCCTTTGAACCGCGGGTGGGCAGATCCTTGCGCTTCGCGGAGGCCATCTCCCGCAGGTCCTTTTCGCTCATCGATTTGGCCATCTCCTTCGAGGCACCGCGCAGGGCGGATTCCGGCTGCTCCCCACGCTTGGCCGCCAGTGCCGCGCCGGCGGCCATCTGCTGCTTCTTGGATTCCGCTTTGCTCATCATATCCCTCCTTCGGTGATGTGAACGCTCCTTCCACCAACAGGATTGGAGCGGATTCCGCTCCTGCGGGCCTATACCGCAACCTTTGGTGAATCCGCTGCGCCCTGCGTTCCGCCGTGATGGCATGACCTCTATCGGAACGGAATAACCACACATGGGTGTGCGCGAATTCGTTCCATATCCGTAATGCGGCTTTCCCGGTTGTCAGAATCTCTTTTAGTTGTATCATTCGTTGACAATCCCCCTTTTGGACGTATTTTTGGCGGCATAATCCCTTTTTGGGATGCATATGACGTTTCTGTAAAAGTTCGTCGCGAGTTTTCCCGTCGGATCATTGCAACGCCGAAGGAATTGTGGGGATTTCGATGCCCGACACCACGCCGCACCTCCCCGACGACCGCCTTCATCTGTCCAACGGTTTCGGGCCGGTCCGACTCTGGCCCGATCTTCGTTTGCACGAGGGATTCGAACGGCTTGCCGAGCGGCATCCCACCGCTCCGGCGGTGGTGACGGAGGCCGGCATCCTCGACTATGCCGGGTTGGACGCGGCGGCCAACGCTCTGGCCCACGCGCTGCTGGCGCTCGGGCTGGACAGGGAGGAGCCGGTCGGCGTTCTGGCGGAGCGGTCGGGCGATCTGCCGCAGGCCTTTCTGGGGATTCTCAAGGCGGGCGGCGTCTATGTGCCGATGGTCGCCGACCTGCCGCCGGAGCGGCTGGCGAACATGGCGCGGCAAGCGGGGATGCGGCTGCTGATCGCGCTGGATGGGCTGACCCCGCCGGACGCGCTGGCCGATGCCCTGTCCGTCAACGGCGGAACGGAGCGGCCGCAAGCCGTCCTGCGCCCCGAATCCCTGGACGGGGACAGCCGCGCCAAGTCCACGGAGCGCCCGAACCGGCCCGGTCCGGCAAATGGGCTGGGGGTCATACTCTTCACCTCCGGCTCCACCGGCCAGCCGAAGGGCGTGCTGATCCAGCACGACGCCTGCGTGAATCTGGCGCTCGGCCACACGGAAGCGCAGGGCGTCGGTCCGGGCGACCGGGTGCTGCTGTCCACCTCCCCCGGCTTCATCCTGGGTTTCCGGGAGTTGTGCCTGCCGCTGCTCTCCGGGGCCGCCTACGTCCCGGCCTCGCGCGCGCTGATCGACGATCCGGCGCGGTTGCTTGACCATATGGCCCGGCTGGGCGTGACCATCGCGCTGTTCACGCCGTCTTACCTGCGGCTTCTGCGCGGGGCGGTGCCGGCGGGTCTGCGCATGATCCTGACCGCCGGGGAGCGGCCGAACCCCGACGACGCGCGGCATTACGCCCGCCATCTCGACTATTGGAACATGCATGGCGCCACCGAGGTCTGCGGCACCATCTGCATGCACAAGGTGAGTCCCCGTGGCGACGGCCCGCTGCCCAGCGGACGGCCTTTCACCAACAATGCCGTTCATCTTCTGGACCGCCACGGCAACGAGGTCCCCGACGGCGAAGTCGGGGAGATCCACGTCGTCGGGCGGGGCGTTTCGCGCGGCTACCTGAACCAGCCCGACCTGTCGGCGGAGAATTTCGTCGAGACGCGCTTCGGGCGCGCCTACCGCACGCACGACCTGGGGCGCTGGAACGCGGACGGCGAGTTGGAGACGCTGGGCCGCGCCGACGACATGGTGAAGGTGTCCGGCCAGTCGGTGTCGCTGGGCGAGATCGAGCGGACCCTGCTGCGCCACCCGCTGGTCAGCCGCGCCGCCGCCCTTCAGCATCAGGGCCGCCTGACCGCCATTGTGGAAAGCACCGATCCGGAGGCGGCGCAGTCGGAAGACTGGCGCGCCTTCCTCGGCCGCAGCCTGCCCGCCTACATGGTGCCGGCGCGGGTCCGCGCCGTGGCGCGGATGCCGATCAGCTCCGCCGGAAAAACCGACCGCCGCGCCCTGCTGGCGCTCGCCGAAGAGGCATTGACCGCCGCGCGCGGCACGGGCGGAACGCCACCGCAAGGCGATCTGGAGCGGGCCATCGCCGCGGTGTGGGAGGAGGTGCTGGACACCCGCCCGGTGATGCGGGACGACCTGTTCTTCGCCATCGGCGGCACCAGCCTGCTCGCCATCGCGGTGGGCCAGCGCCTCCATACGCTCGGCCATCCGGTCACGGTGCCGGTGATCCTGGCCGCTCAGACGGTGGAGGCGTTGGCCCGCCGCATCGCGGAACAGACGGACGAGGACACCGCCCCGCCGGACCTGACCGATGGCCCCCCCACCGCCGGACAGGAGGATTTCTGGGTCGCCGCCAAGCTCGGCCTCGCCGCCGCCGGATCGCACGTCGTGCGCGTCCTGTCGGTGCGCGGCCCGGTTCCGGAGGTGGAGCGCTGGCGCGCCGCCTGGGTCGCCCTGCTGGAGCGCCACCCGGCCCTGCGCACCGCCTTCCACGCCGACGCCGACGGGCGGGTGCGCTGGCGCACGGTTCCCATCACCGCCCTGCCGCCCTCCGTCGGCTTTTCCATCGACCGCTGCCACGTCCCGGAGGAGGCGCGGGAACTGATCGCCGGCTACGCCGAGACGCCCTTCGCCCTGACCGAGGCGCCGCTGGCCCGCGCCGGCCTGATGTTTATCGAATCCGGCAATGAGACGCTGTTCTGGTTCGTGCTGCATCATGCCGTGGTGGACGGCCAGTCCGCCCACACGGTGCAGGAGGATGTCCTGGCCCTGCTGCTGGGCCACCCCCTGCCTCCGGCGCCGCACGGCATCGCGCTGGCCGCGCGGGACGAGGCGCGCCACCTCCGTTCCGACCGGGCGGCGCAGGACCGCGCCTTCTGGCAAGCCAGACTGGACGCCCTGCCCCCGGAGGCGTTCGAGGAGCTTCCGCTCGACCAGCCGCGTCCAACCACGCCCGGCGGGCGCTCCGCCCCGCCCCTGGCGGAGCGGCTGGACGCCGCGACCACCGCGGCCCTCACCGCCATCGCGAAGACGCAGGGCGTCGGCCTGCACGGCCTGCTTCTGGCGATCCTGGCGGCGGAGGCGCGGCGGCGCAGCGGACGGGCCGACCTGATCCTGGGCACCGGCGTTTCGTTGCGCCCCGCAGGAGCCGAGGACGCGGTCGGGCATTTCGTCAATCTCGTGCCGGTCGTCCTGCCCGGCGTCACCGGAGCGTTGGCCGGACAGGTTCGCGCCGCCCAGGACGCGCTGACCGAGGCGGTCGGACACGCCGGCCTGCCCGCCAACCTGATCCAGCGTGAATTCCGCCAGCGGCGCCCCGACGCGCAGCCGCCCGCCCGCCCCAACCTCTTCGCGGTGGCGCTGACCGCCAACCCGCCGCGAACCAGCATCGATCCGGCCAGCGGCCTGTCCCTGACCCCGCGCCGCCTGCCCGGTGCGCTCGCCCACCCCGCCGCCGGCCTCGACCTCGCCTTCAGCCACGAGCCGGTGACGGCGGAGGACGGCGAAGGGCTGGAACTGGCGCTGTTGTGGAATCCGGACGTTTATGCGGAGGACACCGCGCGCTCCTGGCTGGTCGGCTTCGCCGCCTGGGCGCGCTGGCTGGCCGCCGAACCGGCGCGGCTGGCGGCCCCGCTGCCCGCCCTGCTGCCGGAGGAGTCGGCCCTTCTGGAGCGCTGGGAGCATGGCAAGGAGCGTCCCCGTCCGGCCCACCGTGCCCATGAGCTGTTCGAAGAGATTGCCGCCCGCCAGCCGGACCGCCCCGCCGTGGTCACCCGCAGCGGCGTGCAGACCTATGGCGACCTGAACCGGGACGCCGACCGCATCGCCGCCGCCCTGCTCCGCTGCGGCGTGGCGCGGCAGGAGGCCGTAGCGGTGCTGACCGGCTGCGCGCCGGACCTGCCGGCGGCGGTGCTCGGCGTCTGGAAAGCGGGGGCGGCCTATCTGCCGCTGGCCCAGGATTTGCCGCCGGAGCGCATGGCCTATATGGTCCGCGACGCCGGCGTCCGGCTGCTGATCGCGCTGGACGGCCAGCCCGTCCCGCCCGCCCTGGCCGAAGCCGTGCCGACGCTGATCCGCCCGGAGATCCTGGAAGGCTCCGCCGCACCGACGGCTGTGGCCGGGGCGCCGGACGACCTCGCCTATATCATCTACACCTCCGGCACGACCGGACATCCGAAGGGCGTGGCGGTCCGGCACGCCGGTTTCATCAACGCCGCGCTCGCGACGGGGGAGACGGTCGGCCTGCGGGCGGACGACCGCATGGCGCTGGCGGCGACGCCGGGATTCGACGCGTCGCTGTGGGAACTCGGACTGGCGCTGCTGCACGGAATGGCTTTGGTTCCCGTGCCGCCGGACCTACGCGACGACCCCTGGGCGCTGAAGGACGCCTACGCGGCGTTGGGCGTCACCGTGGCTTTCCACGCGCCCTCCTACCTACGGGTCAGCCAGGAGAAGCCGTTCCGCGGCCTGCGCGTCCTGCTGACCGGCGGGGAGGCGCCGAACGCCGACGACGCCCGCCACCACGCCGCCGATCTCGCCTTCTGGAACGCCTACGGCCCCACGGAGGCGAGCATCCTCGCGTCCATGGGCCGCATTCTGCCGAACAGTGGACGCGGCGGGCCGGTGCCCGCCGGGCGCCCGCTGCCCAACMCCCGCGTCACGCTGCGCCGTCCGGACGGCACGCCGGTTCCGCCCGGCCTGCCGGGGGAACTGTGGCTGGGCGGGGTGGGCCTCGCCCGCGGCTATCTCAACAACCCGGAGCTGACCGCCCGCGCCTTCGTCGAGACGGCGGAGGGCCGCTTCTACCGCACCGGCGACCTGGGGCGCTGGACAGCGGACGGGCAACTGATCCTGTGCGGCCGCATCGACCATCAGGTGAAGCTGCACGGCCAGCGCGTCGAGCTTGCCGAGATCGAGCAGGACCTGCTGGCCCACCCCGCCGCCGCGCAGGCCGTCGTCCTGGTGGACGCCGCGGCGGAGGGCACCAAGGCGCTGCGCGCCTTCGTCCGCGCCAAGGACGGCGCCGCCCTGCCCGACGAGGAGGCATGGCGCGCCTTCCTCGCCGATCGCCTGCCCGCTTTCATGGTGCCGGCCAGCGTGACGGCGGTGGACAGCATTCCCCTGACGCCCGCGGGCAAGATCGACCGCGACGCCCTGCTCCGCCTCGCCCATGCACAGGGCCACGCCGCCACGGCGGAGCGGCAGGCGCCGCAGGACGAACTCGAACGCCGCATCGCCGCCCTGTGGGGCGGTCTGCTGGGTGAGGAGGTCGCGCGCAGCGACAACTTCTTCGCGCTCGGCGGCAACAGCCTGCTGGCGGTGACCGTCGCGCACCGGCTGTCGCAGGAGCTGGGCGTGACCGTCCCGGCGCGCGCCCTGTTCGCCGCCCCGACCTTGGCCGGCTTCGCCCGCAAGGTGGCGGAGTTGCGCGATGCGGAAACGCCGCAAGCCGACGCCGACGAATCCGACCTCGCCACCGAAGGCGAACGGGAGTTCTGGGTGGCCGAGGCGGCGGGGCTGGACACCCGGCCCTTCATCATCCCGGTGGTCCGCGCCGTGGACGGAGCGATGCCGGACGCGGCCCGCTGGTCGGACGCCTGGACAGCGCTCGTGGAGCGGCACGAGGCATTGCGCACGACCTTCGCGGAGGACGCCGAAGGACGGTTGCGCCGCTGCATCACCCCCACCATCGACGTCACTCCGGAACTGTCCAAGCAACCCGACCGCGCCGCGGCACTGGCCCACATCCGCGTGCGCCAGGGGCAGCCCTTCGCCATGGCCGAGGCGCCGCTGTGGCGGGCCGGGCTGGTGACCCCGGCGGACGGCGGTGCGCCGCTGTTCTGGATGGCGATGCACCACTCCATCGGCGACGGACGCTCGGTCGGCATCCTGCTGGAGGAATTGACCGCGTTGTTGGCGGGCAAGCTCCTGCCTCCTCTGCCCGCCCGCTACGCCGCCATGGCCGCCCGCGAGCGGCGTTATCTGGACAGCCCGGACCGAGCGGCGGACGAGGCCCATTGGCGGGAACACCTGTCCGCCCTGCCCGCCGAGGCGTTCGACGACTGGCCGCTCGACACGCCGCGCGCCGCCGGGGTCGCACCGGGCAGCCACCGCTTCGAGTTGCGGTTGGACCCGGCCACCGCCGCCGGGTTGAAGACCGTCGCCCGTCGGCACGAGGCCAGCCTGCACGCCGTCTTCCTGACCCTGCTAGCGCGGGAGGTGCGGCGGCGTACCGGGCGCGACGACTTCACCATCGGCACCACCGGCGATATTCGGGAAACCGCCGAAGATACGCGGGTTGTCGGCTATGGCGTGACCATGCTGCCGCTGGCTTTCCGGCCCGCTGCCGGGCTGCCTTTCGCAGCGGAGTTGCGCGCCACCCAGGCGGCTCTGGCTGGAGCGCTGCAACACGCCCGCCTGCCCTTCGCACGGATCTGCCACGGCTTCTGGGCGGATCGCCCGCAGCAGCGCGACCCGGCCCGCTACCCACTGTTCGACATCGCGGTGACGGAAAACCCGCAAGCCAGCCCCGTTCCCGGCCCGCTGCGCTTCGTCCGCCCCGATGGCGACGGGCTGGTCTATGAACGCACTGGCCATTCGCCGGGCCAGGACATGGTGCTGATACACGAAGGGCTGGCCGACGGCGGGCTGCTGCTGCAATGGCACGTCAACGCCGCGCTCTACGCCAAGGACACGGCGGAGCGCTGGTTCGAGGCGCTGGCCGGCTGGGCGCGCTGGCTGGGGGGCGATGCCGCCCGCGCCGAGGCGACGCCGCCCGTCCTGCTGCCGGAGGAAGAAGCCACTCTCGCTTCGTGGGAGCATGGTCCGGCGGCGGAGCGCCCTACGCTGCCCTTCCACGCGCTGTTCGAGCGGCTGATCGACCGCCCCGGCACCGGCCAGGGCGGACGCCCGGCGGTCATCGGTGCCGACCGCGTGTTGACCTACCGCGCCGTGGAGGCGGAAGCCAACGCCATCGCCCACGCCCTGTGGGGACGCGGGGTGGAGCGGGGCAGCGTGGTCGGCGTGCTGACCGGCCGCTCGCCGAACCTGCCCGCCGCGCTTCTCGGCGTGTGGAAAGCGGGCGCGGTCTATCTGCCGCTCGCCGCCGATCTGCCGGCGGAACGGCTGGCCTTCATCGCCGGGGACGCCGGGGCGGCACTGCTGCTGGCGCTGGACGGCGCGGCGGTGCCCGACGCGCTGTCCGCCCTGCCCGTTCTGCGCCCGGAAGACCTGTCCGCCGATTTCCGTACGGCGCACGCCCACCGTCCGCAAGCCGCGACCGGACCGGAGGACACCGCCTACATCCTCTACACCTCCGGCTCCACCGGTCGCCCCAAGGGCACGCCGGTCAGCCACGGCGCCTATGTGAACATGGTCTTGGGTGCCGTGGAAACCTTCGGTCTGACCGCCGAGGACCGGACGCTGATGTTCGCCTCGCCCTCCTTCGACGTGTCGCTGTCGGACATCGGCGTGCCGCTGGCCGCCGGGGCGGCGCTCTGCGCCGTTCCCTACGAGGTGCTGAGCGCGCCGGCACACCTGATCGCCTTCCTGGCGGAGCAGCGGGTGACCGTCGCCGACCTCACCCCGACCTATCTGCGCCTGTTCGACGGGGCGGAGCTGCCGTCGCTGCGCATCCTGGTGACCGGGGGCGAGGCGCCGCTGGCGGCCGACATCCGGGCGTACGCCGGGCGGCTGCGCTATTACAACGCCTACGGCCCGACCGAGAACACCATCACCAGCGCCATGGGGCTGCTCGGCGCGGAGGACCGGGGCTTCCTGCCCGTCGGGCGTCCGCTGCCCAACACGTCGGTCCACATCCGCGACGCGGCGGGCCGCCCGGTGCCGCCGGGGGCGGTGGGGGAGATCTGGCTGGGCGGCGCCAACCTCGCCCGCGGCTATCGGAACCGCCCGGAGCAGGAGGAGGCGGCCTTCATCGGGACGGGACGCGGGCGGCTCTACCGCTCCGGCGACCTCGGGCGCTGGCGCGCCGACGGCGAGTTGGAGGTGCTGGGCCGCATCGACGATCAGGTGAAACTGAACGGCATCCGCATCGAACTCGGCGAGATCGAACAGGCGCTGGGCGCCCACCCCGACATCGCGCAAGCCGTGGCCCTGGTGCAGGGCAAGGCCGGCGTCGCACAGAGCCTGTGGGCCTTCGTCCGCCCCATCCCCGGCAAGCCGGTCCCGGCCGAGGAGTCCTGGCGTGGTTGGCTGGCCGAGCGGCTGCCCGCCGTGATGATCCCGGCGGGGGTGATCGCGGTGGAGACGGTGCCGGTCACGGCGTCCGGCAAGGTGGACCGCGCGGCCCTGCAGGAACTGATCGCCGGCCGTGCTCCACAGGGTGCACAGATGGCGCCGCAAGGCCGGCTTGAGGAGACCGTCGCCCGCGTCTGGACGGAGCGGCTGGGCCGCGGCCCGGTCTGGCGCGACGACAATTTCTTCGCCCTCGGCGGCCACAGCCTGCTCGCCATCGCCGTCGCCCACGCGCTGGAGACGGAGCTGGGGCGCCCGGTCTCGGCTCGCGACCTGTTCACCGAACCGACCTTGTGCGGCTTCGCCGCCCGCCTCGCCGCCGCCGTTCCGACAACCACCCTGCCGGAGGCCGACTCCGACCGCGCGACGGAAGGCCAGCGGGAGTTCTGGGTGGCCGAGGAAGCCGCGCTGGACACCCGCGGCTTCACCATCCCCCTGACGCTGTCGGTGGAGGGCGACGTCCCGACCGACGACCGCTGGCAAGCCGCCTGGACCGCCCTCGCCGACCGGCACGAGGCGTTGCGCACCAGCTTCCAGGAGGACGGGGACGGCACGCTGCGCCGGACTGTCCATTTGACAACCGCCGGCCTGGAAACTGCGACGGCCTCCGACCGCGCCGCCGCGCTCGACCTCATCCGGGACCGCCAGACGGCACCCTTCGCCATGGCCGCTCCGCCGCTGTGGCGGGCCGGGCTGGTGCGGTCGGCGGACGGCAGCGGCGCCCTGTTCTGGCTGGCGCTGCACCATTCCATCGGTGACGGCCTGTCGCTCGGCCTGCTGGCCGACGACCTCGCGGCACTTCTGCGCGGGGAGTCCCTGCCCGACCGCGCGCCCGGCTTCGGCCGCTCCGCCGCGCGGGAGGAGGCCTATCTGGCTGGCGAGACTGCCCGCCAGGATGCCGAGCATTGGCACAGCCTGCTCGCCGGAATCGACCCCGCCGCTTTCGAAGAATGGCCGCTTGATAATCCCCGTCCGCCGGTGCGCAGCGCGGAGACGGCCAAGGGAAGCCATTGCCACCGCGTCCGCCTCGCCCCGGACGTGGCGGAGGCGTTGCGCGCCCTCGCCCGGCGCAACGGCGCCAGCCTGCACGCCCTGATGATGACCCTGATGGCGTGGGAGGTGCGGCGCCGCACAGGCCGGGCGGCGTTCCTGATGGGCACCGCCGCCTCCACCCGCGAAACGGCGGAGGAGGCGGGCGTCGTCGGCTACTATGTCAACATGCTGCCGGTGCCTTTCCGGGTGGACCGGAGCGAGCCGCTGGAACAGGCCGTCAAGGCCACGCAAAGCCGTCTGGCGGAAGCCTTGCGTCACGGCCGCCAGCCCTTCGCCCGCATCCACCAGGAGTTCCGGCGCCACCAGCCGCAGGCGCATCATCCCGCCCGCTACCCGCTGTTCGATCTGGCGGTGACGGAAAATCCGGCGATGGCCGCCCCAAGGGGTGACGGGCTTCGCTTCGCGGCCATCGACGCCTTCAACAGCGACGGCATCCATTACGAGCTGCGCCACAGCGCTCCCGCCCAGGACCTCGTCCTGGTGCATGAGGGGCAGGCGGACGGCGGGCTGGTCCTCCAGCTCTACGCCAACGCCGCCCTCTACGAGCGGGAAACCGCGCAGGCCTGGACCGCGGCGCTGGCCGGCTGGGCGCGGCGGCTGGCCGATCCGCAGCGAGTGCGGGGCGAACCGTTGCCCGCCCTGCTGCCGGACGAGGAGACGTTGCTCGCCGTGTGGGAGCGCGGTCCGGCGATGCCGCACCCGGTTCCCTGCTTCCACCACCAGTTCGCCGCGCTGGCGCGCTCGCAGCCGGATCGCCCAGCCCTCATCACCGATGACGGCGCGATCAGCTACGCCGCGATGAACGCCCGCGCCAACGCGCTGGCCCACGCGCTGCTGGCGCAGGGGGTGCGGACCGGTGACGCGGTCGGCGTCCTGACGGAGCGCTCGCCCGCCCTGCCCGAAGCGGTGCTGGCGATCTGGAAGGCCGGGGTCGCCTATCTGCCGCTGACCCGCGACCTGCCCGCGGATCGGCTGTCCTTCATCGCCCGCGACGCGGCCATCCGCGTCGTCGTGGCGCTGGACGGCCACCCTCTGCCCGACGCGCTGGCGCAGGCCGGATATGCGGTTCTCCGCCCGGAATCCCTGACCGAGGACTTCCGCGCCGCCCATTCCCATGAACCGGAGGCCGGGGAACGCAGCGGCCCCGGCGATCCCGCCTACATCATCCACACCTCGGGGTCCACCGGGGTGCCGAAGGGGGTCGTGCTGCATCATGGTGGGCTGCTGAACCTCGGCCTGTCGATGGCGCGGATGATGGGCGTCCAGCCGGACGAACGGACGCTCCTCAGCTCCTCCCCCTCCTTCGACGCCTGGATTTCCGATTCCGTGATGACCTGGGCGACCGGCGGCGCGCTGGTTCCAATCCGCCGCGCCGAGATGGACGACACCGCCGGGCTGCGCGCCAAGATGGAGCGGCTGGGCGTCACCTCCGCCACCCTGCCGCCCTCCTACCTGCGGCTGTTCGAGCAGGCGGACCTGCCGACCCTGCGCATCCTGATGACGGTGGGCGAGCCGCCCAACGCCGCCGACGCCCTGCACTACGCGGCGCGGCTGCGCTACATCAACGGCTACGGCCCAACCGAGAACACCGCCGCGGCCAGCATCGGCATCCTGTCCCCGGACTCGCCGTGGATGAGCGCCGGGCGCCCACTGCCCAACACCGCCATCCACATCCTGGACGAGGACGGCGAGCCGGTGCCCCCTGGCGCCATCGGCCATATCTGGCTGAGCGGCCTGGGGCTGGCCATCGGTTACCTGAACCGGCCCGACCTGACCGCCGCCGCCTTCGTCGAGACGGCGAAGGGCCGCCGCTACCGCACCGGCGACCTCGGCCGCTGGCTGCCCAATGGCGAACTGCTGGTGCTCGGCCGGTCGGACAGCCAAGTGAAGCTGCGCGGTCAGCGCGTAGAACTCGGCGAGATCGAGCACCGGCTGGAATCCTACCCCGGCGTGCAGCAGGCGGTGGCCCTGGTGGACACGCCGCCGGGCGGCACCCAGACGCTGTGGGCCTTCGTCAGCCTCGCGCCCGACGCCGCGGAGCCGACGCAAGCAGCCTGGACCGCCCATGCGGCGGCGGCGCTGCCCGCCTACATGGTGCCGGCGGCGGTGATCCGGGTGCCGGCGATCCCGGTGACGGTGGCCGGCAAGGTGGACCGCAAGGCGCTGCTGCAGGCGCTGGCCGACCACGCGCCCTCCGAAGGCACGGCCGCTGGCGCCTACACCCCGCCGCGCAACGCGGTGGAGCAGCGGGTGGCGGAGCTGTGGGCGGAGCAGCTCCAGCGGCCTGTTCCGGGGCGGGAGGCCGGCTTCTTCGAGCTGGGCGGCGACAGCCTGCGGGCGATCGCCGTGGTCAACCGCCTGCGCCGCGAATTCGCCTGCAAGATCAACGACCTCTACGAGGCGCCGGTGCTGGCGGATTTCGCGTTGCGCCTGCGGCCCCAGCCGGACCATCTGCACCGCGTCATCGCCGCCGTCCGATCCCATTGGCGGGACTATCAGGCGACCCTGCCCGCCTTCGACGCCGCCCGCGACCGGGCGCTGGCCGAGCAACAGCAAGCCTACGAGGTGCGCAACGCGGCCTACGACGCCTTCGACGGGACGGAGCGGCGGGATTATGGCGAGGTGCTGCTGACCGGCGCCACCGGCTATCTCGGCGCCTATCTGCTGCGGGAGCTTCTGTCCGATCCGGCGCGACGGGGGGTGACCGCCCTGGTCCGCGGGAGCGACGACGGGGCCGCCCAAGCCCGGCTGGGCCGCGTGCTGGCCGGCTACTTCGGGGCGGCGGGCGGGGCCGAGCTGATCGGCGATCCGCGCCTGACCGTGCGGGCCGGCGACCTGCGCCGCGACGGGCTGGGCCTCACAGCCACGGCGCACGGCGCACTGGCGGAGGAGCTGCGGGCGGTTTTCCACTGCGCCGCCAACGTCAACCATTTCGGCCATTACGCGGAGTTCCACGCCGACAATGTGGAGGCCACGCGCCGTCTCCTCGACCTCGCCGCCGCGCGGCGCGGCGACCCTGCGGACTTCCACCTGATCTCCACCCTGTCGGTCACCGGCAAGGCGCCGGAGGACGGCTTCAAATTGGTCACCGAGTACGACGCGGTGCCGGAGACGCTCGACGAGAACTACTACGTCCGCAGCAAGCAGGAGGCGGAACGGCTGGTCACGGCGGCGCGCGGCGACCTGCGCAACGCCAGCATCCACCGCGTCGGCAACGTCGTCTTCGCGGCGGAGGGCGGGCCGCTGCAGCTGAACCTGCGGGACAACGCCTTCTTCCGGCAATTGGCCGCCTTCGTGCGGCTGGGGGTGGTGCCCGACGATTCGCACGTCTGGCTGTGCCACGTCGATCGCGTGGCCCGCGCCGTGGCGTTGCTGGCCGGTGCCGCCGGCCTCGCCAACGAGACGCACCATGTGGAGAACAACCGCCGCGACACGCTGGCCGATTTCGTCACCTCGGCGGCGAGCATGGCTGGTGCTGTGCGGGCGGTCGGCTTCGACGCGCTGCTCGACCGGTTGGAGCGCGCCATCGGCGAACCCGACATGGACGGCGCCCTGGCCCAGACGCTGGAGGGCTTCGGGCTCTACAGCGGGCGCTCCCCCCAGGCGCGCGGCCGGCGGCAGGAGCTGACCTCCGAGCGCACGCAAGCGCTGCTTGGCCGCATGGGCTTCGGCTGGCCGCCGGTTCCCCGCGCCGGGCAGGCCGACATGCTGCGCGCCGCCGCGGACCTCTTCTCCCGATGAACGCCTGGGGACCTTTCATGCTGAACCACGTCCATGACCTGGGCTTCCGCTCCGGAGAATTCACCGTCGAGCCGTTGCCCGACGCAGAGACCGGGCGGGTCCTCGCCATCCTGGCCGCCCGCCATGGGACAGAGACCGATGCCGCGGCCCTCGTCCCGGACGGGCGGGAGGCCGAGCTGCGCGGCGAACTGGCGGAGGCCGCGCCCGGCCTGTCCGCCCTGGCCACGGCGATCCGCGACCGGCTGGAGACCAGCCACAGCGGCGTGCTGATCCGCCGCGCCCATCTCGGCCACCACGATCTCGACACCCGGCGCCGCTTGCTCTACGCGCTGGCCGTCGGCATCGGCGCGCCGACCGCGACCGACCGGATCGACCGCAAGGTGGTGTGGGACATCAAGCTCCGCCCCGAGCTGGTCCGCAGCGGTGGTGCCTCCACCTTCTCCGAGCACGCCGACGAGGCCGACTTCCACACCGACACCCAGTATTTCCCGAACCCCGAACGCTACATGCTGCTCTATTTCGCCCAGGCGGCGGCCTGCGGTGGCGGGCGGTCCAGCCTGCGCGACGCCCGTTGCGTCCGCGCGGCTCTGGCCGGCAGCGACAAAGGGCGCTGGGCGCTGGACCTGCTGTCGCGAACGGCGCTGCCCTTCCGCATCCCCGCCACCTTCACCCGCACCGGATCGCGGGACGCGGTCGAGGTGACCTTCGCCACCGTCTTCGGCGACCGCCCGCTCATCCGCTTCCGCACCGACACGCTGCGCCGCGGGCTGGCCGCCCGTCCGGAGCACGACACGCCGGAGGTCCGCCGCGCGCTCGCCATCCTCCAGGCGGAGTTGCACAACCCGGCCCGGCGGCTGGAGACCTTCCTGGAGTCCGACAGCCTGCTGGCGATGAACAACCACGAGGCGCTTCATGGGCGCGGCGCCTTCGCCGACCCGGAGCGTCACGCGCTGCGCATCCGCATCGACGATGGCGCCCCGCAGGATTCCGCGCCGCAGGATCGGGCACGATGAACCTCCTCCGCCTGCTGGGACGGCTGGGACCGGCGCCGCTGCGCCGGCTGGTTCTCTACGCGCTGGGGTCGGCCCTCTTCTCCACGCTGGTGCTGGCATTGGTCAACCGCGGGGCGGAGGAGATCGCCGCGGAGAAGGCCGATTTCGTCAACGTGCCGCTCGCCGCCGCCTTCGTCGTCAGTGTCCTCCTCTATATGCTTCTGGAAGGCCGCATGGTCGCCCACCTGTCGGCGGACGCGGAGGAGGTGGTGGACAGCCTGCGCATGCGGCTGCTCGACCAGATCCGCCGCGCCGACCTGTGGAAGCTGGAGCGTTTCGGCCAGACCCCTCTGTTCGAAAGCGTGACGCAGAGCAGCCAGCTTATCTCGCAGAACTCGCAGTTCCTGGCGCTGACGGTGCGTTCGGTCCTGCTGACCGGAACGATCCTGCTCTACATCGCCACCATCTCGCCGGTCGCCTTCCTGCTGATCGGCGGGCTGCTCGGCGCCGGGACGTGGTTCTACATCCGGCTGGGCCGCGCGCTGGAGGAGCGGCAGCGCGCCATGATGGCGGAGGAGGCCGCCCTGTTCGAAGGCGTGTCGGACCTGTTCGACGGCTTCAAGGAACAGCGGCTGAACAGCGCCCGCAGCCGCGATCTGAACGCCGCCTTCGGCACCGTGTCCGGCCGCACCACCACGGCCCGCGGCGCGGTTCATCTGCACACCTGGCAGCAGTTCGTGTTCGGCGAATGCGCCTTCAACCTGATGCTGGGCGTGGTCGTCTTCGTCGTGCCGTCCTACTCCAGTGCCATCTCGGCGGAGCTGGTGAAGATCACCGCCGCCATCTTCTTCATGTCGGCCCCGGTCTTCGGACTGATGCAGTCGCTGGCGGTGATGAGCGCCGCGGAGGCCGCCGCCGGGCGCATGATGGCTCTGGAGGGCCAGCTCGCCGCGTTGGCGGAGGCCGGGAGCGACGGCCCCACCCTGCCGGTGCCGGTCAACTTCGCGGACGTGCGGATGGAGGGGGTGGAGTTCGCCTTCCCCGCCCCGCCGGGCGAGCCACCCTTCGCGGTCGGCCCCTTCGACCTGACCATCCGGCGCGGCGAGGTGATCTTCATCACCGGGGGCAACGGGTCCGGCAAATCGACCTTCATCAAGCTGCTGACCGGCCTCTACCACCCGCTGCGCGGGCGGATCACGGTGGACGGGGTGCCGGTCGGGCCGCAGCGCATCGCCGCCTACCGCGAGCTGATGGCGACCGTCTTCGCCGATTTCCACCTGTTCGCCCGCCTCTACGGCCAGGACGCCATCAACCCTGTGGAGGCCGCCGAGCTGATGCGCTGGATGGAGATGGAGCGGGTGACGGCCCTGGACGGCGACCGCTTCGGGCGGCGCGACCTGTCGGCCGGGCAGCGCAAGCGGCTGGGTCTTGTCGCCGCGATCCTGGAGAAGGCGCCGATCCTGATCCTCGACGAATGGGCGGCCGACCAGGACCCGCATTTCCGCTTCAAGTTCTACCGGGAGGTCGTGCCGGAGTTGAAGCGGCGCGGCCTGACCATCGTGGCAGTGACCCATGACGACCATTACTTTGACGTCGCCGACCGCCGCCTGCACATGGAGGAAGGCCAACTGACCGAACTCGCCCATAGGACGGAGGGCGTGGCATGAGGCTGGCCGCCATCGTCCTGCGCGAGCTTCCGGAGAATCTGCGCGCGCTCGCCCTGATGAACGTCCTGTCGGCGATCGCGACCGCGGCGCTGCTCTGGCTGGTCGACGCCGCCGCCAAGGACGCCGCCAAGGGAATCATCAGCCCGCGGCTTCTGGTGATGTACGCGGTCACGGTGACGCTGTTCGGGGTGACCCACAATTACGCGCTGGTCACCGCGTCCCAGGACGCCGAGCGGCTGATCCACAAGATACGCCTGCGCCTTTTCGATCTGGTGCGCCGCGCCGACCTCGTGACCGTGGACCGCATCGGGCGGGCGTCACTGCACGGCGTGCTGACCCAGGACACCCAGACGCTGGCCCAGACCCTGCCGCTTCTGGCGATCGGCGGGCAGCAGGCGGTGATGCTGGTCTTCCTGGCGGTCTATCTGGCCTGGCTGTCGCCGCTGGCCTGCGTGATGGCCTTCACCTTCGCCGGGATCGCCGTGGCCGTGAAGGTCGCGCGGGTGCAGCGCCTGCGCCGCAGCATGGTGGAGGCGGCAGCGGCCGAGACGCGCGTCTTCGACGGGCTGACCGACCTGCTGCGCGGCTTCAAGGAGGTGCGCATGAACCGCCGCCGCGGCGACGGGCTGATCCGCGACCTCGCCGACGCCTCGTCCAGGGCGCGGGCGGTGAATGTCGACATGAAGGAGCGGTGGGGTCGCAACTTCGCGCTGGTCGAGGCGATGTTCTACACGCTGATCGGCATGATGGTCTTCGTCGTACCGCTGTTCACCACCGGCTATCACGAGGTGGTGGTGGCGGCGACCACGGCGGCGCTGTTCATCGTCGGGCCGGTCAGCACCGTCTCCTTCGTCACACCGTTGGTCGCCCAGACCGAGATGGCCCTGTCCAACATCGAGGCGATGGAGGAGCGGCTGCGCACCGCCGCCGGAAGCGCCCCGGACGAAGGGGCGGAGCGGCTGCCCGGCCCGCCCGCCAGCGTCGCGCTGAAGGATGCCAGCTTCGCCTATCACGACGGCGAGGGCACACCGGTCTTCGCGGTCGGGCCGCTGTCGGCGGAATTCCGTGCGGGCGAGATCACCTTTGTCACCGGCGGCAACGGCTCCGGCAAATCCACCATGCTGCGCCTGCTGACCGGGCTGATGCCGTTGAGCGGCGGCGAGCTGCTCGCCGACGGGGAGCCGGTGCCGGCGGAGCGGATGCAGAGTTACCGCGACATGATCTCCGCCATCTTCTCCGACCATCACCTGTCGCGCCGCCTCTACGGCGTGGCCGACCCCGACCCGGCGCGCGTCAGCGCCCTGCTGGAACGGCTGGAGATGCAGGACAAGGTGACGGTCGCCGACGGCGGCTTCAGCACGGTCGCCCTGTCCACCGGCCAGCGCAAGCGCCTCGCCCTCGTGGTCGCGCAATTGGAGGACAAGCCGGTCATCGTGCTGGACGAATGGGCCGCCGACCAGGACCCGCATTTCCGCCGCGTCTTCTACGAGGAGCTGCTGCCGGAGCTGAAGGCGTTGGGCAAGATCGTGATCTGCGTGACCCATGACGAGCGCTGGTTCGGCCTCGCCGACCGCGTCTATCACATGAACGAGGGCCGCATCGAGGAAGGCCACGCCCACCATCACCTGTTCGCGCTGGAGCCGGCGTGATGGCACCGCCTCTCTCCCCCTGGCTGCAAGGTTTCCGGCTGGGGCCGGCGCCGCGCCGCACCCTGGTCTGCTTCCCCTACGCCGGGGCCGGCGCCGCCGTCTTCCGAGACTGGGCGGCGGACGTCGGGCCGGACACGGAGCTGCTGGCCGTGCGCCTGCCGGGACGGGAGACCCGCATCGGCGAGCCGCCGCTGCGCCGGGTGGAGGACGCCGTGCCCGCCCTGCTGTCCGCGCTGGAACCGCTGGGGAACCGCCCGCTGATCCTGTTCGGCCACTCCCTGGGCGCAGCGCTGGCCTACGCAACCGCGCGTGCACTGGTGGCGCTGGGCCGCCCGCCCGTCCTGCTGGCCGTGTCGGGGCGTCGGGCGCCGCACCGGACGTCGCAGCGTTCACCCGTCCACGGGCTGGACGAGGCGACCTTCCGCACCCGCCTCGCCGCGCTGGGCGGCACACCGCCCGAGGTGCTGGCCTGCGACGATCTGATGGCGCTGATGCTGCCCATGCTGCGGGCCGATTTCGCCATGTCGGACGCCTTCCTCGGACCCGATCCGCCGCCGCTTTCGGTGCCGATCCTGGCTTTCGCCGGGACGGAGGACACCGAGGCCACGGTGGAGGAGGTCGCCGGCTGGGAACGGCTGGCCGGGGTAGGCTTCACACTGCGCACGCTTCCCGGCGGCCATTTCTTCCTGCACGGGCAGCGCGCGTCGATTGTCCGATATCTAACGGAGGACAGTTTTTGAAACACCCATTGAGCGCTGAAATTCTTTTTGATGGCAAATCCTTTGACGGAAACAACCGCATTCGTTAGCCCATATGACGGTGCCGCCGGCAATCACCGGCGGCGTTTTCGGAGCGGGCCGTCCCTACGGGGCCGACTGTCGCCGCGGACCAGCCGGTGTGCGGCGTTCATTGCTGATTTTCTCTCGACAACGTCCCTTTTTGGAGCACCACAGCATGGTCAGTGAGAAGGAAACAACGGGCGGCAAGGCGAAGCCGGAAACGGCCGCCGCCCCGGCCCCCACCCCGGCTCCGGAGGCCGTGACGGCCGCCCCCGAAACCGCCAGCACAACCGCCAGCACCTCCGAAGCCGCTCCGGAAGCCACTCCGGCCGCTCCGGTCTCCACCGAGGCGCAGGCGGCGGAGATCATCCGCAAGCACGTGCTGCTGTCCGCGGCGGCGGGCGTCATCCCGCTGAACTTCGTGGACACCGCGGCGCTCGCCGTCGTTCAACTCCGCCTGCTCAAGGAGCTGTCGGAACTGCACGGCGTCGACTTCCGCGGCGACATCGGCCGGTCCGCGGTCGGCACGCTGTTCGCCACGGTCGCCCCGACCGCCCTGGGCGGCAGCCTGCTCGGCTCCATGGCGTTCAACATGGCTCTGCGCTCGGTGCCGGTGATCGGCACGGTGACGCGCCTCGCCACCCAGCCGGCTTTCAACAGCGCCTTCACCTACGCGCTGGGCAAGGTCTTCCAGCAGCACTTCGCGTCGGGGGGCACCTTCCTGACCTTCCAGCCGGAAAAGGTGAAGACCTATTTCCGCGAGAAGTTCGAGGAGGCCCGCCGCCGCAAGGGTGCGACGCCGGAGGCGGCCCCGGTCGCGGCCTGACCGCAGCACCCGGACGCCACCGCGAACCGGGAGGACGGGCGGGGACGCCTCCACGCTTCCCCGCCCCCTTCGGACGCCGTCACTTCTCCGCCCTGCTCCCATTCCAAGGCCGGACGCGCATGCCCCTTGTCCTCGTCATGCTCTATCTCCTCGCCTGTCTGGTGTGCGCCGTCATGGGCCGCAACACCACGATCGGCTTCATCGGCCATTTCCTGCTGGCCCTTTTCCTGACTCCGCCGGTGAACTTCGTGATCCAGGCGGTGGGCCGCCCCAGCACACGGGAACGTGAGAAGATGCTGACGACGAGACCGCGATGACCACGCTCGACCAGTCCGCCGAGGGGAGCGTCGTCGCCCGCGCACCCTTGCCAGAGCGTGCCCGCTTCTGGCTGAAGCGGCACAGCGTGTCGATCTATGCCCTGGCGTTGACCCTGATCCTGGGCTTTCTCGCCATCGCCCCCGCCGTCTTCGTCGAGGTGCCCTCCGGCCATGTCGGCGTGCTGTGGCTGCGCTTCTTCGGCGGCACGGTCACCGACCGGGTCTACAGCGAGGGCACCCACCTGATCTTCCCGTGGGACCGGGTGACGATGTACGACGTGCGCCTGCGCACCGACACCCGCACCTACGAGGCGGTGGCGGCCAACGGCATGTCGATGACGGTGAACGTGGCGCTGCGCTACCGCGTCAACCCGCCCGCCGCCGGTCTGGTCCACAAGCTGGCCGGTGACGATTACGCGGAAAAGCTGGTGCATCCGGAGATCGCCAGCCTCGTCTACGAATTCGTGTCGAAGCACAATCCGGAAAACTTCTACTCGATCAATCGGGCGGACATCCAAGGCTTCCTGCTGCGGGAGGCCCGCCAGCAGTTCCCCACCCCGCCGACCGATCTGCAATCCTTGAAGCTGCCCCCCGGCACGACGGCGGACGATTACAGCTCCGTGATGATCCGGATCGAGGACGTGCTGGTGGCCGGGGTCAGCTTCCCGCCGCTGGTCCGCCAAGCCATCGACCGCAAGATCGAGCAGCAGCAGATCATGGAGGAATACGACTTCCGCATCGCCCGCGAGGCCAAGGAGCGCGACCGCAAGCGGATCGAGGCGGAGGGCGTGCGCGACTTCCAGGACATCGTCGCCCGAAACATCACGCCGGAATATCTGCGCCTGCGCGGCATCGAGGCGACGCGGGCCTTCGCCACGTCATCGAACGCCAAGACGATCATCATCGGCGGACGCGACGGGCTGCCGGTCATCCTGAACACCGGCGACGATGCCAAGTCGAGCACGGTGGCCGGTTCGGCGGCCGGCACAGCCGCCACGCCACCCCACGAGACCGCCGCCAGGGAGACGGATGGGCTCGCCGGGCGCCTGTCCACCCTGGACGAGCCGCCAGCGGAGAACACCGCACCGGAAGCCCCCCCGGACGCCGCCGGGCGCTGACGCCCCGGCGAACCGCCGTTCGAAAAGAGCCGGCTACTCGGCGGCCTCGGCAAGGGTCCGGGCGAAATCGCGCTCCATCTCGTCCAGCAGGCGGACCACCTCCGCCGAGGCCCGCTTCATCTCGGCGGCGTGGCGTTCGGCCTCCATGCGGTTGCCGGCCTGGAGAGCGAGCAGCGTCTCGCGGCCCGACTCATGAACGGTCCGGTGCGGCGTGGCCATGCCCTTGTAGGTGGGCAGGCGCATCGTCCGGGGATCGTTCACGCTGTCGTACCAGCGACCCAGGCGGCAGGAGTGATGGGTGGACAGGTCCGCCGGCAGAAGCGTGCGCTGGCCGCCCACCGCCTCCATGATCTTGTCCACGAAGGCGAGATGGTCCTGCTTGGCGAGACGGACCAGTTCGCCCACCCCGTCGCGGCTCATCCGGTCAACCTCCTCGCGGCCGATCTTGCGCTCGTCGAAGCGGATGTGCAGCCGGTTGTCGTGCCGCGCCACCACCGACCCGCGCAGGGACAGTTTGTAACCGGGAAGCGACACGGTGACCTGCCCGCCGGTGGGCGCCGCCCCCTTCGTCTCGGCGTAGCAGCCGCATTCGGAGATGTCGCGGACCMGCGCCGGCGTCTGGTCCACGCTGCCGTCCAGCAGCACCGGGCGGCGGCGCGTGTGCCGCCGGTTCGCCAGATCGGAAGAGGTGCGGATGGCCCTCGCCAGCAGGGACGGCAGGGTGTCCAGCGCCTCCTGCATGCGGTTGGCGCTCTCGCCGACGGTGTAGGCCACAGTTGTGGCGCGCTGGGTCTCGCCGCCCACGTCGGTCATCCGGGTGGCGATGCCGCGGAAGATACCGGCGACCTCGCCGATGTTGCGGGCGATCTCACGCGAGGCGGAGGACTGTTCCTCCACCGCCGCAGCGATCGAGGAGTTGATCTCCTGCATGGTGGTGATGGTGGTGGCCACGCCGTCCATGCCGGTGATCGCCTGTTCCGCCACCGCCTGGATGGCGCCGACCTTGGCGGCGATCTCGTCCGCCGCCTTGGCCGACTGTCCGGCGAGGTTCTTCACCTCGGTCGCCACCACGGCGAAGCCCTTGCCGGCCTCGCCGGCCCGCGCCGCCTCGATGGTGGCGTTCAGGGCCAGCAGGTTGGTCTGACCGGCGATGGCGCGGATGATGTTCAGGATGCCGCCGATCTCCTGCGCCGCGGTGCTGAGCTGCGCCATGATCTGGCGGGCCTCGCCGCTCTTCTCCACCGCCTCGCCGGCGATCCGGGACGCGCCGCTGACCTGGACCGAGATCTCGCCGACCGCGGCCTGAAGCTGCTCCGCCCCGGCGGCGACGGTCTGGGCAGCGTCCAGCGCCTCCGCCGTGTCGGCGGAGGTGCCGGTGATGCTGTCCTTCACCGTCGCGCAGACGCTGTCCAGATCGCCGACGGTGCGGCGGAGGTCCGCGGTGTAGCTGGCGACGCTGTCCACCACGTCGTTGGCCTCGTGGTCGATGGAATCGACCATCGCGTCCACCGCCTGGAGCCGCTCGTCGATCAGGCGGTCCCAATAGACGGACAGGGCGGCGTCGAGATCCATCAGCACCGCCGACACAACGGCGCGCTGCATGGTCACGATGAAGCCGAGCCGGCTGCCGGTCAGCAGGGTTCCGCCCATGTTCTGCGCCAGGGCGGCCATGATCTCGCCCAGGATGAAGGCGTAGCCGCCGACGTACCAGCTCGGGCTCAGCCCGATGCGGTGGTGGGCGATGCCGACCGCGTGCACCGACTCCTTGTAGCTGTCGTCGAAGCGGCCCTCGAACAGACGGGTCCAGTGCGCGATCTGGGCGCGCTTGGCCCCTTCGACCTGCGCCGGGTTGGCGAACAGGCCGGCCAGTTCGGGCTGGGCCATCGTGCGGGCGTAGAAGCGGTCCAGAATCCCCGGCAGGGCTCTGGCGATGATCGGCAACGCCTGCCGCAGGCTGCCGACCGTTTCCGGTCCCAAATCGAAATAGGCGGTCTTGGTGACGTCAAGGGCGCGCAGGGAGTCCGGCATGGCGAATGTTTGTATTCTGTAATGAACGAACGCCAACCGATAGCATTTCACCCACACCAACGGTATCTCTAAAAGGAATTCGCATGCGACATGCTGTCCCACCTCATGATTAACAGATGGTTTACTTTGCTCAGCGCGCAACATGGACGCAATGAATAAGCCTTGAAATACAAACACTTTCCTCAAGACGGGTGGCAAAAGTCGAAACGGCACCTTCACATTGCATGAATCCAGTGCGTCCCGAGGTTGGCAAAATTATTTGTTACAAATGCGTGGCAAAGGTTACCAATGCGCCGCCTTCCCGGTGTCTCCGGGACGACCCGACGGATTTTCAAGGAGTTTTCGGCCGATGAATCCCCTCCGCACGTTCAGCCTTGCGACGAAGCTGACCATTCTGTGCACATTCGGCCTGATTGCCCTGTCGGGCGCCCTGACCTACGCGACGATTGCCAAAGTCACCGCCAGCATCAGCAAGGACGCGGCGGAGCGGAGGGAGCAGGCCATCACCAACTTCCGGATGCTGCTCGACCAGAAAGGGGCCGAGTACCGGCTCAAGGACGGCGCGCTGTACATCGACGATTTCAAGCTGGACGGCGCGAACGACATCGTCGACACCGTCCGCAGCGTGACCGGCGGCGTGGCCACCATCTTCCGCGGCGACACCCGCGTGGCGACCAACATCCACAACCCGGACGGCAGCCGGGCCGTCGGGACGAAGCTGGCGCGCGGCCCCGTCTACAGCGCCGTCATCGACGGCAAGGAGCCCTTCCGCGGCGAGGCCGACATCCTGGGCGACGCCTATTTCACCGCCTACGACCCGATCGTCGACCAGAACGGCGAGGTCATCGGCGTCCTGTTCGTCGGCTTGAAGAAGAGCGTCGCGCTGCGCGTGCTGGACGAAGTCGTGACCAACATCATCCAGGTGGCGGCGGTCATCACCGTCGGCATGGCCCTGGTGATGCTGGTGGTGGTCCGGCGCCAGTTCCGCACGCTTGACCAGATCCGCGGCACCATGTTCCAACTGGCTGAGGAGCGGTACGAGGTGACGGTGCCCGGCCTGGACCGCCAGGACGAGATCGGCGCCATGGCCAAGACCGTCGAGATCTTCCGCCAGAAGGGCATCGACAACCAGCGCCTGCGCGAGGCGCAGGAGCGCGAGCGCCGCGAAGCCGAGGCCGCCAAGATCGCCGCCCTGGAATCGATGGCCCGCACGGTGGAGCAGGAAACCCGCACCGCCGTGGACCGCGTCGCCGAACGGTCGGTCTCGATGGACAGCAACGCCCAGGCGATGGCCAGTTCGGCCGAGACCGTCTCCGCCAACTCGCAGAGCGTCGCGGCCGCGGCGGAACAGGCGCTGGGCAACGCCCAGGCCGTGGCGGCGGCCACCGACCAGCTCACCGCCTCCATCGCCGAGATCACCGGTCAGGTCACCTTCGCCAGCCAGATCTCCCGCCGCGCGGTGGAAAGCGGCCGCAGGACGGAGGACGTGGTGCTCTCCCTGTCCGAGGCCATCGGGCACATCGGGGAGGTCGCCACCTTCATTCAGGACATCGCCAGCCAGACCAACCTGCTGGCGCTGAACGCGACGATCGAAGCGGCCCGCGCCGGCGAGGCCGGCAAGGGCTTCGCGGTGGTGGCCCAGGAGGTGAAGAACCTCGCCACCCAGACCTCCAAATCGGCGGAGGAGATCTCACGCCAGATCACCGATCTGCAGAGCATGACCGCGGGAGCCGTCGACGCGGTGCAGGACATCGGGCGGACCATCACCGAGATCGACGGCGTCGCCAGCAGCATCGCCAGCGCCATGGACGAGCAGGGGGCGGCGACCAGCGAGATCTCCCGCAACGTCGGCCAGACTGCCGCCGCCGCTCAGGAGGTGTCGTCCCGCATCGCCCATGTGTCGGAGGAGGCGGCGGTGACCGGCAGCCGCGCCGACGAGGTGCGCCGGGTCGCGTCCGACGTGGCGGGAAGCATCGACCAGCTCCGCGAGATGCTGGTGCGTGCCGTGCGCACCGCCACGCCGGAGGTTGACCGCCGCCGCGCTCCGCGGTTCGAGGTCAACCTGTCCTGCACCATCGCCGGGGCGGTGGGATCACTGACGGGACAGCTCACCAACCTGTCGGAGGGCGGCGCCACCATCCGCGGCCTGGACAGGACGCAATTGGGCAGCCGCGGCGTGCTGACCATTCCCGGCTGTGCCGTCTCCATCCCCTTCGTGGTGCTGGGGGGCAAGGAGCAGGACCTGCATGTCCGGTTCGAACTGACTCCGGACGTCGCCGACCGCTTCGCCGCGGACGTCCAACGTCTCACCGCGGGTCTGCACCCGCTGCCGGCGGTCGCCTGAGGCGGAGCGGATCAAGCCCGTAGCCGATCCGCCGGGCTTGACCGCGGAAGCCCTGACGCTACGGCAGTTGCGCCAGCGGACTGCCGAGCGCGCGCAGGTCGCGCGCGTGCATTTGCAGGCCGGGCAGCCATTTGGTGGCGAAGGCCCGAACATCCGGGTCGGTCCCACCCTGGGCCTGCGCGTTGAACAGGGCGATCGACACCTCATGCTCGGCGATCTGCTGCTGCAGATACTGCCGGTCGAACGCGGTTCCCTGAAGCGAGGCCAACGCGTCGGCGACTGCTTGCCGGCCGGGGTCCGGGGCGGTGGGCGGTGTGACGCCCTTGGCTTGGGCGAGCCGGGCCAGTTCCTGGTTGGCTTGGGTGTGGTCGGCGGCGATGCGCCGGCCGAGGTCGCGCACGGTGGCGCTGGATGCCTGCCGCTGGGCCAGCGTGCCCATCGCCACCTCGCCGAAGCCGCCATAGGCCGCCTGGGTCAGAAAGGACTGGTCCGCCACCGTCAGCGTCGAGGAGGCGCCCGACCCGGTGCTTCCCATCTGGGACGCGGAGGCACCGGAACTTCCCATTGGCGGCGCGAGGCCCGGCTCGCTCGTACAGGCGGCGAGCGCAAGGATGGACACGGCGGCAAGGGCCGCGGTTCGCAGCATGGGCATTCCGACCTCCCGATCTACAATCTTGCGTTGGGACACACCGGTCCCCCAACAGCTTCCTGTTCTCCTTGTGCCTGGCAATGAGCGTTTTTACGGGCCCCCTGCCTACAAGGACAGGTTGACCGGTGCCATCCTCATAGGATGGACCGCAGGGAGGCGGGCGGCCCTGTCCGGACGGGCGTGCCCTTGCGGCCGGGCGCCGGTCGCGGAAGGGGCCGTCGCCCCTCCCGGTCACGCAGCGCATGTCCGTGCGGACGTGTCAGCTGCTCTTCTTCAGGAAGGCGATCAGGTCCTTGCGGGCTTGCTCGTTCTTCACGCCGGCGAAGGCCATCTTGTTGCCGGGGACGGTGCCCTTCGGATCGGCCAGGTACTTGTCGAGATTGGCTTCGTCCCAGGCGAGGCCGGCGCCCTTCATCGCGTCGGAATACTTGAAGCTCTCGATGGAGCCCGACGCACGACCGACGACGCCATGCAGGTTCGGGCCGACGCGGTTGGGGCCGCCGGCCTCGATGGTGTGGCAGGCCTTGCACTGATTGAACACCTTCTCGCCCGCATCGGCGTCCTGCGCCGAGGCGATGCCGGGAAGGGCGGCGAACAGGCCGAAGGCCAGAACGGCAACACTACGCTTCATTGCGCTATCCTCGATTTCCAATGCCCAAAAGACAGGCACGGCCACCCAAGACCCGCAGGACGTCCTGCGTTCTTCGCATCGCCACAATCAATATTCGTCGCATCGGCGCGCGGCGTCCGCCGGTCCGTTACTTGGCCACGATCATGACGAGCGGCTCGGGAATCCAGCCGCCACCTCGGCCGGCGTTTTAATCCCCGTATGCTGGTATGCACAATGCCGGGTATGGCCGGGAGACCCCTCCTGCGACAAAATGTCCAGCTCTTTGCGAAAATTTTTCGGGATTAAAATTCACGGTCACTTCAACCGGCAATGAACCAGGGTCGTTCCGGTGGTGTTGGCCTTCTCGATGTCGGTGTCGCGCAGGTCGGCGCCCGACAGATTGCAATTGGTCAGATCCGCCCCGGCCAGACGCGCTCCCCGCAGGTCGGCGCCGCGAATGTCGCTGTCAGCCAGCTGGGCGCCGCACAGATTGGTCGGCCACATACGCCCGGTGGGTTGGCCGTTGGCCGCCAGCAGCTCGATGGCCCGCATCACCGCGTTGCGCATCATGGCGCGGGTCAGGTCGCAGCCCTCGAAGCTGGCCCCGGACAGTTCCGAATTCTCGAAACAGGCTTCTCGCATGCGGCAACCGGGAAACTGGGCGATCTGCAGCTTGCTGTCCCGGAAGCTCGCCCGCGTGAAATCGCAATTGCGGAAGATTGCCCCGCTCAGGTCGCAGCCATCGAAGTCGGTTCCGACGAAGGCCCCGTCCGACACGTCGAACCGCTTGCCCTGCTTGCCGTTGCTGTTGATCCACCGCACATGGCCGTCCAGCCCCTCCCGGATTTCCGGCGGAAAGTCGGACTGGTTGCGGTGGTAGATGGCGCCCATCATCCGCGCCTCCGCCCAGTCGGCGGTGGCCATGGCGACGTTGCGCAGCTCGGCGTCGCGCAGGTCGGCGCCCTGGAAGGTGGCCCCGGCGACAGAGGCGTTGTTCAGGATGGCGCCCTTCAGCTTCGCCATACTGAAATCGGCGCCGCGCAGATCCGCGCCGCTGAGGTTGGCGCCGAACAGAGCGGCGTTGCTGAAATCCGCCCCCTCCAGACTGGCGCGGGTCAGGTTGGCGCCCGTCAGATCGGCGTCGGTGAAATTCGCGTTGACCAGGACGGCTTCCCGCAGCGCCGCCTCCTGGCGGGCCTTGCGCCGGTCCTTCCACAGCACGAGCTGGCCGGGACGGAGATCCGCCCGCTCGAACAGGGTGTTGCGCAGGCAGGCCTTGGTGAAGTTGGCGCCGCGCATGTCCGCCCCGACCAGCGAGGCTTCCCGCAGGTCGGCGGACACGAAGCTGGCACCGAACAGATCCGCCCCGTCGAAGTTGCAGCGCCGGAGAACGCTGCGCCGGAAATTCGCCCCGGTCAGGATGGCGTCCGACAGGAGCAGCCCCGACAGGTCGAAGCCGGTCAGGTCCGCCGCCTTCATCTGAAGACGCAGGCCGTTCGGGCGCGCGGCCAAGTAGAGCCGGTGGGCTCTGATGGCCTGCGCCAGATCCTCCAGGTTCAGGTCCGCTCCATCGCCCGGCCCGCTTGTCGGGGCAACGCTCATCCAGGTCCCCCGCACCCCTATGGTCGACTCCACGCCCGCTCCGTGGAGATTGGCAAGCTTACGCGAAAAATTACTTGAAAAATTATTAATAACCCCGCATATCGTCACATGCCGACCGTGAGTTCGTCCCGCAGACTCCAGTCGATGCGAAGCAAAGACGGCCCAGCAGCGCGCAATTCACACTATTCCATATCGAAGCTAAGGAATAGATACGCCCTCTTTCGGGGTGTGCTCACTCCGATGGGTATAACCTGTTGGAGGTATTTGACCTTTTCTCCCTTAATTGCCTCACCCCTCCGTGCTACTCGTCCTGGTCAGCCTCGCCGGCATCCGACGCCTCCGCTCGGGTTTCGGCGGCGGGCGGGATGCGCGTCTCATCGATGCCGTCCCGGCACCGCAGCCGGCAAAACGACAAGAGGGAAAAGGGATGACCAACCCGATCAACAGGTCACCACAGGCCCGGACGGATGGGACATTGACCGCCGATGCCGCTCCCATCCGTGTCCTGGTCGTCGAGGATGAGACGATCGTCGCCATGTATTTGACCGATATGTTGGAGGAGTTGTCCTACGAGGTCTGCGGCGTCGCCGCCAACGCTGCCGACGCGTTGAAGATCGCGGAACGGGAACGCCCCGCGCTGGCGCTGGTGGACATCGGCCTTGCCGGGCCGCAGGACGGCATCGAGACGGCGCAGGCGCTGCGCGAACGCTTCTCCGTCGGCAGCATCTTCATGTCCGGGGCCAGCGACCCTGTCCTGCTGGAGCGCGCCCGCGCCGCCGGCTCCCACGGTTTCATCCAGAAGCCCTACGACGAGCGCCAGCTGAAGACTCTGTTGAACAACGCCGCCCCCCAGTATTAGCCCCCGCCGCCTTCCGTTTGCCGTCCCGTGGCTGCGCCGCTCAGGCACGCGGCCATTCCGGCGTTCCGCCGGGCGCGCTGCCAAACCTGCGCGAAGGGGCATCCGAGACACAGGCCAGAACTTTCTTCCAGGACTTTCTCAGGGACCATCGCGTCATGACGATGACCGACGCTCACGACCGGCTTTCCCCCCAGCTTCTCCTGCGCGCGTTGCGCCAGTTCCGCAAGGGCGACTTCTCCGTGCGCCTGCCGCTCGACCTGGACGGGCTGGACGGCGAGATCGCCGCCGCCTTCAACGACGTGGTGGAGATGAACGAAGCCCTGGTGGAGGACGTCGGCCGGGTCAGCGTCGCCATCGGCAAGGAGGGGCGCATCGGCCAGCGCGTCCGCCTGCCCACCGCCTCGGGGGGCTGGGGCGACTGCGTGGACAGCGTCAACGCCATGGTCGCCGACCTGACCCAGCCGACCCGGGAGATGGCCCGCGTCATCGGCGCGGTCGCCAAGGGCGACCTGTCGCAATCGATGCCGCTGGAGGTCGACGGGCGTCCGCTCCAGGGCGACTTCCTGCACACCGCCCGGACCGTCAACCGGATGGTCGAGCAGCTCGTCACCGTGACCGCGGAGCTGACGCGGGTCGCCCGCGAGGTCGGCATCGAGGGCAAGCTGGGAGAGCAGGCCCAGGTGAAGGACGTCGCCGGCACCTGGAAGGACCTCACCGACAACGTCAACCTGATGGCCGCCAACCTGACGGCCCAGGTCCGCAATATCGCCGACGTCACCACGGCGGTGGCGAAGGGCGACCTGTCGCGCAAGATCACCGTGGACGTGAAGGGCGAGATCCGCGAGCTGAAGGACACCATCAACACGATGGTCGACCAGCTCAACAGCTTCGCCTCGGAAGTCACCCGCGTCGCCCGCGAGGTCGGCAGCGAGGGCAAGCTCGGCGGGCAGGCCCAGGTGAAGGGTGTCGCCGGAACCTGGAAGGACCTCACCGACAACGTCAACCTGCTGACCGGCAACCTGACCAATCAGGTCCGCAACATCGCCGACGTGACGACCGCCGTCGCCAACGGCGACCTGTCGCGCAAGATCACCGTGGACGTGAAGGGCGAGATCCGCGAGCTGAAGGACACCATCAACACGATGGTCGACCAGCTCAACAGCTTCGCCAGCGAGGTCACCCGCGTCGCCCGCGAGGTCGGCACCGAAGGAAAGCTGGGCGGACAGGCCCAGGTGAAGGGTGTGGGCGGCACCTGGAAGGACCTCACCGACAACGTCAACGCGATGGCGACCAACCTGACCAGCCAGGTCCGCAACATCGCGGAGGTCACGACCGCGGTGGCGAAGGGCGACCTGTCGCGCAAGATCACCGTCGACGTGAGGGGCGAGATCCTGGAGCTGAAGGACACCATCAACACGATGGTCGACCAGCTCAACAGCTTCGCCTCGGAAGTCACCCGCGTCGCCCGCGAGGTCGGCAGCGAGGGCAAGCTGGGCGGGCAGGCCCAGGTGAAGGGTGTCGCCGGCACCTGGAAAGACCTCACCGACAACGTCAACCTGCTGACCGGCAACCTGACCAATCAGGTCCGCAACATCGCCGACGTGACGACCGCCGTCGCCAACGGCGACCTGTCGCGCAAGATCACCGTGGACGTGAAGGGCGAAATCCTGGAGCTGAAGGACACCATCAACACGATGGTCGACCAGCTCAACAGCTTCGCCAGCGAGGTCACCCGCGTGGCGCGCGAGGTCGGCACCGAGGGCAAGCTGGGCGGTCAGGCCCAGGTGAAGGGCGTCGCCGGCACCTGGAAGGACCTCACCGACAACGTGAACATGATGGCCGCCAACCTGACCGGTCAGGTGCGTGGCATCGCCGAGGTGGTGACGGCGGTCGCCGAGGGCAACCTGAAGCGCAAGCTGACCGTGGCGGCGCGCGGCGAGATCGCGGCGCTGGCCGACACCATCAACGGCGTGATCGAGACGCTGGCCATCTTCGCCGATCAGGTCACCAACGTAGCGCGCGAGGTCGGCATCGAAGGCAAGCTGGGCGGTCAGGCCAAGGTTCCCGGCGCCACCGGCGTGTGGGGCGACCTGACCGACAACGTGAACCAGCTCGCCGCCAACCTGACCACCCAGGTCCGCGCCATCGCCGAGGTGGCGACCGCGGTGACCAAGGGCGACCTCACCCGCTCCATCGCCGTCGAGGCGTCGGGCGAGGTGGCGGCGCTCAAGGACAACATCAACGAGATGATCCGCAACCTGCGCGACACGACGCAGAAGAACGCGGAACAGGATTGGCTGAAGACCAACATCGCCAAATTCACCCGGATGCTCCAGGGCGAGCGCGATCTGGTCACCGTCACCAACATGATCCTGTCGGAGATCGCGCCGCTGGTGAACGCCCAGCACGGCGTCCTCTACGTCACCAGCCGCGACGGCGACGAGCCGGTCCTCGATCTGGTCGCCAGCTACGCCCTGAAGGAGCGCGACGGGCTGGGCACCCGCTTCACGCTGAAGCAGGGTCTGGTCGGCCAGTGCGCCCACGAGAAGAAGCCGATCCTGCTGACCAACGTGCCGAAGGACTATGTGCGCATCAGCTCCGGCCTCGGCGAAGCGGCGCCGCTGAACATCATCGTCCTGCCCGTGCTGTTCGAGAATGAGGTGAACGCCGTGCTGGAGCTGGCCTCCTTCGGCCATTTCAGCGAGACGCACCGCACCTTCCTGGAACAGCTGACGGAAAGCATCGGGATCGTCCTCAACACCATCGCCACCAACATGCGGACCGAAGGGCTGCTCAAGCAGTCGCAGCGCCTGACCGCCGAGTTGCAGAGCCAACAGGAGGAGCTGAAGACCACCAACGAGCGGCTCGAGCACCAGGCCGCCTCGCTCCGCCAGTCGGAGGAACTGCTGATGGCCCAGCAGGAAAAGCTGCGCCAGACCAACGAGGCGCTGGAGGAGAAGGCGGAGCAGCTCTCCCTCACCTCCAAATACAAGTCGCAGTTCCTGGCGAACATGAGCCACGAGCTGCGCACCCCGCTGAACAGCCTGCTGATCCTGTCCAAACTGCTGTCCGACAACGGCGACCACAACCTGACCCCCCGGCAGGTGGAGTTCGCCCGCACCATCAACGCCGCCGGCTCCGACCTGCTGAACCTGATCAACGACATCCTCGACCTGTCGAAGATCGAATCCGGCACGGTCACGCTGGAGATCGGCGCGGTGGTGCTCGACGACCTGCGCGGCCATGTCGAGCGCACCTTCGCCCAGCTGGCCGAGGAGAAGGGGCTGCGCTTCGACATCGACATGACCCCGCCGCTGCCCGCGGCCATCCAGACCGACCAGAAGCGGCTGGAGCAGGTGCTGAACAACCTGCTGTCCAACGCCTTCAAGTTCACCGAAACCGGCGGAGTCACCTTCCGGGTCGGGTTGGCCGGCGAGGGCTGGAGCGCCGCCCACCCCGTGCTGAACGCGGCGGAGGGGGTGCTGGCCTTCACCGTCGTCGACACCGGCATCGGCATCCCCGAGAACAAGCAGCGCATCATCTTCGAGGCGTTCCAGCAGGCCGACGGCACGACCAGCCGCAAATACGGCGGCACCGGCCTTGGCCTGTCGATCAGCCGCGAGATCGCCCGCCTGTTGGGCGGCGAGATCCGCGTGCAGAGCGAGTCCGGGGCGGGCAGCGCCTTCACGCTCTACGTGCCGATGGCGTTCGACGTCGCCCGTTACGGCGACCCGGCGCCGAAGCTGGCTCCCTTCCCCACGCCGACGCGGCCCATCGTGGTGCCGGGGCCGGAGGAGCGGCTGGCGCTGCCGCAGCACCCCCCCGTCGCCGACGACCGCGAGCGCATCCGCCCCGGCGACCCGGTGGTGCTGATCGTCGAGGACGACGTGAAGTTCGCCTCGATCCTGGTCGATCTGGCGCGGGAGAAGGGCTTCAAGGCGATCCTTTCCCACGCCGGAAGCCCGGCCATGCCGATGGCCCGCAAATACCGTCCGGACGCGGTGATGCTGGACATCGGCCTGCCGGACATCGACGGCTGGGCACTGCTCGACCTGCTGAAGCGCGACCCGCACACCCGCCACATCCCGGTCCACGTCATCTCCGCCAAGGAGGAACGGCGCCGCGGCCTCGCCATGGGCGCCTTCGACTACACCGAGAAGCCGGCCGACCGCGAAGCGATTTTCGCAGCCCTCGCCAAGGTTAAGGGCTTCGTGGAACGCCACCAGCGCCGGCTGCTGATCGTCGAGAAGCTGCCCAACCCGGACACCGGCGGCATCGCCGGCCTGATCGACCACGACAACGGGGGGGACGACATCGCCATCAGCACCGTCACCTCCGCCGAGGCCGCCCGCACCCTGCTGGCGCAGGAGCGGTTCGACTGCATGGTGCTCGACTTGACAATCCCCCAGCCCAGCGATTTCGAGCTGATCGACAGCCTGCGCACCCGCGATTCCACCGCCTGGATGCCGGTCGTCGCCTATGTCAGCGACGCCATCGCGCCGGAGGACGAGGCGCGGCTGCGCCGGTTGGCCGAAACGGTGGTGCTGCGCAGCGTCCATTCCCCGGACTCGCTGCTCGACGAGACGGCGCTGTTCCTGCACCGCGCGGTGGACCGGCTGCCCGACGACAAGCGCAGCGCGCTCGACCAGATCCGGCAGCGCGACCCGGTTCTGGCGGGGCGCAAGGCGCTGATCGTGGACGACGATTTCCGCAACATCTTCTCGCTCGCCAGCGTCCTGGAGGCCCACGACATGACGGTGCTGCACGCCGAAAGCGGGCCGGAGGGGCTGGAGCTGCTGAAGGCGCACCCCGACCTGGACGTGGCTCTGGTCGACATCATGATGCCGCTGATGGACGGCTATCAGACCATCCGGGAAATCCGCGCCACCGCAGCCGGGCGCGGCCTGCCAGTGATCGCCGTCACCGCCAAGGCGATGAAGGGCGACCGCGAGAAATGCATCGAGGCGGGGGCGACCGACTATCTCGCCAAGCCGGTGGACATCGATCACCTGCTGTCGCTGCTGCGGGTCTGGGCCGGACGCCGGCAGGACGACGACGCAGGGCACAACAATGCCGGACGGGAGTGAGGAGAAGCCCATGCCCCACACTCAGATGCCCGCCAGCTTCACCGAGATCGAGGACGCCACACTGCCGCCGCCGGAGGTCCGCGTGCTCGTCGTGGACGACGATCCGCGGAACCTGCTGGCGATGCGGGAAACGTTGGCCGACCTGGACGCCACGGTGATCCTCGCCCGCTCCGGCGAGGAGGCGCTGAAGCGCGTGCTCGACCAGGATTTCGCGGCAATCCTTATGGACGTCCACATGCCGGGCATGGACGGCTACGAAACGGCGGAGCTGATCCGCAACCGCCGCAAGTCGCGTCACATCCCCATCCTGTTCCTGACCGCCATCAACAAGGACGAGATGCACATCTTCCGCGGCTATTCCGCGGGAGCGGTCGATTACATGTTCAAGCCGGTGGACCCGGTCATCCTGCGCAGCAAGGTCACCGTCTTCGTCGAGCTGTACCGCAAGACGGAGGAGGTCAAGCGCCAGGCAGCATTGCGCGAGCGGCTGATGGCCGAGAACTACCGCGTGCGCGCCGAGAAGCTGGAGGCCGAACAGGCGCTCCGCCGGTCGGAGGAGCGGCAGGCGATGATCGCCCGCTCCCTACCGATCCTGCTCTACACCGCCGGGCCGGAGCGCGGCACGCCCTTCCGCTACGTCACCGAGAATGTCGAGGCGCTGTTCGGCTTCCCCGCCGAGCGCTTCCTGACGGACGGCGGTTTTTGGGAATCGCGCCTGCATCCGGACGACCGCGAGCGCGCCGCCGTCCAGTTCGAGGCGATGCGGCAGGGCGGCGTGTCCACCGTCGAATACCGCTGGCGCGCCGCCGACGGGCAGTACCGCACGCTTCTGGAGAAGGCGATGCTGCTGCCGGGCGAGGACGGACGGCCGCCGGAACTCTGCGGCACGGTGCTGGACGTCACCGACACGCGCGAGCTTCAGCTGCAGCTCGCCCATGTCCAGAAGATGGAGACCATCGGCCAGTTGACCGGGGGCATCGCCCACGACTTCAACAACATGCTGACCGTGGTCATCGGCAGCCTGGAGCGGCTGGGCCGCATGACCTTCGACGACCCCAAGGCGGGGCGGCGGGTGGAGATGGCCCTTCAGGCGTCGCTGCGCTGCTCCGACCTGACGCGGCGGCTGCTCGCCTTCGCACGGCGCCAGCAGCTCCACCCCGAGAGCGTGGACATGGAGGCGCTGGTCCGCAACATGGGCGAGCTGATGGAGCGCACGCTGGGCTCGGCGATCACCGTCGAAATCGACAGCGCGCCGTCCCTGTGCCCGGCGCTGGTCGACCGCACGCAGGCGGAGTCGGCCCTGCTGAACCTCGTCATCAACGCGCGCGACGCCATGCCGGCGGGCGGCACGCTGACCATCGCCACCGCGATGGTGGAGGCCGGGGAGGGCGACGCAGAGTTGCGCCCCGGACGCTATGTGCGGATGACGGTGACCGACACCGGCTGCGGCATGCCGCCGGATGTCCTGGCCCGCGCCTTCGAGCCCTTCTTCACCACCAAGGAGATCGGCAAGGGAACCGGGCTGGGGCTCAGCATGATCCATGGCTTCGTGAAGCAGTCGGGCGGGCTGATCCGGGTGGAGAGCGAACCGGGCCGCGGCACCTCCTTCCACCTTCATCTGCCCTGCGCGCCGGCCGCCGTCCGCTTGGCGAAGACGCCGGAGGAAATCGAGGACAGCGGTCCGCTGCCCGGCCAGGGCGAAGTGATCCTGGTGGTGGACGACGACCGCGACGTGCGTCAGGTCGCCGTCCTGACCCTCCAGGATCTCGGTTACACCGTGGTCGAGGCGGAGAACGGGCCGGAGGCGCTGGCCGTGCTGGCCGGCGTGCCGCGGGTGGACCTGTTGTTCACCGACGTGGTGATGCCCGGCGGCATGAACGGGCTGGAACTGGCCCAGGAGGCGCAGCGCCGATATCCGGCCTTGAAGGCGCTCTATGCCTCCGGCTACGCCCATGGCGTGGCCGGCGGGCTGAGCGGCGAGGGGCTGAGTGCCGAGTTCCTGATCAAGCCCTACCGCGACCGCGATCTCGCCCGCGCCGTCCGCAAGGCGCTGTGCGGCGCCGTGGCTGATGCCTTCCCGGAGTTGAAGAGCGCCTGACGATTCCCATCTTCGTCGAAGGTCATTGTCGCCCTTTTGCCCCAACCTTGAGCGGGGCCGCGGTGTTCAGATGACCGTCGCGTTGCAATAAAGGAGTAGCCGACGTGTCCGCTGTCCGCCTGTCCGGGATTCGCTTCGCCTCGGTCCTGTGCCTTGGCCTGTCCGTCGCCCTTCCCCTGACGTCCGCGCCCGCCACGGCGCAGGTGTTCACCCAGGGCGGTTACGGCGCGCCGACCCAGACCGCTCCCCAGCCCAACGGCGGAAACACCACCTTCGGCATCGACAACGACCTGCTGGGCAAGCTGGGCGGGGCCGCCGTGGGAGCGCTCGCCGGATCGCAGATCGGCAAGGGCTCGGGCAACCTGCTGGCCATCGGCGCCGGTGGCCTGCTCGGCTACTTCGCCGGCGGCTATCTGATGGAGCAGTTGAGCCCCGGCAGCCGAAACGCGGTGCAGAGCGCGGAGACCCGCGCGCTCGACGCGCCGGTCGGCCAGACCATCCGCTGGAACAGTCCGGACAGCGCGAACACCGGCGGCACCATCACCCCGATCCGCGCTGGACGCGATTCCGCCGGGCGGGAGTGCAAGGAATTCCAGCACAAGGTGACCATCGACGGCCGCCAGGAATCCGCCACCGGCACCGCCTGCCGCGGCGACGACGGCCAGTGGCGCCTCGCCGCGAATCCCTGATCGGTTTTGGACCGCGACTGCGGTCCCGGTCGCCCATGCGACCGAAGCCCGTCGGCGAATGAGACGATATGAGTCTGAAGCGAACGGACGTTCGCTTCAGAGGCCGGCCTTCACGCCGACGGTGTGGACCAGCACCGTCATCGTGTCGGTCGGCACCTCCACCGTCACGGGAACGACGCGCCCGCTCTCCGGCGCGCGGGCGAACCACACCGTCGCCTTGCGCTCGACCCCTTCAGCGAAGAAGCGGTCCCGGTCGCGGTCGCCCTGGAAGCCGGCCACCGGGCGGACCGTGACCGCGCAGACCTCCGCCGTTCCCGTGGCGATGCGGTAGCGCGACGACGGCAGGTCGCCCTTGCCTTGCGGCGTCATGATGATGTCGTAGCGGCGGCGCCCGTCATAGACGGGATAGCGTCCGCCGCAGCCGCCCGCCCGGCTGGCGGTCAGGATCACCGCCGCCCCGGCGCTCAACGGATCGATGCTGCCCCGGCGGCTGTCCGGCGGCACCCGCGCCGCCTTGTCGGGGCTGAGCGGCGGGTCGGCCGTCACGTCCACCCCGTCGGGGCCGAAGGACAGGGTCATGATGTCCATCTTGCGGCGCAGACGCCGCTCGCCGCGGAAGCGGTCCGGCTCGGCGGTGCCCGCCTCCAGCCGTCCGGCGGACTCGGCGTGGTAGCGGAAATTGGTGAAGAGGCCGAGCCAGGGCACCGCTTCCGCCTCCAGCGCCGCCCGGTAGCGGCTGGCGGACCCCTCCGCCTCCTCCGTCAGCACGACGCTGCCGCGCGCCAGCGAGACGCCGCCGCCATAGGCGGCGACCAGATCCTGATACTCGGGGTGGCGCTGGATGTATTTGGCCACGAAGGGGCAGACCGGCACAACCTTCTGCCCGCTGGAGCGCGCGTCCTCCAGCGCGCCGCGCGCGAGCGCGGAGCCGATGCCCTGTCCGGCCATGCTCTCCGGAACCTCCGTGTGGGTGAAGACGATGGCCCCGTCGCGCGTCTCGTACTCCACCACCGCGGTGGCGTCGCCCACGGTCAGTTCGTAACGGTTCCTGGCCGCGTTGTTCTTCACGTCTCCGCTCATTCCCCACCCTTTCCCTTGTCGTCGAAGCCGATCACCACCCCCTCGTCGGGCCGCAGGCGAAGGATGCCGGACACCGGTTCCCCGCCGCGGTCGAGATGTGTGGACAGCCGGATATGGGCAGCGTCCGGCACCGCGTCCACCATCCGCTCCGCCGCCGACAGGTTCAGCAGGACGCGGAAGCGGCCGGTTCCATGACGGCGCTCGTAGACCAGGACGTCGTCCTCCGCCGACACCGGATCGTACCGGCCGACCGACAAAGCCGGCTCCGCCCGCCGCAGCGCCAGCAGGGCGCGGTGGAGCGACAGCATGGAGGACGGGTCGGCCGCCTGCGCCGCCACGTTCACCCGGTCATGGTCGGGACCGAGCGGCAGCCAGGGCTCGCCCGTCGTGAAACCGGCTTGCGGGCCGCCGTCCCAGGGGATCGGCGTGCGCACCGGATCGCGGCCCAACCCGAGGCCGGGGATGTTCTTCTCCCACGGGTCCTGCACGCGGTCCGGCGGGATGGCCACGTCGGTCATCCCGATCTCGTCGCCCTGGTAGAGCGTCGGCGTGCCGCGCAGGGTCAGCAGCAGCATGGCCGCCACCCGCGCCTGGCCCGTCCCCAGCCGGCTCGCCACGCGGGAACGGTCGTGGTTGCCGAGCACCCAGTTCGGCCAGCCGCCGGGCGGCAGGGCGGCCTCGTAGGTGCGGATCAGGGCGGCCAGCGCCTTCGCCTCCCACGGGGTGGACAGCAGATGGAAGTTGAAGGGAAGCTGGAAGCCCGTCAGGTCGGCGCCGTAATAGGCCATGAGCTGGTCGATGGGCAGATAGGCCTCCCCGATCAGCAGCCGGTCGGGGCCGGACCCGTCCGCCACCCGGCGCATGGCGGCGATGGCGTCGTGCACCTCCGGCTGGTCGACGGTGTGGAGGCGGATCACCCGCCGCACCGGCGACATGCCCTCCCGCCAGCCGGGGTTCGGCGGGTTGTCGCGGAACCGCGCATCCTTGATCAGGTGATGGATGGCGTCGACCCGGAAGCCGTCCACCCCGCGGTCGAACCAGACGCGCAGCGCGTCGAGCATGGCCTCGCGCAGCGCCGGGTTGCGCCAGTTGAGGTCCGGCTGCTCCTTCAGATAGGCGTGGTAATAATATTGGCCGGTCGCCGCGTCCCATTCCCAGGCGCTGCCCCCGAACTCCGACAGCCAGTTGTTGGGCGGCCCGCCATCGGGGGCGGGATCGCGCCAGATGTACCAGTCCCGCTTCGGATCGTCGCGGGAGGAGCGGCTGGCCTGAAACCACGGATGCTGGTCGGAGCTGTGGTTGGGCACGAAATCCAGGATCAGCTTCATGCCCCGGCGGTGCAACTCCGCCAGCAGCCGGTCGAAATCCTCCATCGTCCCGAACAGCGGGTGGACGCCCGTGTAGTCCGACACGTCGTAGCCGAAATCGGCCATCGGCGACGGGTAGATCGGGGACACCCACAGCGCGTCCACCCCGAGCCTTTCGAGATGGTCGAGCCGGGCCAGGATACCCGGCAGGTCCCCCACCCCGTCGCCGTTCGAATCCTGGAAGGAGCGCGGGTAGACCTGATAGATCACCCCGCTTTGCCACCACGCGAAGCCGTCCGCCATGAGCGGCCCCTCAGCCGATCAGCAGGGACTCGGCGCCGTCGATCCAGACGGGGGTGCCGGTGATGTGCTTCGACCGGTCCGACGCCAGGAACAGGGCCAGCTCCGCCACGTCGGCGCTGCTGCCCGGCTTGCCGCGGGTCAGCGGGATTTCGCCGTCGGGATACTCGGCGGCCTCCTCGGCCTTCTCGGTATTGCGCGACTGGGTGTTGTCCTGGATGTCGGTGTCGATCATCCCCGGACAGATGGCATTGACGCGGATGCGGTGCTTGGCCAGTTCCAGCGCCAGCATCTGGACCATGGCGACCTGCGCCGCCTTGGTGCAGGAATAGGCGGTGGCTCCGGCGTTGCTGAACACCCGCGTGCCGTTGATCGAGGCGGTCACCAGCACCGACCCGCCGCCCGCCGTCTTCAGGTGCGGCACCGCGTGGTGCAGCGTCAGGTAGGTGCCGCGCAGGTTGATGTTGATGGTGCGGTCCCACTCCTCCGGAGTCAGCTCGTCGATCGGCGCCCAGACGCCGTTGATGCCGGCGTTGGCGAAGACGATGTCCAGCCGCCCGTATTCCTGGACCAGCCGGTCCACCGCCCGCTTCACGGCCTCGCTGTCGGCGACGTCGGCGACCAGGGGAATGGCCCTGCCGCCCGCCGCGGTGATCTCCTCCGCCGTCTTGCGGATCTCGTCCTCGGTACGGCTGAGCACGCCGACGCTCGCCCCGGCGCTGGCGAACAGGGTGGCGGAGGCCTTGCCGATGCCCGACCCGGCCCCGGTGATGAGGGCGACTTTTCCGTTCAAATCCATGATGAAACCGGCTCCGCTGCTTGTGCTGGGACAGCAGAGCCAACCGATGGCGGCCGGGCCGGTTCCCGTCTTTCTAGGCGCCCGCAGCAGGGGCGCGGCGGTTCACCAGCCAGATGCCGGCGCAGACCAGCAGCATCGCCGCGGCGAGGCTCGCGCTGACCCGCTCGCCCAGCAGCAGGGCACCGGACAGCACGCCGAACAGCGGCGTCAGAAAGGTGAAGGCCGACAGGCGGGCCGCCGGGTAGCGGGCGACCAGCCAGAACCAGGCGAGGTAGGAGGCGAAGGCCACCACGACGATCTGGAAGGCGAGGCAGGCCAGCGCCAGCGGGCCGGGCGCCGTCACCCCCGCCTCGCCCATCAGAAGCGAGGCCACCGGCATCACCGCCCCGGACACGGCGAGCTGGTAGAACAGCACCTTGGTCGAGCTGGCGCGAACCAGCTTGCTGCCCTTGATCACCAGGGTGGTGGCTGCCCACAGCACCGCCGCCGCAAGCACCATCAGGTCGCCGATCATCTCGCGGTTCGTCGGCAGGCGCAGCCCGTCGGCGAAGGCGACCGCCACCCCGACGAAGGCGCAGAGCAGCCCGGCCGCCTGGACGCCGCGCATCCGCTCGCCCGGCAGCAGCAGATGGGCGCCGACCGACACCAGGAAGGGGGCGGTGTAGAGGAACAGGATGCTGCGCGACACCGTGGTGTAGGACAGCCCGGCATAGACCAGCAGGAATTCCCCGGCGAACAGCAGCCCGGCCAGCAGGCCCAGACCCAGCGTGCCGTCCCGCTCGAACAGGCGCATGCCGCGCAGCGCCGCCCAGGCCCACAGCAGGGCCAGCGCCCCCAGCGAGCGCAGCCCGCCCTGGAGCACCGGCGAGAATCCGGTCATGGCGACCTTGATGGCGACCTGCTGCAAGCCCCAGAGCAGGCAGAGCAGGACCAGCGTCGCGGAGGCGGCGCCGTCCAGCTCCGCGCGGCGTTCGGTCATGGCAATGGCGGTCATGATGATGGCTGTGGCGGCGTGGCGGACCACCGCCATCCCCACCACATGTCCTCCCCGTTTTTCTTCCTTCAACGTGCAGAATGGGACGGCGCCGTGAAGCCGGTCAACGAACGCCTGCGAAGGGCAGACCCGCGCGTGGGATCGAAGGCCCGGACGGACTTTTGTGCAATGCGGTACGCAGGCATGCCCACAATGCGCAGCTCACCGCCGCCCCGAGGTTCATATTGAACGGGCAATCGACTGCGCCGCCTCTGCGGCGTCTACCCCATCCACAGCAAATCAACACCGGAAAAGGAACGGACGTGATCCACAAGATCATGGACAAGATCGACCGTGTTATCGCCCAGAAACGCGAGAGCGGCGAGCTTGATGCTTGGCTTTCCAACGGCATGGCACGCCGTTACTGCCAGGAACTGACGGCGTCACAGAAGCACTATTATCCCGCCCTGCTGCTGTATGTGGAACGGCACGCCGGGATCGGGTGAGGCGGCGGTCACTCCGCCGCTTTGACGGACGGCCCCTCCAGCTCCAAACGACGGGCGCGCAGGGTGGCGAGCTTCGCCTCAATCTTGCGGATTTTCTTGTCGAGCTTCTTCGCGCGCTTGCCGTCCTTCTTGGAGACGGTGCCGCCGCGCGCGGCGATGCGGGCGTTGATCGCCGCCTTCGTCTCGTCCGGCAGGCGCTTCCAGTGTCTCACCTCCGCGCGGGTGCGGAAGCAGCCCATGCAGCGGTCCGCCGCGTCGTAGCGGCAGAGCTTCGTGCAGGGATTGCGGGTGTCGTGCGTGCTCATAGCGCCATAGGATGGGTGCGGCAGGGCCGTTGGAAAAGCCCCGGCCGCCCCGTCCTGCGGGGGATTCTCAAAAAAGCGGGTTTCAGACAATCAGGGGGTCACGCGCCCGGACAGGCAGGAGGCCCGCGCCCGCTCGTCCACCGCCGCCGCCGCGGCGCCGGCCTCCCCCTCCCCGCCATAGAGCGCGGCCGGAAGCGGCCGGCCGGTGGCCTCGCCTTCCTTGCGGTGCCAGGACAGGATGCAGGAGCACACCCGCACCGCCGCCTCGGTGGAGCCGGTGTTCTGCGCGGCGAAGGGGCTGGCCTCGCAGGCCGCCAGGAAATCCCGGTTCGCGTCGGTCCGCCCGCCGTCCGGCGGGTCGCCGCTGAACATCAGAAGGGCCGCCAGCGACGCGAAGAAGAACACGAACAGCAGCGAACGCGGGTTGCGGAACACGGAGCTGTTTCTCCCCTCAGGCCGAACGGATCTGTCGCAGGAACGCGCCGGCCTGCTCGCGCAGCGCCAGCGCCTGCCGGCCCAGGTCGGCGGCGGCGGACCGCACCTCCGACGCCATGGTGCCGGTTTCGTGCGCGGAGTCCGACACGTCGCGGACGCTGTGGGTCACCTCCGACGTGCGGTCGGCGGCGCGCTGGACGCTGCGGGCGATCGCGCCGGTGGTGGCGTTCTGGCGATCGGCGGACTCGGCGATGCGCCCCACCAGATCGTTGACCGCGACCACCGTGCGACCGATGCCGCCGATGGCCGTCACCGCGCTGCCGGTCACCGCCTGGATCTCCGCGACCTGCTGGGCGATCTCGTCGGTCGCCTTGGCGGTCTGGTTGGCGAGGCCCTTCACCTCGTTGGCGACGACGGCGAAGCCCTTGCCGGCCTCCCCCGCCCGCGCCGCCTCGATGGTGGCGTTCAGCGCCAGCAGGTTGGTCTGCGCGGCGATGCTCTGGATCAGCGTCACCACCTCCCCGATCTTGCCGGCGGCGGCGGCGAGCCCTTCGACCGTGTGGTTGGTGCGCTCCACCTCCTCCACCGCGTTGCGGACCATGCGGGAGGACTCGTCGATCCGGCGGGACACCTCGATGATGGACGCCGTCAACTCCTCGGTGGCGCCGGCCACGGTCCGCACGTCGTCGCTGGCCTCGCCCGCAGCACCGCTGACCACGGCGGCCTGCCCGCTGCTGCTCTCGGCGATGCCATGCAGGCGCTGGGCGTTGGATTCGAGCTGGGCCGTGGTGGCGCTCAGCGTCTCGACGACGCTCAGCATCGTCCCTTCGAAGGAACGGGCGACCGACTCCAGCGCGTCGCGGCGGTCCCGCTCGGCGCGGGCGCGCTCCTCCGCCTGGGCGGCGTCGAGCCGGGCCACCCGCTCGGCGTTCTCCTTGAAGACGCTCAGCGCCCGGGCCATGCCGCCGATCTCGTCCTTGCGACCCAGCGCCGGGACCTCGACCGACAGGTTCCCCGTCGCCAGCCGCTCCATGGCGCCGCGCATGGCGGACAACGGGCGGAAGATGCGCCGCGACAGCAGCAGGCTGCCGCCGGCCACCAGGAGCGTCACCACGACACCCAGCCCGCCGATCATCGTCTGGGTGTCGCGGATCGGGGCGAAGAACTCCGCCCTCGGCACGCCGACATAGAGCACGCCGACCACTTTGCCGGACCGGTCCTTGATCGGGTCGTAGGCGGTGTAGAAGGGAACGCCCAGGATGTCGGCCTGCCCGCGGTACGGCTCGCCCCGCACCAGCACGGCGTCATAGACCGGCCCCTTGGCCAGCTTGGTGCCGACGGCGCGCCCGCCGTCCGGCTTCTGGACGTTGGTGGTGACGCGCGTGTCGCCCATGAACAGGGTGGCGGTGCCGCCGACCAGCGCCTTCACCCGGTCCACCGGCTCGAAGAAACCGTTCAGAGCGCGGTCGCCGGCGTACAGCGCGCCATCGCGGACACTGATGTCGCGCCCGTACTGGTTCAGCACGTCCCAGGCGACGCGCATGTTGGTTTCCTGCCGCTCGACCGCCATGCGCTCCGCATAGCGGCTCAGCAACGTTTCGTTGACAGCGAAGGTGGCGCCCATCAACACGACCAACCCACCGACACACAGCGACACCGTCTTGCCCGAAAGCGACAGCGAGCCGACCCCCGTCAGCAACCCCATGGCGAACCCCCGCGCCCAATGATGCCCGTTGAAGCCAAGCGTTTCGTACCCCAACGAAGCGCAGCGGCATAAAAGCGTCAGAGGCTCTTAACAAATCGTTCTGCGCTGCACCATGCTCCGCCCACGGCGGAGCGCGGCGCGTGCTTTTTAGAGCGATTCAAATATATATGAACAGCTGTTCATATAGATTGACACCCAGACTCTCCGGCGCTAGGGTCCGCCCCGTCATTGGGGAGTAGCCACCCTCCAGCGAGAGGGGCGTGCGCCAACAGACTCGGGACCATCCTGCCTCAGGCCGTCCCGTGGCGCACGCGGCAGCCGGACAGCGTCCGGCCGGTTCGGCAAGACCGATGGTGCGGACGCTCCCGAAGGCCAACCGGGCGTAGCCGTGCTGTCGTGTCCGTTTGGCCGGAGTTCGTTGCCATGCTCGGTGTGACCTCCCTCGTCCTCGCCGTCAGCCTTTCCATGGACAGCTTCGCCGCGGCGTTGGGTCGTGGCGCCGTTCAGAAGCGTCCCGCCCTGTCCGAGGCGTTGCGGGTCGGTTTCGCCTTTGGCCTCTGCCAACTCTCGATGGCCTCCATCGGCTGGGCGGTGGGTTCGGCCTTTGCCGGCTTCGTCCAGGCGATCGACCATTGGATCGCCTTCGGCCTGCTGCTGCTGATCGGCGGATCGATGATCCGCAACGCGCTCGCCGGGGAAGGGGATGACGAGGCGGCGGCCACCCGCTCGGGCTGGCTCGCCCTGCTGACCGTCGCGGTGGCGACCAGCATCGACGCCAGCGCGGTGGGGGTGGGCCTCGCCATGGCGGACGTGAACATCGCGGTGACCGCCAGCCTGATTGGCGTCGTCACCTTCCTGATGGGCTTCGGCGGTGTCCTGCTGGGCCGGGCCGCCGGCCCGCTGCTGGGCCGCCGCGCCGAACTGATCGGTGGCTTGGGCCTGCTCGCCATCGGCACGAAGATCCTGGTCGAGCACACCCTGCTGTAACGTCCAACCCTCGGCCGTCGCTGCCCTCAGGCGGCGACGGCGTGGATGGTATGGCCGGCGGCGACGGCGGCCACCGTCTGGGCGAGCAGGCCCGGACGCTCCTGAACCCGATCGCAGACCGCGCTGAAGTCGATGGACAGCGCCCGCTCTCCACGGTCGCTCAATTCGCCGCAACGCCGCCCGGCGTGCTCCAGGGTCGCCACGGCGGCGCGGATGACGCCGGCCCCGATCTTCAACCGGCTGGCCCGTGCGGCCTCGGCGATGTGCGGCTCGTTCTGCGCCAGCCAGTGGGACAGCCCCTGCGCGGCCAGCGCGAATTCCCGCTCCAGCGCTGCCGGGTCGCACAGCACGGCACCGTTGGGCAGATGGAGCCGGCCATTGGCCGATGGGAGCGACAGCGCCGCCGCGATGATTGCGGAGGCCAGTTCCTGCCCGGAAAAGGGCGTCATCATACAATCAATCATCATACACGCGTTCATCGGTTCGCTCTCCAGCAGGACCCGGCGCCCAGTCAGGGCACGGACAATGTCAGGGCACGGACAATTGCGCGCGGGCCATGCCGCCGTGCAGCGTGTCGAAGCAGACCACGCACTCCGGCGAGTCGGCGATGTAGGCCAGAACATCCGCGTAAGGGCCATCGATATGGATGAGTTCCGCCCCGCGATCCTCGGCCGGCCCCCGGCTGTGGGTGATCGTCAGCATGTCCATGCGCGGGCCACGCCCGCCGGTGGTCGCCGCCAGCACCGTAGCCCGCTGCCGGTGATCAGACTGCCGGTGTTCGGGGCGCAGGGCGACCACGACGCCGGCGGGAGCGGCATCGTCGGCGCCGCGGACGGCGTTCGGGCGGCTTCCGGGACGGACGGCGGAAAGGGTCTTGACCATGGCTCACCTCAAGGGCTCGGGCTGGCGATACGGACGGACTGGCTTGGCGGAAGGGGCGGACGATCGCCCCGCCTCACTGTTGGTATACCGTATCCCAGAACAATCTTAGCCTCAATGGCGATTTTGCGAAATTTTCATCCCGCTCCGCAGCAAGACACCGTTTGACCCCAGAGTCCGGGCGGCTTTTCCGCAGGGAGGAAAAGCGGAGGCCCCACGCTGGACAGGCGGGCGCGGGCGTGCTCAGAGGATAGGGTCGGTCACTGTCACGGGAATCGGTCCATGGACCCGGTCGCCACTTCCGTCATCCTCGTCCACGGCGCCTTCGCGGACGGCTCCGCCTGGAGCCGCGTGATCCCCCTGCTCCAGACCCAGGGGCTGGAGGCGATCGCCGTGCAGAATCCGCTGACCTCGCTGGACGAGGATGTCGCCCACGTCCAGCGCGCCATCGACCGCGCCAAGGGGCCGGTGGTGCTGGTCGGCCATTCCTGGGGCGGGGCGGTGATCACCCAGATCGGGAATCAGGACAAGGTGAAGGCGCTGGTCTATGTGGCGGCCTTCGCGCCGGGGGTCGGCCAGTCGCCGAACGACACGCTGAAGCCCTTCCCGCCCTCGCCCGGCCTGTCCAGCGTGTCGATGGACCGCGCGGGCTATCTGCATTTGTCGGCGGAGAGTCTGGCGGCGAACTTCGCGCAGGATGTGCCGGCGGCGGAGGCGGTGCTGCTGGCCGCGACCCAGGGGCCGGTCCATGCCGGCTGCTTCCGCACGCGGGTGACCGCCGCGGCATGGGAACACAAGCCGTCCTGGTACATCGTCGCCAGCGAGGACCGGATGCTTCCCCCGGCCTTCCTGCGGGCGACCGCCGAGCGCATCGGCGCGCGGACGGTGGAGATCGGGGCCAGCCACATCCCGCACGCCTCCCGGCCCGACGCGGTGGCGGCGGTGATCATCGAGGCGGCGGGCGCCCGCTGACAGGCACCCGACCGCTCCCGGTCACGGTATCACGGCATCATCCGACGGCGCAGCAGCAGGCGGGCTCCGGATCGGATTCGTCGTCGTTCGCGGCGAGGCAGCCGTGCGCGGTGCCCAACAGGCGGTGGAGATAGTCGTTCCACAGCGACCCGCAGGTTGGGGCCGGCAGCGGCGGAGCGGATGGCGTCGGCGATAGGTCCCGCGGAGGCGGTTCCGCGTGCCGGTCGAAGGTCATGGGCGTCTCCTCCAAATGCCACCCGCCGACCGGCGGGCGTTGGCGCTTGCTGCGCTCTGATGCGCGCCACGATAGCGGAAGTCAGTGTTCTGCACAGCCTGTTCGAAAGCCACCCCACCTCTGGCATAGAAGCCGTCATAGAAGAGGGATCGGCTGGTCAGGCCCATCATTGGCACCCTTAGCTGTGCCGTGACGCCAATCCCTTTCGTCTGTTGATGAGGCGCAAAGCTGCATCGACACGGACACCGATTAGGAGAGAGGCGCGTCATGGCGAATCTTCAGAACATTCTCGGCACCCTTCTGGCAACCGGCATGGGAGGGCACAGCCGCAGGAGCCCTCAGGATCTGGGGTCGATCCTGAACCGGTCGGGAATGGGTGCCGGGCCGGCGATGCACGCCCGCGGCGGCATGGGCGTCGGCCCCATGGCCGGGCTGGGCGCGCTGGCCTACCTCGCTTACCGCGCCTATCAGGAGCGTCAACAGAACATGCCGCCCTCCGGACAGCCCTCCTCCGGGCAGCCGGGGACCAGCCCGTGGGGGGCGCCTCCATCCGGCTCGGGCAACACGCCGGGGGGCATCCTGGGCGGCATCCTCGGCGGGGCCGGCGCTTCCGGCGGCGGATCGCTGGGCGAGCGGCTGTCCCAGGTCTTCCAGCAGCGCACCGCTCCCCCGCCCGACGCCGCCCCGTCGGGGGCCGGCGAAGGCGCGTTCCCGGAACTCGCCATGGAGGACCAGCACGCCCTGCTGCTGATCCGCGCCATGATCGCGGCCGCCAACGCCGACGGCGAGATTTCCCCGGCCGAGCGTCAGCGCGTCCTGTCCGCCCTGGACGAGGCCGGCGGCGGCCCGGAGGAACGGCGGATCGTGGAGCAGGAACTGTCCCAGCCGCAGTCCCTCGACTCGCTGGTCCGCTCCGTCACCGATCCGGATATGGCGGAGCAGGTCTATCTGGCCTCGTTGATGGCGGTGGACCGCGAGCATGAGGCGGAGCGCGCCTATCTCTCCTACCTCGCCACCCGCCTGAAGATCGCCCCGCAACGCGCCGAGCAGCTCAACCAGGCGGCGTGACCGCTCCACCCGCAAAGGCCCCTCCCGCACGGTGACGGGAGGGGCCTTTCCAGTGACCACACGCTCTTGACCGCACGGCCACACTCGGCGCAGGGTCTTGTCCCACCCTCCGCCACCGGGACCACCACCATGTTGCTGAATGACGCCGTCGACCGCGTGCTCCGCGATCTTGAGAGCTATGGGCGCGACAACGACGCGCGCGAGGGCGACCGTGCCCGCAAGATGCTGAATCTGGAGCGCGAGACGGCGGAGCTTCTGCACATCCTGGTGCGCAGCGGGCGCCGCCGCCGGGTGCTGGAGATCGGCACCTCCAACGGAGTCAGCACCCTGTGGCTCGCCGCGGCGTTGCAGGCCATCGGCGCTACGGAGCCGCTGACCAGCATCGAGCGCGATCCCGGCAAGAGCGCCCAGGCCGCCACCAACCTGGAGCGCGCCGGGCTGGCCAGCCGCGTCACCCTTCTGGTCGGCGACGCGACGGAGACGGTGGCCGGGCTGGACGGTCCCTTCGACTGCGTGTTCTTCGACGCCGACCGTTGGAGCGCCCCGGAGCAGCTTCGCCTTCTGCTGCCGAAGCTGGAGCCGGATTGCCTGCTGCTGGCCGACAACGCCCTGTCCCATCCGCAGGAGATCGCCGGCTACATCGCGGCGGTGGACGCCCTGCCCGGCTTCGGCTCCACCGTCTTCCCGGTGGGCAAGGGGCTGCACGTCGCTTGCCGCCCCTGACCACGCCGGTCCTCAGGCCGTCTCGCTCGCCAGCATTGCCGCGGCCAGCCGGGCGACGGCGGGATAGTCGGTCTTGCCGGTGCCGAGCAGCGGGATCGTCTCCACCCGCAGCACGTCGCGGGGGATGGCGATCTCCGGCGCACCCCTGGCCTTGGCCGCCGCCGCCAGCGCGTCGCGGGTCAGCCCGTCGCTGGTGGTGACCAGCACGATCCGCTCGCCGCGCCGGGCGTCCGGCAGGGCGACGGCGGCGTGGGCGGCGTCGGGGTCGGCCTGGAGCGCCAGCTCCTCGACCAGCCCCAGCGGGACCATCTCGCCGGCCAGCTTGGCGAAGCGCTTGACGCGCCCGACGATGCGGATGAAGCCGTCGGCGTCGATGTCCACGATGTCGCCGGTGTCGTGCCAGCCGTCCTCCGGCGGCTCGACCACGCCGGGGGTGTCGGCGCGCATGTAGCCCTTCATCACATTCGGCCCGCGCACCCGCAGCCGCCCACCCACCGGCACGCCGGGAACCGGAAGCAGCTCCGTCTCGATGCCCGGCAGGGCCTGCCCGACCGTGCCGGGACGGAAGCGGGCCGGCGTGTTGACGGCGATCACCGGGGACGTCTCGGTGGTGCCGTAGCCCTCCAGCAGATGCACGCGCAGCCGTTCCGTGTAGGTGCGGCGCGTCTCCTCCTGCAGGCGCTCGGCCCCGGCGAAGACCAGCCGCAGCGAGCGGAAGTCGTAGGGATCCGCCGCCCGCGCCCAGGCGTTCAGGAAGAAATCCGTGCCGAACAGCACCGTGGCGTTGGTCTGGTAGACCAGCTCCGGGATCAGCCGGACGTGGCGCGGGTTGGGGTAGAGCACCGTCTTCACCCCGTTCAGGATCGGCAGCAGCATCCCGCCGAGCAGCCCGAAGGAGTGGAAGACCGGCAGGCAGTTGAACACCACGTCCTGCCGCGTGAAGTCGACGACGGAGGCCACCTGCGCCATGTTGGCGAGCAGGTTGTCGTGGGTCAGCGCCACGCCCTTGGGCGGCCCCTCCGACCCCGAGGTGAAGAGGATCGCCGCCACGTCGTCCGGCCCCCCTTGCTCCGGCAGGAAACGCTCCGGCGCCACCGAGGCGGCCAGCGCGCGCAGCTTGTCGCCGATGCCCAGCCCGCGTTTCACGTCCTCCAGATAAACGATGCTGTGGTCGGCGGCCAGCGCCTCGACCAGCGGGCCGAGCCGCCCCATCTCGACGAAGCGGGCCGAGGTGACGATGCGGCGCAGCCCGGCGGCGCGGCAGGCCGCCTTCACGGCCTCCGCCCCGGCGGTGAAGTTCAGCATCGCCGCCGGCCGCCCATAGGCCGCCAGCCCGAAGAACACCGCCGCGGTCGGCGAGGCGGTCGGCAGCAGCACGCCCACCGCCTCCCCGGGCTCGGTGCCGCGCGCCAGGATGCGGCCAAGCACCAGGGAGCGCGCGGTCAGGGCGCGGTAGGACAGCGTGGTGAAGTCGCCGTCCTGCACCGCCGCCCTGCCCCAGCCGGTCTTCCGCCCGGCCTCCAGCAGGGCGAGCGCCAGCGTGTCGGGCCGCTGCCCGGCGGCGAAGACGGTTTCCGTCATGACGCGCGACAGCCAGGATTTCAGCGCCGCCCGACGCTTCTTGCCGGCCAGCCCGGTCACGTCCGGAGTGGCGACCGGCGGCATGACCGTGATGGTGATGCGCGGGAACAGGCCCAGCCGCAGCCGCCCGTGCATCCGCGACAGGAAGGAGCGCTGCGCCCCCTCGATGCAGACCGGAACGATGGGGCAGCCCGCCTTGTCAGCCAGCATGCCGGGGCCGCCGTTGATCTTCATCAGCGAGCCGGTGACGGTGATCCGACCCTCCGGGAAGATGCAGATCCTGTGCCCCTCGGCCAGGGTGCGGGCGAGCAGGCGCGTGCCCATCGGCTTGGTCGGGTCGATGGTCACATGGTCGGCCAGCGCCAGGAAGGGCTTGGCCCAGGCCCGCTGCGCGATGACGCTGTCCACCGCGAAGCGCATCCCCGGCAGGAAGGCGGCGAGCAGGGCGCCGTCCAGGAAGGACTGGTGGTTCGGCGTGACGACGGCCGCCCCCTCCAGCCGCTCCAGATGCTCGGCGCCGCGCAGCTCGACGCGGAAGGCCAGCCGGAAGACGGCGCGGGCCAGCGCCCGTCCCAGGCCCACCGCGTCGATGGCGAGCGCCAGGACGACGGCGGCCAGCATGCTCGCTCCGCCCCAGGCGGCGACGGTCAGCGGCGTCACGCCCAGCGCCAGCATGGCCGCCGCGATGCCGGAGCCGACCACCATGAACAGCGCGTTGACCACGTTGGCCGCCGCGATCACCCGGGCGCGGGCCGAGGCCGCCGCGCGGTGCTGGATCAGCGCGTAGAGCGGCACGGCGAAGGCGCCGCCCGCCGCGGCGATCAGGAACAGGTCGGCCAGCAACGGCATCGCCCAGGGCTGGGCCAGCAGCGCCAGCGCCGACAGCGGCTCCGCCGACGGTGCGTCGGGCGTCAGGAAGGGCAGCGCCGCCCCGGCCAGCGCCGCGACGAGGCCGGCCAGAGCGGCGCGGCGCGCGTCGGCGCGCGAGGGCACCCGGTGACCCAGCCCGGCGTAGACGGAACCGACCGCCACGCCCACGGCGAAGACCGCCAGCAGCAGGGTCGCCCCCTCGCTGTCGGTGCCCAGCGTCTCCCGCGCGATGGCCGGGAACTGCGCCATGACGACCGCGCCGACGCCCCAGAAGACGGAGATGCCGTAGATCGCCAGCATCGACACGCGGTCCCGCGCGGTGGCGCGCAGAACGCGCAGGGTCACCGACACCGGGTTCAGCCCGACGCGCACCGTCCGGTCGGCGTTGCCCGCCCGCGGAATCAGCAGCGACGCCGCCAGCCCGCCCAGCGCCGTCGCCCCGAGCAGCCCAGGAAGCGCCAGCGGGTGGGCCAGGGCGAGCGAGCCGCCGGCGATGGTGCCGAGCAGGATCGCCACGAAGGTCCCGGCCTCGACCAGACCGTTGCCGGCGGTCAGCTCCTCCGGTTTCAGAAGGTCGGGGAGCAGGCCGTACTTGACCGGCCCGAAGACGGTGGAATGGGCGCCCATGCCGACCAGCGCGACGATCAGCACGCCGAGGTCCGCGCGCAGGATGCCCCAGGCGGCGATCGCCATCAGACCGATCTCCGCCACCTTCACGGCGCGGGCGATCAGCGTGCGGTCGAAGCGGTCGGCCAGCTGGCCGGCGGTCGCCGAGAACAGCAGGAAGGGCACGGTGAAGGCCGCGGCGGCGAGCGTCGAGATCAGCGCGCCGTCGCCCGCCGTCCCCGCCATGCCGTAGACCGCCAGCACCGCGATGGCACCGCGCAGCACATTGTCGCCGAAGGCGCCGAGGAACTGCGTCACGAACAGCGGCAGGAAGCGCCGCGTGGCGAGAAGGCCGAGTTCGCCCATGGCTCAGGTTTCCTTTCCGGTGGACAGGCCGCGCAGCAGCGCGTCGGCGACCGTGTCGGCCAGCGTGCCGAGCGGGGCCGTCTGCCGTCCGTAAACGTGCGACTGGATGTTGAGGACGATGGCGCCGATCACGGTGTGGGCCAGCGCCTCGCGATCGGCGTCGACGATGCTCCCCTCCGCGACGCCGCCGACGACGATGGCGCAGACCACGTCCACCGGCGTCTCCAGCCCGTCTGGAACCAGCGGAAGCGCGTCGTGCTGCGACAGCAGAAGGAAACGCGCGCGGTCCGGCGCCGCCTCGACCAGCCCGAAGGCCCAGGCGATGACGCGGCGCAGCCGCTGCGGCGCCGGACCGGTGCCCGCCGCCTCGCGCAGGCTGTGCGACAGGGCGGTGTATTCGGCGGCGAACAGGGCGGCGGCAAGCTCCTCCTTGCTCGCCCAATGGCGGTACAGCGCTCCCTCCGACACCCCGGCGGCGCGGGCGATGTCCTTGATGGTGGTCGCCTTCACCCCCTTCTGGGCGAACAGCGCGATGGCGGCGTCCCGGACCTTGTTGCGTGCGTCGATGCGGGCGTCTTTGCGGGCGTCTTTGCGGGCGTCTTTGGACATGGCCTTCCCGTTCGTGGCGTTCACCATGAGTGAACGTTCACTCACATCCTGCACGGAACCGGGCCGCGCTGCAAGGGTGATGTGACGGCACCGCATCGCCGTGCGCTTTGCACGGCGGGTGCTTTTTTGGGCAAGATCATTCGCACACACTCATGAAACACAGGGAATCAGGGACATGGTGAGGACGATCGACGGGACGGAGGCGCTGACGGCCGACATGACCGCGTGGCGGCGCGACCTGCACGCCCACCCGGAAACGGCCTTCGAGGAGGAGCGGACGAGCGATTTCGTAGCGGAGAAGCTGGCCTCCTTCGGGCTCGAGGTTCACCGCGGCCTCGCCAAGACCGGCGTGGTCGGCCTGCTGCGCAACGGCGAGGGGCCGGCGGTCGCCTTCCGCGCCGACATGGACGCCCTGCACATCCACGAGCAGACCAACCTGCCCCACGCCTCGCGCAATCCCGGGCGCATGCACGCCTGCGGCCACGACGGCCACACGGCGATGCTGCTGGGCGCGGCGCGCCACCTGTCGGCGCACCCGAACTTCCAGGGCACCATCGCCTTCGTCTTCCAGCCCGCGGAGGAGAACGAAGGCGGCGGGCGCGTGATGGTCGAGGACGGGCTGTTCGAGAAGTTCCCCGTCGAACAGGTCTACGGCATGCACAACTGGCCGGGGCTGGAGGTCGGGAAGATCGCGCTGCGTCCCGGCCCGATCATGGCCGCCTACGACATCTTCGAACTGACCCTGACCGGCAAGGGCACCCACGCCGCCATGCCGCATCTGGGCACCGACACGATCCTGGCCGGCACCCAGATCGTCAACGCCTGGCAGACCATCGCCAGCCGCAGCGCGCACCCGGTCGATTCCGCCGTGGTCAGCGTCACGCAGTTCCACGCGGGAGACACGTGGAATGTCCTGCCGGCCACCGCCGTCCTGCGTGGAACCACCCGCACCTTCCGCAAGGAGGTGCAGGACATGGTGGAGCGGCGCATGGGCGAACTGGCCAAGGCCATCGCCGGCGGCTTCGGGGTCGAGGCGGAGATGCGCTACGAGCGCCGCTACCCCTCCACGGTGAACGAGGCCGGGGCGACCGAGCTGGCCCGCCGCGCCGCCGCCGGAGTCGTCGGCGAATCGGGGCTGGACCTGGACCCGATGCCCAGCATGGGCGCCGAGGATTTCGCCTTCATGCTGCAGCAGCGGCCCGGCTGCTACGTCTGGGTCGGCGCCGGGCCGTCGGACGGCGGGCGGAACCTGCACAGCCCACATTACGACTTCAACGACGCGGTCCTGCCGATCGGCCTCAGCTATTGGGTGCGGCTGGCCGAAACGGTGCTGCCGCGCGCGGCGTGAAGGTTATTGCACCCGCCATCCCCTCTCCCGCCCCGGGAGAGGGAGGGGCGCGGCCCCGCCGCGGCGCGGCGGGAGGGTGAGGGTGCCAGCAAGACTCAGCGCCCTGATACTCGCGTGACCCTCACCCGCCCGCTACGCGGGCACCCTCTCCCGGGGCGGGAGAGGGATTACAGGCGACCACGTTCATTCCAGAAGCCTTGTACAAACCATTCCTATCTCCCTATGGTTTGTGTATGAAACAGGAAAATTACCGCGTCCTCGCTATGGTAATTGCCCGGGTATGCAATTTGTCCCATGATCGGGCCGATTTCACCCGACAGACGTGGGACAAGGCACGGTGAAGGCGATAGAGAACAAGACCGGTGTTCCTGGAACCGGCGGCATCTGGCAGCGGCCCGACTCCCTGTGGGAGGCCACGGCCCCGCCGCCGCCGGCCCTTCCGGTGCTCAAGGACTCGGTGGAGACCGACCTGCTGGTGATCGGCGGCGGCTTCACCGGCCTGTCGGCGGCCCTGCACGCCGCCGAATCGGGCAAGCGCGCCGTCGTCCTGGAGGCGTCGGAGATCGGGCGCGGCGCGTCCGGGCGCAACAACGGGCAGGTCATCCCGACCCTGACCCGTCCCGACCCCGAGGACCTCGTCGCCAAGTTCGGGCCGGAACGGGGCGAACGCTTCGTCGCGCTGATCCGCGACAGCGCCGACACCCTGTTCGCGCTGATCCGCCGCCTGGGCATCGATTGCGCGGCCGAGCAGACCGGCTGGGTGCAGCCGGTCCATTCGCCGGGCCGCATCGCCATCGCCGAACGGCGGGCGAGGCAGTGGGGCAGCCGGGGCGCTCCGGTGGAGCTGCTCGACCGCGCCGGCATTTCGGAGCTGCTGGGCACCGACGCCTATTACGGCGGCTGGATGAACCGCAGCGGCGGCCACATCAACCCGCTGGCCCTGGCCCGCGGGCTGGCCGGCAAGGCGGTGGAGGCCGGTGCGTCGGTCTTCATCAACTCCCCCGTCCTGTCGGTGGAGCGGCGCGGCGACCGTTGGGTGGCCCGCACGCCGGCCGGCACGGTGACCGCCCATGCCCTGGTTCTGGGCACCAACGGCTACGCCGCCGCGGTCTTTCCGGAGATCCGCACGGAGGTCGTCCCCGTCCTGTCCTGGCAGATGGCCACCCAGCCGCTGGACGAGGCGCAGCGGCGCAGCATCCTGCCCGGCCGTCAGGCCATGTCGGACACCCACGGCGACCTGCGCTTCATGCGCTACACCGCCGACCACCGGCTGGTCAGCGGCGGCGCTCTGCTCGTCCCCATCGACGGGGCCGACCGGCTGCGCCGCATCGTCGGGCTCCGGCTCGCCTCCCTGTTCCCCACCCTGCGCGGGCTGCGCTTCGACCATGTGTGGAACGGGCGGATCGCCATGACCACCGACTACACCCCGCGGGTCCACCGGCTCGGCCCCAACGCCTTCACCTGGGCGGGCTGCAACGGGCGCGGCGTCGCCCTGTCCGTCTCGCTGGGGCGGGAGCTGGCCCACGCCGCGCTGGGCCGCGATCCGGCGGATCTGGCTCTGCCGCTGACCGAGCCGCGCCCGCTGCCCTTCAACGAGCTGCTGCAACGCATCGGGCCGTTCAAACTCCTGCAATACCGCTGGAACGACATCCGGGAAATCTGACGATGACTGAAGACACCAAGGCGCCTGCCTTTGCACCCGCCGCTGGCGCCGCCCCGGACCACGCCACGCAGCTGCGCAACGCCTACGCCATGCGGGCCGCGTCCTACGCCCACATGTTCGACGTGCTGCGCGAGCGCTACGGCACCGACACGGCGCTGGACATCGGGCGCGAGGCGACCCGCCGCCTGGGCGAGGCGATGGGTGTGAAGTACGCGGCGCACGGCCCCGACGACCTCGCCGGCCTGTGCCACGCCTTCCTCGACGGCATCCCGAACCGCGATTCCATGTTCGCACCGGAGATCAAGCGCTGCGACGGCGACGCGCTGGAAATCCATTTCCACCGCTGTCCCCTGAAGGAGGCGTGGCAGGCCCAGGGCAAGTCCGACGAGGATCTGGAGCTGCTCTGCAACATGGCCGGAGCCATCGACGGCGGCCTGTTCGAGGCGGCCGGCTTCGTCTTCCGTGGCGAGACCTGGAAGCCCGGCGACGAGGGCTGTTGCCGCCTGAAGGTCCTGCCCGGTCCGAAGGCCGCCTGATCCTCCGTCTGATTCCGCCCAACCGTACGACGCTGCCCAACACCGGCCTCGAAGCCGGCCTTCGCAAGAAAGGTTCACACGCGATGACCGCCCTGAAGACCGCCTCCCTCGCCGCCCTGATGACCGGCGCTCTCGCCGGCACCGCCCTGGCCGCCGACACCGTGAAGATCGGCTACCAGCTGCCGCTGACCGGCGAGACCGCCCAGTATGGCCAGGACTTCCGCAAGGCCGCCGAGATCGCCCTGACCGAGTTCAACGCGTCCGGCAAGCCCTTCAAGGCGGAGATCGTCTTCGAGGACAGCCGCTCCGACGCCAAGGAAGGCACCAACATCGCCCGCAAGTTCGTGGACGACAAGGCGATCGTCGGCGTGCTGGGCGACTTCACCTCGGGCGTGTCGATGGCCTCGGCGCAGGTCTACAAGGACGCCGGGATGCCGCAGCTCTCGCAGACGGCCTCGCACCCCGACTACACCAAGATTTCCAAGTACCAGTTCCGCAACATCGCCACCCAGGCGCAGGAAGGCCCCTACAACGCCAAGTGGATGCTGTCCAAGGGCTACAAGAACATCGCCGTCATCGCCGAGCAGACCGACTGGGGCCAGTCCGTCGTCTCCGGCTTCAGCGACGGCGTGAAGGCCAACGGCGGCACGGTGGTCTTCTCCGAGTTCTTCAACCGCGGCCTGAAGGACTACCGCTCGCTGATCAGCAAGCTGGAGCGCGCGAAGCCGGACGCCATCTACACCGGCTTCTTCTACGAGGACGGCGCGCAGTTCCTGCGTCAGGTGCAGCAGCTCGGCATCAAGACGCCGGTCTACTCGACCTCGGCCGCCTACAGCCCGAAGCTGATCGAGCTGGCCGGCGAGGCGGCGGAGGGCGTCCATCTGACCTCCAACTTCCTGCCGACCGACCCGGCCCCGCACATCCAGCATTTCGTGACGGAGTGGAAGGCCGCCTCCAACGGCGCGGTTCCGGGCCAGTTCCCGGCCCAGGCCTATGACGCCGTGCGCATCATGCTGGCGGCGGTCGAGAAGGCCTACCCGAACCCGACCCGCGAGAAGGTGCGCGACGCCCTGGCCGAGACCAAGGACTTCGCCGGTGTCACCGGCAAGACCAGCTTCAGCGCCGACCGCGAGGCCGAGAAGGAGCTGGTGAAGGTCGAGGTCAAGGGCGGCGCCTTCGTGCCGGTCGCCGACTGACCGCTTCGTACAGACCGACCCGATAAGACAACGATCTCCAGCGAACGGCCCGCATGATCGACCCCTACTACCTCCAGCAGCTCGCCATCGGGCTGTCGCTGGGGATGACCTACGCGCTGATGGCGATCGGCTTCACGCTGATCTTCGGCGTGCTGAACGTCGTCAACTTCGCCCATGGCGAGGTCTACACGCTGGGCGCCTTTGCCGGGCTGGTGCTGATTTCCGCGACGGCCCCGCCGATCTTCGCGGTGATCTTCATCGCCCTGGCGATCGGCGCCATGGCCGGATTCTCGCTGGAACGGATCGCCTTCAAACCCTTCCGCCGCTTCACCGACGAGGCGTCGCTGAAGTCGCGGGCGATGCGCGAATCCACCCTGCTCTCCTCGCTCGCCGTGTCCATCGTGGTGCGCGAGGCGCTGGAGATCGTGTTCGGGTCGCAGATGCGCTCCGTCCCGTTCGAGTATCTCATCAACACGCCGGTGCGGATCGGGCCGGTGATCCTGGTGACCGGCGACTTCATCATCTTCGGCGTGGCCGCCGCGATGCTGATCGGCCTCCAGTATCTGCTGACCCGCACCCGCATCGGCCTGTCGATCCGGGCGGTGTCGAACAACCCGCTGGGCGCCAAGTATGTGGGCATCGACACCGACCGCACCATCATCATGACCTTCGTCGTCGGCTCAATGATGGGCGCGGCGGCCGGCATCCTGACCGGGCTCTATTACGGGGCGATCTTCCCCGCCATGGGCTTCGTGCCCGGCATCAAGGCCTTCGTCGCCATGGTGATGGGCGGTCTGTCCTCGATCCCGGGGGCGGTGATCTGCGCCCTGATCCTGGGCATCTCGGAGAGCATGGCGACGACCTTCGTGTCGTCGGGCTGGTCGGACATGGTGGCCTACGGCTTCCTGATCCTGACCCTGATCTTCTTCCCCAACGGATTGTTCGGAGCGCGCCGTGAACGTGTCTGACCTGTCGGCGCCGCGGCGCGGGCAAGGCGCGCTGATTCCGCTCCTGCTCGCCCTGCTGGTCTTCGTGGGGCTGCCGGCCGTGCTGGCCGGCTTCGACCGCGGCTATTTCTATCAGATCGCCAATCTGGCGCTGATCTTCATCCTGCTGTCCGCCTCCATGCATCTGGTCACCGGGGTGGCCGGGCTGCTGCATCTCGGGCACGCCGCCTTCTACGGTGTCGGCGCCTACACCGCCGCCCTGCTCTCCACCAAGTTCGGGCTGGGCTTCACGGTGACGCTGCCGCTGTCCGGTCTGGTGGCGGCGCTGATCGCCTTCCTGGTGGCGCTGCCGACCATGCGGCTGGTCAGCATCTACTTTGCCGTGGCGACCCTGGCCATCGGGCAGATGCTCTATCTGGTCATGCTGAACTGGGTGGAGTTCACCAAGGGCCCCAACGGCATCATCGTCACCAAGGGGCTGGAGCTGTTCGGCTTCAGCCTGTCGGGCCGGCTCGCCACCTACTACACGGTGGCGACGGTGGTGGCGCTGTGCGTGCTGGCGATCGGGCGGCTCAGCCACTCCTACTACGGCAACGCGCTGCGCTCGATCCGCGAGGACGACCAATGCGCCGACGCCATGGGCGTCAGCACGGCGCGGCTGAAGATGGAGGCCTTCACCCTGTCGGCCTTCTTCGCCGGGGTGGCGGGCAGCCTGTGGGCGCACATGACCGGCTACATCTCGCCGGGCGACTTCAAATTCTCCGAATCCATCCTGATCCTGGCGATGGTGGTGGTGGGCGGCTTGGGCAGCCTGCCCGGCGCGGTGATCGGCGCGCTTCTGCTGATCCTGCTGCCGGAAGGGCTGCGCGCCTTCGGCGACTTCCGCAACATCATGGTCGGTCTGGTGATGTTCCTGTCGATCCTCCTGCTGCCGAAGGGCCTGCTGGGCGAGGTCTCCGCGCTCCAGCTCGCGCGGCGCCAGCTGGGCGCGGCGTGGCGCAACACCGTGAAGGGCGAAGGGATCGGCTGGCGATGACCCATCTTCTCGACATCCGCAACGTCAGCCGCCGCTTCGGCGGCGTGCTGGCGGTGAACGACGTGACCGGTCATGTGGACGAGGGTGAGCTGGTCGGGCTGATCGGCCCGAACGGCGCCGGCAAGACCACCTTGTTCAACCTGATCTCCGGCTTCACGCCGCTGTCGTCGGGCACCGTCGCCTTCGACGGCCGGACCATCAGCGGGCTGAAGACCAACCAGGTGGCCCGGCTGGGCATCAGCCGCACCTTCCAGAACCTGCGCGTCTTCCCGAACATGTCGGTCTTCGACAACGTGTCGGTGGGCGCGGTCGGCGCGCTTCCGCAGGGGGCGCTCGGCGCCCTGTTCGGCTCCCTCGCCGGGGGCGGCGCCCGCTCCGCCGAGATCAGCCGCCGCACCTGGGAGGCGCTGGAGGCCGTCGGCCTGACCCATGTGGCGGGCGAACTGGCGGCCAACCTGCCCTACGGCCAGCGCAAGTATCTGGAGATCGCCCGCGCGCTGGCGATGCAGCCGCGCTTCCTGATCCTCGACGAGCCGGCCGCCGGCCTGAACGACACCGAGACCCGCGCGCTGGCCGACTTCATCAAGCGGCTGCACGGCACCGGCCTGACCATCATGCTGGTGGAGCACGACATGACCCTGGTCATGAGCATCTGCCAGCGCATCCTGGTGCTCGCCTCCGGCCGCAAGATCGCCGACGGCCCGCCCGACGCCATCCGCCGCGACCAAGCGGTCCTGGAAGCCTATCTGGGGGTGGACGCATGAGCCAGCCGCAATCCAATGGCCCGATTCTCACGATCGAGAACCTGCACGTCACCATGGGGCCGCAGGAGATCCTGCACGGCATCGACCTGACCGTGGCGCAGGGCGCCATCGTCGCCGTGCTGGGCTCCAACGGCGTCGGCAAGACGACGCTGATGCGGGCGATCTCGGGCGTCTACCGGGCGAGCCGGGGCGGCATCGCCTTCCGCGGCGAGGCCATCGCCAACCTCCCGGCCCACCGCATCGTCAAGCTCGGCCTGTCCCAGGCGCCGGAGGGCCGCCAGATCTTCTCCAACATGAGCGTGCGGGAGAATCTGGTGCTCGGCGGCGGCGACGTCGGACTGGGCGAACTCGACCGGATGCTCGACATGTTCCCGGTCCTGCGGGAGCGCCTGCGCCAGAACGCCGGGTCTCTGTCGGGGGGCGAGCAGCAGATGCTGTGCATCGCCCGCGCCCTGATGCGCCGCCCCGCCCTGCTTCTGCTCGACGAGCCGTCGCTGGGGCTGGCCCCGATGGTGGTCGCGCAGATCTTCGATCTGGTGCAGCGCATCCGGGCGGAGGGCGTGTCGATCCTGCTGGTCGAGCAGAACGCCCGCGCCGCGCTGCGGGTCGCCGACCACGCGGCGGTGATGGAGGACGGGCGCATCGTGCTGGCCGGACCGGCCGCCCAGCTGCGCGACGATCCCCGCATCGCCGAAGCCTATCTCGGCGGGCACGCGCATTGACGGCTTTCTGATACGGGAGACACCGATGACCGAACCGACCGACACGTCCCCGGCCAAGCCCGCGATGGGCATGCTGGAGCGCCGCGGGATCGAGGCGGCGATCCTGAAGCCGGTCTATGAGGAAATGGCCGCGCGCCTGGGCGAGGCGGTGGCGCAGGACATCCTGGGCGCCGCCATCACCCGCGCTGCGGTGGAGTCCGCCGCGGCCTTCGCAGCGACCGAGCCGAACGGCACCAGCCTGACGAGCTTCGCCGACCTTCAGCCCCTGTGGACCAAGGACGACGCGCTGCGGCTGGAGGTGCTGCACCAGGACGAGACCCGGTTCGACTACAACGTCACCCGCTGCCGCTACGCCGAGATGTACCGGGAGATGGGGCTGGGCCACATCGGCCATCTGCTGTCCTGCAACCGCGACGCCGCCTTCTGCACGGGCTACAACCCGTCGATCAAGATGGAGCGGACGCAGACCATCATGCAGGGCGCCAGCCATTGCGACTTCCGCTACCGCGTGGACAAGCCGCAAGGCTGAACAGAGAGAACCCAGAAAGACAACGGCCCGGCGTGCGGAACGCCGGGCCGTCTTTTTTTCAGGCAAGTCTGCCGTTGGTCAGGCCACTGTTCGTCAGGCCGCCGCCGTCGCCACCGGCTGAAGCCCGCGCGTCAACTGGCCGAACGCATCGCGGAACCGCCCCTGTGCGACGTCGGCCTCGGCAAAGCGGACATGGATCGCCGTCTTGTCGATAGCCCTCACCTCGAAAGCGATCGACAGGCCGAAGCGGTCGAGCCGCAGGTTGCCGCGGTCTCCCACACCGAGACCGCTGACCCCGCTCAGCATGGCGCCGCCGTTCGACAGGTCGGTCAGGGTGCCGGACTGGTCGCGCCCATGCACCACGACGCTGCACGTCTCGTTCACACGGTAGCGCGGGCTGCGGCGGCGGTCGGCGTCGGTCGTGGAGGTGCGGACCACCCGCACGAGCACGCGGCGCAGCTCGTCGATGCTGCTCGCCACCTCGTCCGAGCCGGCCCGCACGCCCGAGGCCTGCGAACCGGTCTGGTCGGCGTCGCTGGACACGGCGGCGATGCGCACCGACACCTCCTGCGCGGCGTTGGAGGTCTCCACCACGTTGCGGCTGATTTCCTGGGTGGCGGCGGCCTGCTCCTCCATCGCCGCGGCGATGGCGCTGGAGATCTGGTCGATCTCGCCGATGGTGTCGCCGATCTCCGCCACCGCACCCACGGCGGTGCTGGTCACCCCCTGGATTTCTGCGATCAGGCGGGTGATCTCCTCGGTCGAGCGGGCGGTCTGGTTGGCGAGGTTCTTCACCTCCTGCGCCACCACCGCGAAGCCCTTGCCGGCTTCGCCCGCGCGGGCGGCCTCGATGGTCGCGTTCAGCGCCAGCAGGTTGGTCTGGCTGGCGATGTCGGTGATCAGCTTGACCACCTCGTCGATGCGGCCGACCGCCTCGGACAGCGACTGGATGGTGCCCTGGGTGCGCTGGCCGTTCTCCACGGCGCGGCGGGTGACCGCGCTGGAATGGGCGATCTGCGCCGAGATCTCGCGGATCGAGGCCGCCAACTCCTCCGTCGCCGCCGCCACGGTCTGGGCGTTGGCCAGCGCTTCCTCCGCCGCCGCGGCGACGTTCTGCGCGTTGATGCTGACCCGCTCGGCCGAGGTCGCCATGGCGTCGGCGTCCTGGGCCATGCCGCCGGTGCGCAGGGCCACCTGCTCCACCGCGTGGCTGGCCTCGCGCTCCACCGTCTCGGCCATGGACTGGAGGGCGGTGATACGCTCCTCCTCCGCCTGGCGCTGGCGCTCCGCGCGCTCCTGGGTCGAATAGTTCAGCTTCGCCTTCACGGCGCGGATCTGCGACCGGATGCGGGCGAATTCCGCCACGCCGGAGCTGGGAACGTTGGTCATCAGGTCGCCGCGGGCGATGGCGTCGAGGTGGGTTTCCACCAGCCCGAGCGGGCGGCGCACCGTGCCCATCACGCTGAGCGTGCCGATGCCGGCCACCAGCAGGCCGAACAGCATCAGCCCGGCGAAGATCCCGACGCTGTCGCTGCCCGTCAGGCTCACCCCACCGAGGGCGATGACGGTCAGCAACAGCAGGCCGTTGGTCGCCAGGATGCGCCCGCCGATGCTGGATACCAGATTGCTCAGCCAGACGCCGAAGCCGCGGCGGACGATCTGGCCGTCCAGCAATCCGTACTGCTGGCCGCGCCCGGCGCGGATCTCGGCGTAGATGCGCTCCGCCTCCGCCACCGCCTCACGGCTCGGCTTGGACCGGATGGAGATGTATTCCGTCACCACGCCCTTCTCGGTGATGGGGGTGACGTTCGCCTTGACCCAATAATGGTCGCCGCTTTTGGACCGGTTCTTGACCAGCCCCTCCCACGGCCTGCCGTCCTTGATGGTTTCCCACAGGTTGGCGAATGCGGCCGGCGGCATGTCCGGATGGCGCACAAGATTGTGAGGCGCGCCGAGTAATTCCGTTTCTGCGAATCCGCTAATATCAACAAATGCTTTATTGACGAATGTAATCTTGCCGCGGGTGTCGGTCCGCGACACCAGCAGCATGTCGTCGGCCATTTCGATTTCGCGGTTCGTAACCGGTCCATTGTCGCGCATAAGCCAGCACCCCGTCGCGGAGAACACGCATAAAACACTACTTAAGTTTTATTTCTACTGTATTAATGTCAGAAAATCATCACCATATTGTCGCACCCTATCCGGCTAAAGTCAGGGCGTTCGGGGAGCGGTCCCTCCGCTAGGTCACTGCCGGCGTTGAGAAAATCAACGATTTATCTTATATTTTAGACGCTTTCGAGACGCCTCCTCCCTATTGTGGATTCTACGGAGTCCGATCCAATTCAAGGTCGGTGGCGTCCACCCGATCCTCCGGGTTGCGGACCGATCAGGGGGGCGGCACCATCCGCCACGCGCGCCGTTGGAACGGCCATCCCTCTCGAACCGCAACAGGACAGCCACAATGAGCGACACCGCGAAGCCCGTCCGCCTTCTCGGCCTTTCCGGCAGCATCCGCCGCCACTCCCACTGCACCGCGGTGCTGAACACACTCGCCGACTCGCTGGGCAACAAGGCGGGCGGCAAGGCGGAGATGACGCTGTTCCCGCTGAACGACATCCCGCCCTACGATCCCGACCTGGACGCGGAGAACACCCCCGCCCCGGCCATCGCTCTGCGCGACGCCATCGCCGCGGCCGACGGGCTGGTCATCATCTCCCCGGAATACAATTACGGCATGTCGGGCGTGCTGAAAAACGCGCTGGACTGGGCGTCACGCCCGGCCATGAAGTCGCCGGTGCGGGGCAAGCCGATCCTCATCATGACCGCCTCCCCCGCCTTCACCGGCGGCGTGCGCGCCCAGCATGAGATGCGCGAGACGCTGTCCGGCATGATGGGTCGGGTCATCGCCCGTCCGCAGGTGGTCATCGGCACGGTTCACGAGAAGATCAAGGACGGCCAACTGACCGATCAGGCGGCGCTGGACTTCGCGTTGGCCGCCATCGACGACCTTCTGGCGGAAATCGCCCTGCTGCGCGGGGTCAAAAGCGCCTGAGTCCCAGGCAGGGCAGGGCAGCCGCGCAAAGACCGATGGGGCTGGCCGAAGCGTGCCGATATTAGTATATCAGCACGCTTCACTCACGGCTCCCTGTGTCGATCATGCCCCTGACCCTCCATCTGCTGCCCCTCGCCGCCACCGTCGCCCTGCTCGTGTCGCGGCGTGTCAGCATGCTGACCGCCGGGACCGCGGGCATGGCGCTGGCCGCCGGGGTGCTCATGGCGGCCCTGATGGTGGCGCAGCCGAGCGGCGCCACCGCTCCGGATTGGCTGGCCCAACTGCCCGGCCTGCTCCCCGCCGTGGCGCTGAAGGCCGGCGAGGGAGCGTGGCTGGCGTGGCACGCCATGTCGATCATCGCGGCAGGCCTTCTGTTCCATCGCGCCTTCGAGGCACGCGCCGTCAAGGCCGAGGCGCAGGCCGAGGCGAAGACACCGGCCGAGCGACGCCGCGCCGTCTTCGTCGCCTGCCTGCTCGCCGGTCCCTTCGCCGAATCGGTGACGGGGTTCGGCGTCGGGCTGGTCGTGGCGCTCGCCATGCTGCGCCCGCTGAACCTGCCGCCGGCCCACGCCGCGGCGCTGGGCCTGTTCAGCCAGATGCTCGCCCCCTGGGGCGCGCTGGGCGTCGGCACGCGGGTCGGAGCGGAGCTGATCGGGGTTTCCTTCACCGAGCTGGGCACGGCCAGCGCGGCCCTCATGGTGGTGGTTCTGCCCAGCCTGCTGCTGGTGTTCTGGCGGTTGATCCACGGCGCCGGGCTGACCTCCAGCCTAAGCGACCGGGCCAGGGACGTCGCCCTGATGCTGGCGCTGGCCGGGCTGCTCTGGCTGACCAACCGCTTCGTGGCGCCGGAGCTGGGCGGCGGGCTGGCGACGGCGGTGCTTCTGCTGGCGGTGGAGGCGCGGCGGCTGCCGCGCGACGCCGCCGGCCTGTCGCGGCTGCTCGCCCTGCTGTGGCCCTACGTGGTCCTGGTCGGCGGGCTGATGGCGACCCGGCTGGTGCCGCCGCTGTCGGGCTGGACGGCCGACTGGCTGGTCCTCGACCCCTTCGGCGGGCTGGCCCCGATGCCCCTGCTGCGCCACCCTTCGACGTGGCTGGTCGCCATCGCCCTGGTCCTCCTGGCGGGCCTGCCGCGCGGGCGCGCCCCGGCGGTGGCCGGTCCCGCGCTGCGCGCTGCGCTGGTGCCGATGGCGGCGACTCTGGTCTTCGTGGAGCTGGCCGCCTTCATGGCCGCCTCCGGCGGGGCCACGGCCTTCGGGCAGGCGTGGCAGGCGGTGGCGGGTTCCGCCGCCGTTCTGGCGGTGCCGGTGCTGGGAGCGGCGACGGGGATGCTGACCGGCTCCAACACGGCGTCGAACGCCCTGATGATGCACATCCAGGTCAATCTGGCCTCGGGCAGCGGCCTGCCGCTGATCGCCGCCGCCGCGATCCAGGTGGTGGCGGGCAGCGTCTGCACGCTGCTCACCCCCGGCCGGATCGTTCTGGCCTCCAGCCTCCTCGGGCTGACCAAGGCCGAATCCGCGATCTACCGGCTGGCGTTGCCGATCGGCGTCGCCTCCACGGCGTCCCTGCTCCTCGTCGTCACCGCCTGGGTCTGGCTGGCGTAGGGTTTAGTCTTGAGGCTCCGGCTCCGGCGCGCGGTCGGGGAACAGCTCCTCGACCCGCACGCCGGACTCCCGGCAGATGCGGGCCAGCCGGTCGGAGGGCAGGACGTCGGTCACGAAGGTGTGGACCTGTGAGATGTGGCCGATGCGCACCGGGGCGGTGCGCTCCAGCTTGCCGCGGTCGGCGACCAGGATGACGTGGCGGGCGTTCGCCATGATCGCCTGCGACACCCGCACCTCGCGGTAGTCGAAGTCGAGCAGCGCCCCGCTCTCGTCGATGGCCGAGGCGCCGATCACCGCGAAGTCGGCCATGAACTGGTTGAAGAAGTCGATGGCGGCCTCGCCGACGATGCCGCCGTCCGACCGCCGCACCACGCCGCCGGCCACGATCACCTCGATGTGCGGCTCGGGGCGCAGCAGGTTGGCGACGTTGATGTTGTTGGTGATGACCACCAGCCCGCTGCGCCCCTGGAGGGCGCGGGCCACCTCCTCCGTCGTCGTGCCGATGTTGATGAAGAGCGAGGAGCTGTCGGGCACCAGCTCCGCCGCGCGGCGGCCGATGGCGCGCTTCTCGTCTTGGGCGATCAGCCGCCGCGCCTCGTAGCCGAGATTCTCCACCCCCGACCCGGCGACGGCGCCGCCATGGACGCGCTGGAGCAGGCGCCGGTCGCACAGCTCGTTCAGGTCTTTGCGGATGGTCTGCGGCGTGACGGTGAAGCGGGCGGCCAGATCGTCGACCAGCACGCGTCCCTGCGTGCGGGCCAGCGCCAGGATGTCGGCCTGCCGGGGAGTCATGATGTCCATGGCGGCATTCAAGCGGACCGCCGCTTCGCCCGCAAGTTCATTCGAAAGCGACGCGGCGCGCCTGAGCCCGGCGCTCAGAGCCTCCGCCCGTCCGGACCGAAGAGATGCGCAGTTTCGCCCCGCAGGTTCAAGCGCAAGCGCTCGCCCGCCGCCACCGGCCGGTCGCCGTCGAGGCGGACCAGGAGCCGCTGCCCGTCCTCCAGCGCGGCGTGGCAATGGGTCTCGCCGCCCAGCCGCTCCACCGCCAGGATGGTGGCGAGCAGCCCGGCCCCGCCATCCGCCAGCCCGACATGCTCCGGCCGCAAGCCCAATGTCAGGGGCGTGCCCGCCGGGGGGGCTGAACCGTCCACGGCGACGTCCAGCGGCACCCCGCCGGGCAGCCACACCCGCACCGACCCGTCCGTCCGCCCCTCCGAGACCACGTCCAGGAAGTTCATGGCCGGCGAACCGATGAAGCCGGCGACAAAGCGGTTGCGCGGGCGGTGGTACAGTTCCAGCGGCGTACCGGTCTGCTCCACCCGCCCGGCGTTCAGCACGACGATGCGGTCGGCCAGGGTCATCGCCTCCACCTGATCGTGGGTCACGTAGATCATCGTGGCGCGCAGGTCGGCCTTCAGCTTGGCGATCTCCAGGCGCATCTGGACGCGCAGGCCGGCGTCGAGGTTGGACAGCGGCTCGTCGAACAGGAAGACCTGCGGCTCGCGCACGATGGCCCTCCCGATGGCGACGCGCTGGCGCTGCCCGCCGGACAGGTCGCGCGGCTTGCGGTCGAGCAGGTCCTCGATCTGAAGAAGGCGCGCGGCGTCGCGCACCCGCTCCGCGATGGTCCCCTTGTCGGTCCGCGACAGGGTCAGGCCGAATGCCATGTTGTCGTAGGCCGTCATGTGCGGGTAGAGCGCGTAGGACTGGAAGACCATGGCGATGCCGCGCGCCGCCGGCGGCCGGTCGTTCACCCGCTGCCCGCCGATGAACAGGTCGCCGCCGCTCGGCTCCTCCAATCCGGCGATCAGGCGCAGCAGCGTGGACTTGCCGCAGCCGGAGGGCCCGACGAAGGCGACGAACTCGCCGTCCGCGACCTCCAGGTCGACGCCGTGGATGACCTCGATCCGCCCGAAGCTCTTGCGCACCCCGCGCAGCGTGACGCCCGCCATCGCCCTACCCCTTCACAGCGCCGGCGGTCAGGCCGGAGACGATCCGCCGCTGGAACAGCAGCACCAGCCCGATCAGCGGCACCGTCACCACCACCGACGCCGCCATGATCCGGCCCCAGGGCAGCTCGTACTGGCTGGCCCCCGACATCAGCGCGATCGCCACCGGCACGGTGCGCGCGTCGTCGGTCAGGGTGAAGGTCAGGGCGAACAGGAACTCGTTCCAGGCGGCGATGAAGGCGAGAAGCCCGGTCGCCGCCAGCGCCGGCCCCATCAGCGGCAGGAACACCCGCGTCACGATCACGAAGGGACCGGCACCGTCCACCATGGCGGCCTCCTCCAGCTCCTTCGGCAACTCGCGCATGAAGGTGGTCAGCACCCAGACGGTGAAGGGCAGCGTGAAGATCAGGTAGGACAGCACCAGCGAGCCGATCCGGTTGTAGAGGCCGAGCCAGCGCACCAGCTCGAACAGGCCCGACAGCACGGCCACTTGCGGAAACATCGACACGCCCAGCACCACGAACAGCAGCAGCCCCCGCCCGCGGAAGCGCACCCGCCCCAGCGCGTAGGCGGCCAGCACCGCCAGCCCCAGCGACAGCGCGACCACCGAGGCGGCGGCCATCAGCGAATTCAGGATGTTCCGCCCGAAGGGCTGCTCCTTGAAGATCGCCGTGTAGTTCGCCAGCGAGGGCTGCGACGGCCAAGCCTCCACCGTGAACAAGGCGCTGCCCGCCTTCAGCGAGGTGACGATGGCCCAAGCGAAGGGAAACACCGCCCAGACGACGATCCCCAGGACCAGCAGGCCGAAGGCTATGCGGCCGGCCATGCGCTTCAGGTCCATCCCCTCACCTCCCTGCATCGACGCGCACGCGGCCCAGCGTCACCGCCAGCACCGTCGCCACCGCCAGCACCAGGACGAGCAGGGTCGCCGCGGCGGAGCCGTAGCCCAGGTCCTGGAAGTCGATCAGATACTGCCGGGCGTAGACCGACATCGACATGGTCGAGCGGCTGTTGCCGGTCAGCACATACATCAGGTCGAACACGCGCAGCGCGTCCAGCGTGCGGAACAGCACCGCCACCATCAGCGCCGGACGGATCAGCGGCAGGGTGATGCGGACGAACACCTTTACCGGATGCACCCCGTCCACCCGCGCCGCCTCGTAGAGATCGCGCGGCAGCATCTGAAGGGCGGCCAGGATCAGCAGCGCCATGAAGGGCGTGGACTTCCAGACATCGACCGCGATCACCACCGGCAGCGCCAGATCGGGGTCGGCGGTCCAGGCCCTCGGCTCGGCGATCAGCCCCAGCCCCATCAGGATCGCGTTCACCACGCCGTAGAGGTCGTGGAACATCCACCCCCACATCTGGGCCGAAACCACCGTGGGGATCGCCCAGGGGATCAGCACGGCGGCGCGCAGCAGCCCCCGCCCCGGCAGATGCGCGTTCAGGATCAGCGCGATGCCCAGCCCCAAGGCCGTCTCGATCCCCACCGAGACGACGGTGAAGACCAGCGTGTTCCACACCGCCCGCCACCAGACGGGGTCGCGCACCAGCCACAGGTAATTGTCCAGCCCGACTCCCTGGAAGCCGTCCAGCGTGGCGAGCGTCGCGTCGGTGAAGGAGAAGAAGACCGTGCGGAACAAGGGCCAGCCGGCCACCCCCGTCAGCACGACCAGCATCGGCAGCAGGAACAGCCACGCCGCCCGGCGCCTCTGCTGCATCAGACTGGGGGTCTGGGGGTCGCTCACCAGCGCCCTCCCCGGCTGATGCGGACCAGCGCCTCCTTGAGGTCCGGCAGCATCGCATTGGCGTCCTGCCGTCCGGTCAGCACCTCGTGGACGTTGGCGTAGAACTCCGCGGACACCTGATTGTAGCGCATGCCGGTCGCCTGGGCCGGGCGGTTGACCGCGTTGGCGATGGACTCGGCCAGCGCCGCGAAGAAGGGATTGGCGGCCAGCACCTCCGCGTCCTCGTAGAGCGCCGGAATGGTCGGGTTGGACGCGCCGTGGATGGCCCGGCGCCTCTGCTCGGCCTCGCCGGTCAGATGCAACGCCAAGTCCGCGGCCTCGTCCGGATGGGCGGAGAATTTGCTGACCGCCAGCATCTGCCCGCCCAGTGTGGAGGTGTGGCGCCCGTCCGGCCCACCCTTGGGCAGCGGCACCACCGCCACCTTGCCGCCGACCGCGCTGTCCGCCGCGTTAACCAGCGTCCAGGCGTAGGGCCAGTTGCGCATGAAGACGGCATTGCCGGATTGGAAGACGCCACGCGCCTCCTCCTCCATGTAATTGAGGACTCCGGGCGGGCTGATCGAGCCGACCCAGCCGCGGGCCATGGCCAGCGCCTCGGCGGCGCGCGGGTTGTCGATGGTGATGGTGCCGTCCGGGTCCACGATAGTGCCGCCGTTGCGGCTGGCGATCCATTCCAGGGCGTTGACGGTCAGCCCCTCATAGGCGCGGCCCTGCCAGACATAGCCCCACATCCGCTCGCGCCCGGCGGCGCGCTCCTCGCGTTGGATCAGGGCGGCGGTGTCCTGAAGCTCCTCCCAGCTCTGCGGCACCGGGCGCCCGTGGGCCTCCAACAGGTCCTTGCGGGCATAGAGCACTCCGGCGTCGGCGAACCAGGGCATCGCGACCAGCCGGCCCCTGACCGTCGCCGCCTCGACCATCGCCGGAAGATGCCGGCCGACGGTGTCCGCCCCGGCGCGCTCCTTCAGATCAATGAAGTAGTTGCCGAGGATGCCCGGCCAGACCACGTCGATCTGGAACACGTCGATGTCCGGCGATCCGGCGGCGAGAAGCTGCTGATAGAGCGCCAGCTGCTCGCTCGCCCCCTTGGGCGGGGAGACGAAGCGGACTTCGTTGCCGCTGCGCCGCGCCCACTCCTGGGCGCCGTCGCGGCACAGGTCGAAGCTGATGCCAAGACCGCTGCAGGCGAGAGTCACCGTCGCCCCGGCGGCGGGCAGCCCCGGGACGGCCGTCAGCATCCCCGCCAAGAGAAACGCGCGCCGCCGCGCCATGGAGTCCCTTCCATTCCCGGTCGATCCAGGTCCGGAAGGGAAACTGCAATGGCCGCGGTCGAGTTCCCTGACGCTTATGCCCCGGCCCGTCAGGCGGCGGTGGCGGCCTCGCGGCGGCAGTGCAGAAGGCTGAACAGGCCGAAGGGCGGCACGGTCTGCAACTCCTCGACCTTCAGGCGGGAGCCGGACATCAGCGTGTCCAGCGTGAAGTCAGGGCGCCAGCCCAGCTTCTTGGAGAAAGGCGCCATCCAGTTCTCCACCGAGCGGCGGATGCCCGGCCTGTCGGCGGCGAAATGGTTGACGATCAGGATGTCGCCGCCGGGCCGGCAGACGCGCTCCAGCTCGTTCATCGTGCCCTGCGGGTCGGGGACCACCGTCATCACATACATGGCGACCACGAGGTCGAAGCTGCCGTCGGCGAAGGCCAGCTTGCCGGCGTCCATCTCCAGCAGGCCCTCCACATTCTCCAGCCGCTCGCGGTCCACCCGGTCCTGGGCGACGCGCAGCATCTCCGACGACAGGTCGATGCCGACCACGCGGTTGTCCTTGCGGTAGTCGGACAGGGAGATGCCCGTGCCCACGCCCACCTCAAGAACGCGCAAGCCGCCCCGGCGGTTGATCCACTTCACGGCGGCGTGCCGGCCCGACGCCAGCAGATTCCCGAAGACGGGATCGTAGAAACGCGCGTAGCGCCGGTAAGCGGCGCGGATGGAGTCGGCGTCCATTGGGTCTCCCTCACGATTCCTGGCGCAGGATTTTCGGCCGCGACCATAGCGGCCTTTCGCACCACAGGAAAGCCGCAGCGCGCCCCCTTGTTCCACGCGGAGTTCCACGCCGGGGCGTAGGTCCCGTCCGTTTCGGAGCGTCATCACATGTGAAGCACGGCGGTTGACACCACCATCAACATGACTCATGGTGCCCGCGCGATCACCCCAGAGAAGGGATGCCCCCGTGGCCCACGAGATGAGCGGCGAGGAGCTGCGCCGCTACCGCGAACAGCGCGGCATGAACCAGCAGGCACTGGTCGGCTGGCTGAACGAACGGCTGAACCGGCGCTACGACCGTGCCAAGATCTCCCGCTGGGAAACCGGGGCGGAGCGAATTCCGCAGAACGTCGCGGGCGCCCTGAAGACCGCGACGGAGCCGGTGGGCATCCCCGCGGCGGCGGCGGTGCGGGCGGCCCCGGTGGTGTTCTGCGCCGCCAACCAGAAGGGCGGGGTCGCCAAGACCACCACCTGCGTCAACGTCGCGTGGCTGCTCGCCCAGTCGGGGCGGCGCGTGCTTCTGATCGACTGCGACCCGCAGGCCAACGCCACTGTCCATCTGGGCGTCGATCCGCACGAGCGGGAGCTGGCCAAGGCGACCCTGACCCACGCGCTGAAGGCCAGCCGGCCGATGCGGGAGTTCATGACCCCGGTCTGCGACGGCGCCTTCGACCTGCTGCCCTCCTCCATCTCGCTGGCGGCGACCGACCGGGAACTGCTGCGCCAGCCCAACGGCACGCTGATCCTGCGCGCCAAGATCGCCCAACTCGCCGGTCAGTACGACTTCGTGGTGCTGGACTGCCCGCCGCATCTGGGCGAGCTGACCGTCTCGGTGCTGAACGCCGCCGACCAGCTCTTGATTCCAACCCAGACGGAGATGCTGTCGATGATGGGCATCCCGCAGCTCTTCGAGACCATCGCCGGCGTGCGCGAGCTGGTGAATCCACGCCTGCAGATTCTCGGCGTCCTGCCGACCATGTACAGCCCGCGCCGCCTCCAGGACGAGACGGTGATGAGGGAGCTGCGCGAGCTTGCCGCGGCGGAGCAACTCTACCTCTTCTCCCCGGTCAAGCGGGCCGCCGACTATTCCAAGAGCGTGATGGCCGGGCGCCCCGGCCTCGCCTACAACCCGAACTCCGCGGGCGCGGAGAGCTTCCGCGAGATCACGGACGCCCTGCTGGCGCTCGCCGGGGAGGAGATGCGCCATGGTGCGTAAGCTCGACACCTCCAACGCCAGCCTGTTCAAACGGGCGCTCAGCCGCACCGGCAGCGGCGGGGGCAGCAACGCCGCCCTGTTCGGCCTGTCCGGCAAGATGCGCCACCGCGAAATCCCGCTGGATCAGGTGGAGCCCAACCCCGACCAGCCGCGGCGCAACGCCCGCGGGGCCGACATCGCCGCGCTGGCCGCCTCCATCGGCGAGCGCGGGTTGCTGCAGCCGATCAACGTGCGGGAGGTCGCGCCCGACCGCTTCCAGATCGTGGCTGGGGAGCGGCGCTATTGGGCCTACCGCGCGCTGGAGCGGGAGACCATCCCGGCGCTGGTCATCGACACCGACGACGTGCAGGCGCTGGCCCTGATCGAGAACGCCCAGCGCGTCGACCTGCACCCCATCGACCTTGCCCTGACGCTCGCCAAGCTGATCGGCGACAAGGGGCTGACTCAGGAGCAGGCCGCCGTCCTGATCGGCAAGTCGCAGGAGTATGTGGCCCGCCTGCTGGGCATCCTGCGCCTGCCCGCCCGCATCCTGGAGGAGGCTCCGGACCGGCCCGCCGTCTCCGTCTCCCTCCTCATGGAGCTGGCCGAACTGCCCGACGAGGCGATCCAGCTCGCGCTCTGGGCACGGGCCGGCGACGGCCTGACCGTAAAGGACGTGCGCAACGCCAAGCAGGAGCGCAAGGCGGCCCGCCCGGCCGCTCCCTCCGCAGCACCTGTACTGCGTGCGTTGCGCAGCAATGTGGACAAGATCCACAGCCTTCGCGCGTCCGGCCATGCGCTGGCCGAGGACCAGCGGCAGGAGTTGCGCGACCTGCGCGACGCCATCGACGCGCTTCTTCACGAGTGAGTGGCCTCACAAAAATCCCTGAAATAGAAATTTCCCATCACACTTTCGCATCGATAGCGGTCATTGGACAGAACTCGTCTCTTGCGCGATGCTTGGCGATGTTACGTCATCCGTCCCCAGAAGGGTGCAGCCATGTCCGATACCGCCGTCGCCGACCCGACCACCTCCACCATCCAACTGCCGGCCGTCCAGGCGACCGCAGCGCCGTCCGCACTGCCGCCGAGTGGCGCTGCCGTCATCCAGAACGAGCAGGGCAAGGCGAACTCCCTGCTGAACACCATCGCGGACAAGCTGGACCGGCTGGTGACGCTGACGGTGGTAACCGCGATCGCCGACATCGACGTGGTCCAGGACGATCCCAATCAGGTCGGCTTCACCTGCCGTCCAAAGGCCGGCACGACCATCGAGGCGTTCCAGACCCAGGTCAATCTGGTCACCGGCGATATCGAGAACCTGATCAGCCGTGATTTCGCGACCAACACCGCTTACCACAGCCTGACCGAATTCCATCTCGCCCAGGTGACCAAGAGCAGCGACATCGTCAGCACCAACCTGAAGGCGATCCGCGATCTGGCCGTCCAGATCTCCGGCCGCACCGGCTGACCCGCCTCCTGGACGGCGGGACGTCGCCGCACCGCCGCCTCCCCGACGCCCTCCCCCAACCCAGCAAGGTGGCCGATGTCCCAGTTCGTCGATCTGGCGCGCAACCTTCTCGCGCTCGAAATCAACACCGTGCTGAAGACCGGCATCTCGGCGGAGAAGATGCCGCTGGCGGGAGACGCCCTGATCGATCTGGCGCAGGAATATTATGTTTTCCTGTGCGAGCAGTTGGACACCTTCGGCAATCGGGAGACGGCGATCCTCGCCCCCTGGGCCGGCCGGGTATCGGAAACCTTCCATTGGGGGCTGGCGCCCTTCGTCCCGCCGTCCGACGCCGCCCAGCCCGACCGCTACGACCCCTTCTTCTTCAGCCGCGACCTGCCGGGCAACGACCCCGCGCGCGGCACCACGCTGAAGGTCTTCGACGACCTGCGCGAGGTGGCGAGCTGGCTGCGCGAGATGACCGACCGCACCCTCGACGCCGCCCGGCAGCCCGGCGCCACCGCCGACGTGGTGTCCGCCGCCGCGATGATCGACCGGGACGCGCCGCCGATCCTGATGCGCATCCAGCGCAACTCCGACCAGATCAACGACGTGCTGCGGCGGCGCGGGCTGGACACCGTCAGCTATCTGCGCGGCATCGACGAGGAGGTCCGTCGCATGCCGGCGCTGAAGACGGCGGACGTCGTGACCATCCGCAAGGCGTGGGACGTCGGGACCGAACTGGTGGTCATGCAGTCGACGATCCAGATCGACGGCGACGTGGTCACCCGCCTGCTGAAGGGCCGCGACAACGCCGGGAGCAGTGTCATGATCGGCGTCCACAAGGACGCGGTGGACGTCTCCTTCCGTTATTGGAGCTTCCTGATCGACGCGTTGGGGCGGTTCGCCGGGAAAGCCGTGAACACCCTGGTGGGAGACACGGGGTAGCCCGCTGCGCCGACGCTTCCTCAGTGACCTTCCGCATGGCTTCGTCTGGCGGCGCGACGCCCTGGCCGAGATGGTCGGGCGGTTGCGCCGGGGCAAGGCCGGCCTGATTCCCCGGCGCGGGCATGGCATTGCGCTTGCCCTTCAATTCTTCGCCCAGGGCGGGCGGACGATCGGTCTGCGCGTGCCGGTGGCCGCGCCATCACCCGAAAACGGCAGCGCCCTGCGCACCATCCCGGTCCGCGTCTCGATCCAGCCCGATGGCGATGTCCTGGTCGCCCTGCCCCGCGCCGAAGTCGAAAGCGGGCGGTTCGACGCCGCATCCGCGGCGCGCCTGACCGCGCAATTGCGGCGGCTGGTGGGGCGGGTCACCACGACGAACCCGCTGTGGGGAATCGACGCGCTCCAGGCGCTGGGGGAGGCCATCACCGCCATCGCCGGGCTGTGCAGCGGCGCCGTCCTGCTTTGGAACGGGTTCGAACGGATGACCGCCGGCCAATGGGCGCACAGCGGCGCGACGCTCGTGCTGCTGGCCGCGCCGGCCGCTCTGGCGAAGATGCGGCCCTGGCTTCTCGGGGCGGTGGCGCCCAAGCTGTTCCCGCTGGCGCTCAAGGCCGGTGAGCGAATCCTGCGTATTTGAGCCGAATCCAACTGGTCACACCACTTGGTGCGGTGCAGTAAGGCCCTGAAAAGTCATTTCTTATTGACATCCCTGTGAAAAATCGCACCCGCTCGCATCTGCGATGTTGCAGCGCATTGGCCCGGGGCTGGACTTGTTCTATGTTATGCCTGCCGCCGCAGTTGATGGCTCCCCCATAAGGACCATCGGCACGACAGCATCCGTAACAAGAAGCAACCCCTTTGCTTCTGCGGTTCACCAGCGGGCTTGCCTCACCAGGAGCTGGCCGTTTCTATTACTGGAGCGATTGTAATGTCTCAGAAGATCGCGCTCGTCACCGGTGCCATGGGCGGTCTCGGCACCGCCATCTGCCAGGCCCTGGCCAAGGACGGTTGCATCGTGGCGGCGAACTGCCTGCCGAACTTCGAACCGGCCGCCGCCTGGCTGGGCCAGCAGGAAGCCCTCGGCTTCAAGTTCTACGTGGCGGAAGGCGACGTTTCCGACTTCGAAAGCTGCAAGGCGATGGTCGCCAAGATCGAGGCCGACCTGGGTCCGGTGGACATCCTGGTGAACAACGCCGGCATCACCCGCGACAAGTTCTTCGCCAAGATGGACAAGGCCCAGTGGGATGCGGTCATCGCCACCAACCTGAGCAGCCTGTTCAACGTCACCCAGCAGGTGTCGCCGAAGATGGCCGAGCGCGGCTGGGGCCGCATCATCAACATCTCCTCGGTGAACGGCGTGAAGGGCCAGGCCGGCCAGACCAACTACTCGGCCGCCAAGGCCGGCGTGATCGGCTTCACCAAGGCGCTGGCCGCCGAGCTGGCGACCAAGGGCGTCACCGTCAACGCCATCGCGCCGGGCTACATCGGCACCGATATGGTCATGGCCATCCGTGAGGACATCCGCCAGGCGATCACCGACAGCGTTCCGATGAAGCGCCTGGGCCGTCCGGACGAGATCGGCGGCGCGGTGTCCTACCTCGCCTCGGAGATCGCCGGCTACGTCACCGGCTCGACCCTGAACATCAACGGCGGCCTGAACTACCAGTAAACCACTGGCAGCGCTAGACGCTGGCGGCAAATCGCCCAGCCGGCAAGCACACGGCCCGTTCCCGGCCTGACCGGGGACGGGCCGTGTGCCTTTCGCTCTTCGGAGCATCCCTTCAAAGTAAAACGCCCGGGATCGGGTGGACCGTTCGCGCCGTGCACCTCCCCTTTGCGTCATGGCTTCGGTAACGGCCGGTCATCTGAACAGTATACTCCCGCAGATTTCCTGTTGAATCCGTTCGGGCCTCTGTATCCGCGCCCACCAGCGAGTATGCTCCCCAGCAGCACGCAAGTTGCGTCCTGAGGCCGCACCACGCCCGTCTTCCGGAATCAACAGACGTCGAGCACCCGCACGTGGGGATTTCCCATGCGGGAAGGGAGGAATCGTGCCTGAATCGCCGATCAAGCAAACTCTGCCGGGAGACGGGACTGCCCGTCACAGGTCCGGGGCCGATTACGTCTACGGGATCGACATGGTCCGCTTCGCCGCGGCTTTGCTGGTCACCGGCTTTCACCTGACTTGGCGCGACCCGGCGGTCGCCGACGTGATGTGGTCGGGCTGGGCCGGGGTGCAGGTCTTCTTCGTGGTGTCGGGCTTCGTCATCGCCAATTCGGCCAACAACGCCAGCCCGATCGCCTTCATCCGGTCGCGCCTGCTGCGCCTCTATCCGGCGGCCTGGGTCTGCTCCATCCTGTGCCTCGTCGCCCTTGTGCTGATGCCCGGTCCCGACCCGGATCTGGTGCGGCGCTTCATCGCCTCCTTCACGCTGGCGCCCGCCGGCCCCTACATCGCCTCGGCCTACTGGACGCTGCCGGTGGAGATCGCCTTCTACACCGCGGTCTTCCTGCTGCTGTTCAGCGGGAATTTCCACCGGCTGCCCCAGTTCGCCCTGGCGCTGACCGCCGCCAGTTCGGCCTATCTCGGCGTCTACAGCCTGCACGTCTTCGGCGTCGTCAGCCTGCCGTTCCTGGAATTCGAATACGGCATGCTGAACATGACGCTGCTGCGCCACGGCGTGTTCTTCGCGCTGGGGATTTTCCTGTGGCTGTGGTCCTGCGGCAAGCTGACCCGGACCGGCATGGCCGGCGCCCTGCTGGCCCTGATCGCCGCGCCGCTGGAGATCACCGCCCGGTCGGTGGAGTTCGTGGATCGCTCGCCCGTCCCGCTGAACCTCGCCGATCTGTGGATGAACCCGTTGCTGATCTGGGGCGCGTCGCTTCTCGCCATCGTCGCCTCGGTGCGCTGGCGGACGGAGATCGCCGCACTGCCGCAATCCCTGCTGTCCCTGCTGCGTCTCATCGGGCTCGCCACCTATCCGCTCTACCTGCTGCACGAGGTGGTGGGCGGTTCGGCCAAGGCGTTGGCGATGCAGGCTGGGGCTTCCTCGATGGCCGGTGCGGTGACGGGCGGCGCGCTGTCCATCGCCGTGGCCCTGCTGGTCGCCGCGGTCCTGGAACCGGCGGTGCGCGACCGGCTGCGCCGTCTGCTCGACATCCCGCAGGCCGCCTTCTCGGCCCGCCCCGCCTTCAGCACCTTCTACCGCTCCGGCGGAACCGTGTGACCAAACGTCCAACCGTTGCCAAACGCTTCCACAAGAAACGATCGCCGTGAATTCCAGGGGAGAAACCTGAATGTACACCGACGCGCTTGGTGGCGATGTCCTGTGCCCCGCGTCCTCCATCGAGATCGACCGGGTCGACCGCAGCGGCTGGTACGCCATTCTCGATGGCTTCGACGACGCCAACATCTTCCAGACCTGGGATTATGGCCGCATCGCCCACGCCGGGCGGGAGTTGAGCCACCTTGTCGTGCGGCGCGACGGGCGCCCGGTGGCCGCGGTGCAGGTGCTGCTGCGCCGCGTCCCGGGCATCGGCGGTCTGGCCCTGGTCATGTGGGGGCCGATGTGGCACCCGCGCGGCCAGGGACCGGACCACGCCGCCCTGATGACCGCGCTGCACGCGCTGAAGGCGGAATACACCGACCGGCGCGGTCTGCTGCTGCGCCTGCTGCCCCATGTCTCCCAGGCGGACGGGGAGACGGTGACGGCAGCCCTGGCCTCGCTGGGAATGCAGTTCCGGGAGGAGAAAGCCCCCTACCGCACCTTCATCACCGACCTGACGCCGGACGAGCCGGGTCTGCGCTCCAATGTGTCCCACCACTGGCGCCGCGGGTTGAACAAGGCCGAGCGGATGGGGATCGAGGTCGTCGAAGGCTCCCACACCGAACTGCTGGAAACCATCGACGACATCTTCGTCGAGACGCAGCGACGCAAGGGCTTCAAGGCCTACGACAGCCGCACCTTCACCCGCATCAACGAGGCGCTGCCGCCGCGCCAAAAGATGCGCGCCTTCCTCGCCATGCATGAGGGGCGGCCGGTGGCCGGGGTGGTTGTGTCGCTGTTCGGCACCACCGGGCAGATGCAGAACTCCGCCACGCTGGAGGCCGGGCTGCGGGTCAACGCCGCCTATCTGCTGCAATGGCGGGCGATGCTGTGGATCAAGGCGAACGGCGGGCTGCGCTACGACCTGCACGGGGTGAACGCCCAGACCAACCCCGGCGTCTATCAGTTCAAGCGCGGTCTCGCCGGCAAGCATCCGGTCGAGACGCTTCACATCGGCACCTTCGAGACGCCCGGCCCGCTGCCCAGCCGCCTGCTGGTCCAGGGCGGCGAATCGATGCGCGCCCAGGCCGACCGCTGGAAGACCCAGGCCGGCGCGATGGCGAGCCGGTTGCGCAACTGGAAACCGCGCCAAGCCGAACCCGCCCCGGCGGAGGAGATGGACGCCTCCGACGCCGCCGTTCTGGCGAAGGCCCCGACCGGCCCCGCCTGAGATTTGCCCGGCGTGAGGTTGGCCGGAAGACCGTGTTATGATCGGCCTGGAACGGAGGCCGACCCATGACCAGCACTCCCCTGATGATGCAGGAAGCCGCAGCCGCCCCGGCGGCGGTGCGGCGCCTGCTGGACTCCGATGCCGAAGCGGTGGCGGCCCTCGCCGCCCGGCTGCGGTCCGTGCCGCCGCCCTTCGCGATGACCATCGCGCGGGGCAGCAGCGATCACGCCGCCGGTTACGCCCGCTACTTGTTCGAGACGGCGCTGGGTCTGGTCACCGCCTCGGCGGCGCCGTCGGTCGTCACGGCCTACGGCGCCGATCTGCGGGTGAAGGACGCCTTCGTCCTGGCCATCTCCCAGTCGGGACAGAGCCCCGACCTGCTGCGCGTCGCGGACGCGGCGCGGGCCGGCGGCGCGCTGACGGCGGCGCTGGTCAACGCGGAGGCTTCACCGCTGGCGGAGCGGGTCGCCCATCCCCTGCCCCTGCACGCCGGGCCGGAACTGAGCGTCGCCGCGACCAAGAGCTTCGTCGCCAGCCTCGCCGCCGTCGCCCGGTTGACCGCCGTCTGGACGGATGACCGCGCGCTTCTCGACGCCCTTCCACGGCTGCCCCAAGGGCTGGAGCGGGCCGGCGCTGCGGACTGGTCGGCGGCGCTGCCGGTGCTGGAATCCGTGTCCAGTCTGCTGATCGTCGCGCGGGGGCGCAGCTATCCCATCGCGCAGGAAATGGCGCTGAAGTTCAAGGAGACCGCCGCCGCCCATGCCGAACCCTTCAGTGCGGCGGAGGTGATGCACGGCCCCATGGCGCTGGTCGAGCCTAGCTTCCCCGTGCTGGTCGTGGCGGTGCGGGATGAGACGCAGGACGGCGTGCTGGACACCGCCCGTGCGCTGAAGCGGGCCGGCGCTCATCTGCTGGTCGCCTCCGCCGTGGAGCGGGCGCTCGCCCTGGCCGACACGCCTTTGCCCCTGCCACCCCCGCTGCACCCGGTGCTGGACCCCATCACGGCGATTCAGGCCTTCTACCCCTTCATGGCCCGGCTCGCGGTGGCGCGCGGCTTCGACCCCGACCGGCCCCGCCATCTGCGCAAGATCACCCGGACGGTTTAGGAATTACCTCGAATTCGCGGTGATCTTTTTGGCGCCATCGCCACCGCCCGTTGACGCGTCCCGACCGGCTCGCGCTAGGCTTGCCGAAACCACGGCTTGGCAGCGAAACGGGACAACAGCATGACCATCGGCATCGGTGCGGACGACCTTCTGCGGTTCGAAAGTCTCGGCGACAATTGCGAATTCGGCTTCGTCCTGCGCCGGTTGTCCTGCGAGGCGGGCAGCCTGTTCCGCTGGGCCTCGATGAAGCCCGACCAGCTTCTGACCAAGCTGCGCGCCAATTTCGAGGGCATGTACCGCTTCGAGAATTTGTCGCCGCTGCGCACCGGCATGGTGCTGGATTCCGCCTACGGCATCGGCTGGCACAGCGACATGAAGTCCGACATGACCGGCGGGCGCTTGGCCTTCCGCGACGACGAGGCGACACGGCGCGCCCTGCACCGCCGGGAGACGCGCAAGATCCAGTATCTCCAGGCCAAGTTCACCGCGCGGGCGGTGATGGGCGGGGTGATCTTCGTCGTGAAGTCCAACCCCGGCATCGCCCCCGCCACCATCGACGGGCTGTACGAGGCGCTGGCCGCCCTGGCGGGCCATGACGACTTCGCCCTGCTGGAGGTCCAGGCGACGGACGATCCCGCCCGCATCGGCCGCGTGGACTGGCAGCGGCCCGGCCTGATGCGCGGCTATGTCAGCGGCTTCGCGCCTTATCATCGGGCGGACGACATCGACGCCGCGGCGTGGTTCGCCATCGTCCAGGGCGCGCTGCGCCTGTTCCCCTGCCACGATTGGACGCAGCGCCACGGCGCCCTGCGCATCGGCACGCCGGACGCGCTGGTGCAACTCCGCTTCCCCTTCGGCGCCGACCAGGACATGAGCAAGCCCCTCACGGGCGACCTGCGCGCCGGAACCGCCCGCCTGCTGAACGGAAACAGCTGGTGCCGCCCTTATGAGGGCCTGTTCCGCCTGCACGGCCCCGATCCGGAGCGGCCCGGCACCACGCTGCGCTGGACAGGGGTGCACGCGCCCGGCCCCTTCCATCTCGGCGCCACCCTGCGCTGCCCCCTGCGCGACTCCGTCCCGCTCCACGTCGTGGTTTCCATCGCCACGGAGGACGGCGCGACGCTGGCCGAGGAGCGGTTCGAGGTGCATCCCGGCCGGGCCACCGACCTCGTGCTGGACGCCCCCGCCGCGAAGGGAGCGCTGACCGTCTCGCTGACCGTGAACGCCGTACGCCCGCTGGCCGAGGGGGAGCGCGCCGTGCTGGACCTCTCGCCGCCCGCTCTGCATCCGGAGCAGGTGCCGGCCGTCGCCCTTCCGGCGAAGGCGGCGTGAGTCGGATCATCAAAGCGGGATGGGCCGGGGTCGCCACACTGCTGGCGTTCCTGGCCATCCCGGCGCACGGCGAAACGCCTATCGGACCGCGCACGCAGCCGCCCTACCCGGACTGGCTGGTCAAGCGCATGGAGACGCTGCGGCGGCAGGACCCGAAGGCGATGCTGCTGGGGGATTCCCTGATCGCCGGCTGGCCGCCCGACCTTGCCCGCCGGCTGTTCGACGCGGAGCCAATGAATTTCGGGGCCGGGGGCGACAACACGGGAAACCTGCTGTGGCGGGTGCGCCAATCCTTCAGACCGGGCATGGGGCTCAGGTCTGCGCTGGTCCTGATCGGGACGAACGACCTGCCGAACCGCTCCGCCGCGGAGATCGCCGGCACCATCGAGGCCATCACCACAGACGTGAAGCGGTCCGCGCCCGGCGCCTGCGTCACGCTGCTCACCCTGCTGCCGCGGCGCGACGGCAACGCCGCTTTTGCCGAGCGCATGATGGACGTGAACCGACGACTGACCGCCCTCGCCGGTCCCGGCCTGCGCGTGATCGACGCCAACACCCCGATGCGCGACGCCTGCCCGGCGGAGGGCGCCTGTCCGCTCTACAAGGACCCGGTGCATCTGACCCGCGCGGGCTACGAGCGTCTGACCGCCATCGTCGGCAAGGCTGGTTGTTAGGGGGGCAGCTGCCAGAAAGATGTCGAAGGCGACGGGGCTTCGGGATATCTAGGGGCCATGACCAGCGACACCGCCGCCGCCGACCGTACCGGCACCGATTTCGAGATCTTCATCGTCACCGCGCCGGGCCTGGAATCCGTGCTCTGCGCGGAGGTGAAGGCCAAGGGCTTCCGCGACGCCACCGCCATCAAGGGCGGCGTCACCGTCCGCGGCGGCTGGCCGGAGGTCTGGCGGGCGAACCTGGAACTCCGTGGGGCGACCCGCGTGCTGGCCCGCGTCGCCTCCTTCCGCGCCTTCCACCTCGCCCAGCTCGACAAGCGGGCGCGCCGGGTGCCCTGGGCGGAGTTCCTGCGCCCCGACGTGCCGGTCCGCGTCGAGGCGTCCTGCAAGGGCTCGCGCATCTACCACGCCGGGGCGACCGCCCAGCGGATCGAGCGCGCCATCACCGAGGAGCTGGGCGTCCCCATCTCCGCCGAGGCCGAGGTGTCCATCAAGGCCCGCATCGACGACGACCTCTGCACCATCAGCGTCGACGCCTCGGGCGAATCCCTGCACAAGCGCGGCCACAAGGAGGAAATCCACAAGGCCCCGCTGCGCGAGACGCTGGCCGCCCTGTTCCTGCGCCATTGCGGCTTCGACGGCAGCGAGCCGGTGGTCGATCCGATGTGCGGGTCCGGCACCTTCGTCATCGAGGCGGCGGAGATCGCCGCCGGCCTGCACCCCGGACGCAGCCGCCGCTTCGCCTTCGAACAGCTCGCCTCCTTCGACGACGCGGCGTGGCAGGCGATGCGCACCGCGGGCGGCACTGGCGCCACGCCCGCCGTCCGCTTCTACGGCAGCGACCGCGACGGAGGGGCCATCGCCATGAGCCGCGCCAACGCCGAGCGCGCGGGCGTCGCCGCTTTGACGGACTTTCAGAAACATGCGGTCAGCGACCTGATGCCGCCGGAAGGGCCGCCGGGCCTCGTCATCGTCAACCCGCCCTACGGCGCGCGGATCGGCGAGAAGAAGCCGCTGTTCGCCCTCTACGGCGCGCTGGGGCAGACGTTGCTGTCGCGCTTTTCCGGCTGGCGGGTCGGCCTCGTCACCAACGAGGCGTCGCTGGCCCAGGCGACGGGCTTGCCCTTCCAGCCGTCCGGCCCGTCGGTGTCGCACGGCGGCCTGCGCGTGACGCTGCACAGCACCGCCGCCCTTCCCTGACCCTGCTCCAGACCCATTTGTAGACCCATGTCCAACCGCACCGCCCCCCGCCTGCACGCCTCGGCCTGCCCGCACGATTGCCCGTCCACCTGCGCGCTGGAGGTCGAGGTGCTGGACGAGCGCCGCATCGGGCGCATCCGCGGCGCCGCCGACAACAGCTACACCGCCGGTGTGATCTGCGCGAAGGTCGCCCGCTACGCCGAGCGGGTGCACCATCCCGACCGGCTGACCCGGCCGCTGCGCCGCTCCGGCCCCAAGGGCTCCGGCCAGTTCGAGCCGATCTCCTGGGACGAGGCGCTGGACATCGTCGCCGACCGCTTCCTGGCGGCCGAGCGCCGGCACGGGCCGGAGACGGTGTGGCCCTACTATTACGCGGGCACCATGGGTCTGGTGCAGCGCGACGGCATCAACCGGCTGCGCCACGCCCGGCGCTGGTCAGGCTTCTTCGCCACCATCTGCACCAACCCGGCCTGGGCCGGCTGGCTGGCCGGTGCCGGCAAGCTGGCCGGGGCCGACCCGCGCGAGATGGCGACGTCCGACCTCGTGGTGATCTGGGGCACCAACGCCGTCTCCACCCAGGTCAACGTCATGACCCACGCCGTCCGCGCCCGCAAGGAGCGCGGGGCGAAGATCGCCGTGGTCGACGTCTACCGCACCCCGACCATGGAGCAGGCGGACATCCCCCTGCTGATCCGTCCGGGCACCGACGGGGCGCTGGCCTGCGCGGTGATGCATGTGCTGTTCCGCGACGGGCTGGCCGACCGCGCCTATCTCGCCAGCCACGCCGACGACCCCGCCGGGCTGGAGGCGCATCTCGCCACCCGGACGCCGGAATGGGCGGAGGCCATCACCGGCCTGCCGGCGGCGGAGATCGAGGCCTTCGCCCGGCTGGTCGGGCAGACACCGCGCAGCTATTTCCGGCTGGGCTACGGCTTCACCCGCTCGCGCAACGGGGCGGTGAACATGCACGCCGCCTCCTGCATCCCGGTGGTCAGCGGTGCCTGGAAGGTCGAGGGCGGCGGGGCCTTTCATTCCAACAGCGGCATCTACGGCTGGAACAAGACGCTGATCGAGGGGCTGGACCTGCGCGACCCGACCGTGCGCATGCTCGACCAGTCGCGCATCGGTCCGATCCTGGAGGGCGATCCGGAGGCGCTGACCGGCGGCCCGCCGGTGACGGCGCTGCTGATCCAGAACACCAACCCGGTGACCATCGCCCCCGATCAGGCCCGCGTGCGGCGCGGCTTCGCCCGCGACGACCTGTTCGTCTGCGTGCACGAGCAGTTCATGACCGAGACGGCGCGCATGGCCGACATCGTGCTGCCCGCCACCATGTTCCTGGAACACGACGACCTCTATCAGGCGGGCGGCAACCAGCACATCCTGCTCGGGCCCAAGCTGGTCGACCCGCCCGGCGACTGCCGGCCCAACCACGCCGTCATCGGCGATCTGGCGCGGCGGCTGGGCAGCGACTCCCACCCCGGCTTCGCCATGACCGAACGGGAACTGATCGACGCCACGTTGCAGGCGTCCGGCCACGGCACGCTGGAGGCGCTGGAATCCCAGCGCTTCCTCGACGTGCAGCCGGACTTCGAGACGGCGCATTTCGTGAAGGGCTTCCGCTGGCCGGACGGCAAGTTCCGCCTGAAGCCGGACTGGCCGACGGTGCCCTACGCCGCGCCGTCCACCTTCGGCCCGGTCGATTCCATGCCGACCTTCCCCGACCATTGGGCGGTGACGGAGGAGGCGGACGACGAGCATCCCTTCCGGCTGGTCACCGCGCCGGCCCGCAACTTCCTGAACAGCAGCTTCACCGAAACCCCAACCTCCGCGGGGCGGGAACGCCGCCCGAGCCTGATGCTCCACCCCGACGACGCGGCGGCGCTGGGCATCGCGGAGGGCGACCGGGTGGAGACCACGAATGGACGCGGCGCGGTGTTCCTGCACGCCCGGCTGTTCGACGGGGTGCGGCGGGGCGTGGTGATCGCCGAATCCATCTGGCCCAACGCCGCGCACGAGGGCGGGCGCGGCATCAACAGCCTGACCGGCGCCGATCCGGTGGCGCCCTTCGGCGGCGCCGCCTTCCACGACAACCATGTGCGGGTGCGCAAGGCCGACGTCGCCGCTTGAGCAAGCCCTCCAGGAAAGGCCGGTGCACGGACGGACAACGGCACTCCTAGCGCGTCAGAGCCTCGCGCCAGGACTGGCCCGGCCCGGTGACCGGCGGCAGAGCCGGCAGGGGGCAAGGGCGACCTTCCGGCAGCCCCAGAAGGTTCAGCGACACCACGCCGGGAAAGGCATCGTATCGATTGCCCGCGTGGTTGGCCGGGTTGTAGATCGGCACGATGTGCCACCACAACCGGTAGCCGAGATCCTGGAGCATGGCGATCAGATCGGCGGATTGCTCTTCCCGGTCGTTCTCCAGATAGAGCGCGGGTCGGCAGCGGGCGATGCTGCGGACCGCCCCCTCGATCACCATCGCCTCCATGCCCTCCACATCGGCCTTCAGCAGGGCCAGCCGCTCCAGGCCAAGACCGTCGATCGTCTCGACCGGCACCACCTCGCCGTCGAGGGCCCCCATGCTGACGGCGCCGAAGTTGCCGGGCCGCCCATAATCGGGAATCGGGACGGTGACATGTCCGGGTGCGTTGCCGACCGCCGCCCGGTGCAGGACGACGTTGCCGAGCCCATTGGCGGCGAGGTTGTGGGCCAGCAGATCGTGCACCGCGCGTTGCGGTTCGAAGGCGTGGACGAGCCCGGTGGGGCCGACCGTCCGAGCCAGCGGAACGGTGTGGGCACCGACGTTCGATCCCGCCTCCACCACCACGTCGCCGGCAGCCACCAGCATCGCGGCGAGACGATGCTCCTCGTCCGAATACTCACCGTAGTGCCCGAGGGAGAACCCGACATAGGCGTCCTGTGGAAAGAAACGCATCAGCCCGTGCCGGCAGGGCCGTTCGGCCAGAGTGGGACGGCCCGGTTCGGCCGGCAGAAAGGCGACCGCGGGAGGGTAGTCCGGTTGCCGCGTTGCCGCGGCGACGCCGTTCGCCCGCAATTGCAAAGGCGCCTTGGCGGACGGCGGAGCGAACGGCGGAGCCTCCTGAATGGCCGGCGCCCGCTTGAGAACCAGAGCTTGGGCGGACCACAGGGCGGCCTCCGCCGGGTCGCGTGGCGCCAGCATGAGGGCCAGAGCCTCGCGCACGGCGATGTGGCCGGCATCGAGGCGGGCGGCGCGGCGCAGCGCGGTCAGCGCCTCCTCCATCCGGCCACTCCTGGCCAGGGCCATGCCCAGATTGTGCAGGGTGAACCCGCCCGCCGGGTCGAGGCTCAACGCCCGATGGTACATATCGACCGCCGCTTCGAAGCGGTTGGATTCCAGCAACGCGGTGGCAAGCTGGAAGCGCATCTCGGCATCCTCCGGCAGCAACGCCGCCGCGCGCCGGAAGTCCACCAGGGCCGCGGTGTACCGGGACCGCCGCAGGGACTCCTGTCCCCGCTGCTGGTGAAGCAGGGCGAGCCGGCCGCTCATGTCGTCCCGCTCGGGGGCCAGGATGCAGGCGTGTTCCAACGCCGCGATGGCGGCGTCCATGCCGCCGGAATGATGCTCCGCCAGTGCCAGGAAATACCAGCCCTCGGCGGAATCGGGGGCCAGCGCCAGGAGGACGGGGCGCAAGGCCGACGCGACGGCGCCCCACCGCCCCGCGGCGATCAGCGCCTTGGCATGGTCGACGCGGTAGGCGGCCATGCCGGGAGCCTCCCGGACCGCAAGGCCCAGCCGGTCGAGCGCGGTGTCGAGGCGGTTTGTCTGGCAGGCCAGCATCCCAGCCAGATGCAAGGCGGGCGCGTTCAGAGGGTCCACGTCAAGGATACGGCTGTAAATGGCCTCGGCTTCCGCCAGACGACCGGACACGTGATGGTCAATCGCGATGTCGAGCGCTTCTTCAATGGTCGCCATCATGGGTCCTTCGCCTGACCGGAAGCGGCGTAGTGCCGCCGAGCGAAACCGGTTGCGCGCGGTGATAGCACAACACGCGACGATTTGCATGGCGCCGTACGTCCCGGAGCCCCGGCGACGGCCCCGCCGCCGTGCCGATTGCCAAGACGGAAACACCGTGCCACGGTGCGCCGCACACGAAACCAGAACGGGACAAGGCGGTGGCGTCGGGCGGAATGCGCGATCTTCGGTTGGACTTTTTCCGTGGGCTGGCCCTGTGGTTCATCTTCGTCGACCACATCCCGGGCAATCAGATCGCCTGGGTGACGATGCGCAACTTCGGCCTCAGCGATGCGACCGAGGTGTTCGTCTTCATTTCCGGCTACACATCGTCGCTGGTCTATTCACGGATACTGGACAAGCACGGCTGGCGGTTCGCGGCGGCCAAGGTGCTGGACCGCTGCTGGACGCTCTACATCGCCTATCTCTTCCTGTTCATCGCCTTCACGGCGCAGGTCGCCTACACCGCGCGGGTCTTCGACAACCCGCTGTTCACCGAGGAAATGGGCATCGCCGGCTTCTTCGCCGATCCCGCGGTGTCGCTGGTGCAGGCGCTGGCGCTGAAGTTCCGCCCGGCCAACCTGGACATCCTGCCGCTCTACGTCGTGCTGCTGCTGTCCCTCCCGGTGGTGCTGCCGGTGCTGCGGCGCTGGCCGGTGGCGCTGCTGGCCGGGTCGGTGACGCTCTACACGGCGGCGCGGATCCTGGACTGGAACCTGCCGACCTATCCGGACGGCGGCGTGTGGTTCTTCAATCCCTTCGCCTGGCAACTCCTGTTCGTGCTGGGGGCCACCATGCAGCGGCTGCCCAAGGTGGCGGCGGCGCTGACGACGCGGAGGACGGCGTTGCTGTGGCTGGCCGGGGGGTATCTGTCCGCCTCGCTGCTTCTGGTGATCTCCTGGCAGATCGCGCCGATGGCCGCGCTGATGCCGGTGTGGCTGGCGGAGATCCTTTACCCGATCAGCAAGACCGACCTCGACCTGCTGCGTCTCGCGCATTTCTGCGCGCTGGCCTACGTCGTCCTGCAGATCGCGCGGTTCGACAGCGCGTGGCTGCGCTGGCCGGCGCTGGCGCCGGTGATCCTGTGCGGACGGCAGTCGCTTCAGGTCTTCTGTCTGGGCATCTTCCTGTCCTTTGCCGGCCAGACGGTGCTGAACCACTGGTCCGCCTCGCTTTTTGCCCAGTTTTCGGTCACACTCGTCGGCATCGCCGTGATGGTGGCCGCCGCGCGGGTGCTGACCTGGTACCAGTCCGTGGGGCGGCCGCCGCGCCAACCGGCATCCGCCCCTCCCGCGGCACCCGCCGCTCCACTGGCCACAGCCCCCCCATTGGCTCCAGCCGCCCCACTGGCCCCAGCCAAGGACCCGAGCGCATGAAGCGCGCGACCGTCTTGACCCTGGCCTTCCTCGCGGGACTGACCGCACCCCCCACTGCTGCGCATGCGGCGTCGGAAACGCCCTCCGATCCCTGCGCCGTCCCGGAAACCGTCTACACCGTCGATGGCGCCCTGCCCCGGGCTTGGGACCGGCTGAAGCGCGGCGGCGCGCTGCCCGTTCTCGTGCTGAATTCGGCAAGCGCGCGCTCCAACAGCGCTTATCCGGCGCTGCTGGAAAAGGAGCTGGCGGCCCGGCTGCCCGACCGCAAGGTCAGCGTGACCGTCCGCAACGCGCCGGGGGCGACCGTGCAGGAGATGCTGCCCGTCCTGAACCGGGAACTGGCCGCCTCCGCCGCCTCCCTGCTGGTCTGGCAGGTGGGGACGGCGGACGCCATGCGGAACATCGGGCCGGACAGCTTCGGGGAGGCGCTGGGCCGCGGCATCGCGGCGGCCCAGGGGCGCGGCGCCGACGTGATCCTGATGGACATGCAGTACAGCCCGCAGACGACCCAGCTCATCACCTTCCAGCCCTACCTGGATTATGTGGAGTGGGTGTCGCAGAACAGCGACGTGGTTCATTTCCCCCGTTTCGAGATGATGCGGCATTGGTTCGAGGAGGGCCGCGTCGGCTTCGCCCCCGACTCCAAGGAGGAAAAGCTGCAGGCCTATCAGTTCGTCCACCGCTGCCTCGGCCGCATTCTGGCCGACACCGTGTCCACCATGATCGACCGCGCCGGGAGACCCGCTCCGTGATCGGCACCCAGGCCCCCCGGACCCCCGGCCGGAGGGCCGCCGTCCTCTCCGCCGCCCTGCTGTTCCTCGTCCCTTTTCTCGCCGGTCCGACGGCCAAGGCCGATCCGGTGAGGGCGGCGGCCTGTGCCGTGTCCGTTCAGACCGCCGGCCTTGCCGTGCCGTTGCCGCGCAGCGCGCGGGCGCTGACCGCCGGTGGGCCGCTGCGCATCGTCGCCATCGGTTCCTCCTCCACCGCCGGGGCAGGGGCCAGCAAACCGGAGCACAGCTACCCGGCGCGGCTGGCCGAGCATCTGGGGGCGCGCTACCCCGGCCTCGCCCTCACCATCCTCAACAAGGGAGCCAACGGGGAAACCGGGCCCGACATGCTGAGGCGATTCCAGCGCGACGTGCTGGATCAGGCGCCCGATCTGGTGATCTGGCAGGTCGCGGCCAACACCGTCCTGCGCGGCGACGATCCCGACGCGGCGGAGGCGGTGATCCGCAGCGGCGTGCGGACGCTGAAGGATGCCGGTCTGGACGTCGTGCTGATGGACCTGCAATACGCCCCGGCCATGCTGGCGAAACCCCGGCACGAGGAGATGGAGGCTCGCATCGCCCGCGTCGCGGCGGACGAGGAGGTGGGCCTGTTCCACCGTTACGCGGTGATGCGTCAGTGGGTGGAGACACGACAGGCCGCCATGAGCGATCTGGTCGGGCCGGACGGCATCCACCAGAACGACTTCGGCTATGACTGCGTGGCCCGCACGCTGGCCGCCTCGCTCCACGACGCCCTCAGCCTGCGGACCGCGGGGAGAGTGCCCGTACGTCCGTAAGGCGCCTCCCGCACCTCTCAAGCGTACGGCCCACTCCGACACAGCGCAAAAGGCACCATCCCCTGAAACGCGGGGATTTCAGGATGGGGGCCGGAGTCACCGCAGCCGCGCCCTTACGTCCCCGTCCCGCGCACCGGCGCGAAGGGCAATCCCGCTTGGTCCAGCGCCCGCTCGATCACCTCGTCCGACGCGCCGTCGAACAGTTGCAGCAGCAGGTCGTCCACCGCCCACTCGTTCGTCGGAGTCAGAGTGGCGAACAGGTCGGCCATGACCTCCGCCTGGAAATCGTCACGACGGTTGTCGCTGCCCTCGTAGCCCATGCGCTTGGCCGTGGCGATCGCCACCTGAAAGGGCGGCACCAGGACCGGCGCGACCGACGCCTTCTTCAGCACCGCCCGCAGCCCCAGCGCCCCGTCGTCCCAAGCCAGCTTGCGCGCGTTCTCCGCCGGGATGCCAGCCTTCGCCCCCAGCCCCGCCGCGAACAGCGCCACGTCGCCCGCGCACAGCACGCGGAACAGCAGCGCCGCGGTGAAGCGCCCGTTGGCGTGCAGCCAGCGGGCCACCGCCTCAACATCCTCTTCGCCGCGGAGCGCCGGGCGCAGCAGCCGCAGCGTCGCCGACTCGCGCCCGCGGTTGGCCAGCCGGTCCACCAGATCCTTGGACAGGCCGTGAGTGTGGGCCAGCGTGGCGCGCACCGCGTCGGACACGAAGGCGACCAGCCGCTCCACCACGGCCAGCGGCAGGCCGGGGCGGGTCGCCGCGGCCTCGCTGACCATGCGCACGCGGCCGAAGCGGTCCAAGGCCCTGTGAAGCGCCGGTTCGGCCAGTTCGGCGCCGGGGTTGCGCAACAGGGCGGTCACCACCGCGACGTTGCCGGTCTCGACGACGGCCCCGGCCACCCGCGCCGACACGGTGTGGCGGTTGGCGACGGCCATGTGCTTGCCGGCATCGGGGTCCGCCAGCACATCGAGCAGCAGCTCGTCGCTGAGGCTTCCGGCGTCGCGCAGGATCGGGAAGGCCACGCGGGCCACGTCCTTCACCAGCCGCTCGGCCAGTTCCGCGGTCAGCATGGCGTTGTTGCGGATCTGCCAGGCCACCGCCTCGCGCACCGCCACCTGGGCGTCGGCGGCGAAGCAATGCATGACCTCCAGCGCCAGCGACCGTTCGGCGTCGGTCAGCCCGCCTTTCTCCAGATCGCCGGCCAGCTTCTGCATCGTGTCGATGCGGGCCTCCGCCGACGAGGATTCGAGCAGGCGCTCGACGTCGCGGATGGACAGGGATGAGTCGGTCATGTGCGGATGCCTGCGGGTGGGAGATGCATGAGGCGGTTCAGTCGAGTCTCTCAATCGAGGCCTTGGCCGGCGTAACGGACCATGTCGCCCCAGATGCGGTCGAGCCGGCGCAGCGTGCGGTAGGCGGCCTTCAGGTCGGCCGCCTCCGCCTCGTTGCGGACCAGCGCCGTGGCCTGCACCTGCTCCAGCGTGAACAGCTCATCGCGCAGCGTCCGTCCCTTGTCGGTCAGGCGCAGGCGGGCCGTGCGGCGGTCGCGCTGGCTGGCGCCGCGGTCGATGTAGCCGGCCTCCACCAGGATCTTCAGGCTGTAGGAGGCGTTGGACCCAAGATAATAGCCGCGCTCCATCAGGTCGCGGACCGACGGCTCGTCGTCGCCGATCAGCATGACCATCAGCGCCTGAACCGGCCCGATGTCATCGATCCCCTGCCGCAACAGGCCAGCCCGCACGACGTCGAGGAATCGGCGGTGCATCCGCTCGATCAGCCGGGCGAGCCCGTGATACTCGGCCAGTTCCGCCGCATCGATGGCGTCCGGTTTGGCTTCGGCCGGCTTGGATTCGGCGCCCGCCCGGCGCTGCGTGCTCATCCCTCGTCTCTCCGTCACTCGGCGGCCTGCGCCACGGCCGGGCCGCGGTAGCCGCCCGGATGGCGGCGGCGCCATTCCCACGCGCTGCCGATGATGCTGTCCAGATCGGGGAAGCGCGGGGTCCAGCCCAGTTCGCCCCGGATGCGCTCCGACGAGGCGATCAGCACCGCCGGATCGCCGGCGCGGCGTGGCCCGATCGTCACCGGCACCGTCAGACCGGTGACCCGCTCCGTCGCCTCGATCACCTCGCGGACGCTGTAGCCCGTGCCGTTGCCCAGGTTGAAGCGGACGCTGCGCGTCTCCAGCGCCGGCAACACCCGCAGATGCGCGTCGGCGAGGTCGCAGACATGGATGTAGTCGCGCACGCAGGTGCCGTCCGGCGTCGGGTAGTCGTCGCCAAAAATCTCGATGTGCGAGCGCCGGCCGCTGGCCGCGTCGAGCACCAGCGGGATCAGATGGGTTTCCGGGTGATGATCCTCGCCGATGATCCCGTTCGGATGCGCGCCCGCGGCGTTGAAGTAGCGCAGGCAGGCGGAGCGCAGGCCGTGGCAGCGGTCCGCCCAGTGCAGAGCGCGCTCGATGAAGAACTTGGATTCGCCGTAGGGGCTGCCGGGGTCGATGGTGGTGTCCTCGTCGATCGGCTGGCGCTCCGGCGTGCCGAACAGGTTGGCGGTCGAGGAAAAGACCATCTTGCGCACGCCGGCCGTGGTCGCCGCGCGGATCAGGTTCAGCGAGTTGACGGTGTTGCCGTGCAGATAGAGATGCGGGTCGCGCATCGACTCGCCGACCAGCGACAGGGCGGCGAAATGGAACACCGCGTCGAAGCGCCATTCGGCGAAGACGCGGGTCAGCGCGTCCATGTCGGCAAGGTCGGCCTCCACGAAGGCGGCGTCGGACGGCACGGCGGCGCGGTGGCCCTGGCGCAGGTTGTCGAGCACGACGACCCGGAAGCCGCGGTCGAGCAGTTCGGCCACGCAGTGACTGCCGACATAGCCGGCACCGCCGGTCACGAGTACGGTCTGGGGCGTGTTCATCGTAAATATTCCTTGGATTTGAGAAATATTCGTCAGTCCAGGCACCCGCCGGCATCAAAGGATCGTACATCCCCCGGTGGCAAGTGCAAGAGTTCCGCGATGCACCATGCCGTCAATTCAGACGGAAGGCCAGTTGACGAAAAAGAGACATGGGCACCGTGCAAGGCTCGGCGTGTGATCGGAAAAATGTTTTGGAACAACATTTTACAGCGCTGCAAATACCCCTTTCGATCGTTGTCGGACGGGGTAAGGGCTAAAAGTTGTCACACGCCGCAGCGCAGCGTCGGACGTAAGCGGAAATGGCGCGGGACCAGTCTTCCCGCAATGGGCGGCCTTTGTCCGGACTTCGTCTCAAAAGGAGTTCATGCGACGCAGCCGCATCTCAACATTTCGTTAACCATGAAACCCTTTGCATGACCGGCTTCATGGCCCGCCCCCAAACCTGAGAACGCGGGACTCCGGAACGCGGCCGGAACGCGGGACGCAAGAAAAGGAATCGGCATGAGCGGTACGGATCGGACCCTGCTGACCCAAGCCTACCGGAAGATCGGACGCGGCCTGCTGCTGGCCGGCGCCCTCACCTTCTTCGTCAACATCCTGATGCTGGTGGTGCCGCTCTACACGATGCAGGTCTACGACCGCGTGATGAGCAGCCGCAGCCTGGAGACGTTGACCATGCTCGCGGTGATCTCCGTGGGCGGGCTGGTGCTGTACGGCGTTCTGGACTTCATCCGGGCGCGCGCCTTCCTGGTCTGCGGGGCGGTCATCGCGCACCGCTTCAACGTGCCGGCGCTGCAGGCGGCCATCGTGGACGCGCTGGGCGGCGGGACGCGCAACGCCGGCCAGACGATGCGCGACCTGAACGACCTGCGCAACTTCATGACCAGCAACGCCGTGGTGGTGCCTCTGGACCTGCTGTGGACGCCGATCTTCCTGGTCATCCTGTTCATCCTGCACCCGATCTACGGCTGGATCGCGGTGGGGTCGGCGCTGCTGCTGCTGACCATGAACGCGCTGACCGACGCGCTGACCCGCCGCCCCATCGCCGAGGCGAACGAGGCGTCGGCCAAGGTCTTCGCCGACGTCGCCAGCACCGTCCGCCACGCCGAGGCCATCGAGGCCATGGGCATGCTGCCGCCGCTGGCCCGGCGCTGGCAGATGGCGCAGATCGGCTCCGCCTCGCTGATCGACCGCGGCGTGGTGCTGTCGCGCGGCATGGCCTCGGCCTCCCGCTCGCTGCGGCTGATCCTGCAGATCGCCACCATCTCCGCGGGCGCCGCCCTGGTCATCCGGAACGAGGCGTCACCGGGCAGCATGATCGCCACCGGCATCATCATGGCCCGCCTGCTCCAGCCCTTCGAGCATCTGGTGGAGAACTGGCGGCAGTGGATCGTCGCCCAGACCGCCCACAAGCGCATCCGCGAGCTTCTGAACGGCGAGGGCGCGCGGCGCAGCACCATGCCGCTGCCCCGCCCCGATGGCCGGCTGTCCGTCGACCGCGTCAGCCATGTGCCGAAGGGCCTGCAACGCCCGGTGCTGCGCGGCGTCTCCTTCGCGCTCGAGCCGGGGGAGGTGTTGGGGATCATCGGCCCGTCGGGGGCCGGCAAATCGACCCTCGCCCGCTTGCTGGTCGGCATCTGGGAGCCCACCGCCGGCGGCATCTATCTGGACGGCACCAGCACCTTCCTGTGGGAGCGCGAGAGCTTCGGCCAGTATGTCGGCTACGTCCCGCAGTCGGTGGCGCTGCTCGACGGCACCATCGGCGAGAACATCTCCCGCATGGCCCAGGCCGACCCGGCGGAGATCGTGCGGGCCGCCCGGCTGGCCGGCGTCCACGACATGATCGGCCGTCTGCCCTTCGGCTACGACACGCCGGTCGGCGAGAACGCCTTCGCCCTGTCCGGCGGGCAGCGGCAGCGCATCGCGCTGGCCCGCGCGCTGTTCGGCAAGCCCCGCCTGATCGTGCTGGACGAACCGAACTCCAACCTCGACCACGAGGGCGAACAGGCGCTGCTGACCGCGATCAACCACGCGCGGCGCGACGGTGCGACCATCGTGATGGTCGCCCACCGCCCCTCCATCGTGTCGGTCGCCGACAAGCTGCTCGTCCTCAAGGACGGCATGGTCGAACATTTCGGTGAACGCACCGACGTGCTGAAGATGGTCCAGCCCGGCGGTGCCGTGAAGGTGGCCCGGCTGGTCCGGACGGGAGAATCCGCATGACCGACACGACGCTTTCCCAGCCCGCGAACACGCCAGCCTCCCTCACCCCCGCTTGGACGCCGGTCATCGACGTGACGCCGCACGAACCGACGCTGCGCGGCACCGCGCTGGCGGGGGCGCTGGCCGTCGCCGTCGGCTTCGGCGGCTTCTTCGGCTGGGCCTTCACCGCCAGCCTGGACAGCGCGGCCATCGCGCCCGGCACCATCATGGTGGAAAGCCACCGCAAGACCGTCTCCCACCTGGAGGGCGGCATCCTCAGCGAACTGCTGGTCAAGGACGGCGATCTGGTGGAGGCCGGGCAGGCCCTGCTGCGGCTCGACACCACGCAGAGCGGCGCGGTGGTCGCCCAGCTTCACGGGCAATACTGGACCTCGCTGGCCCGGCTGGCCCGGCTGCGCGCCGAGCAGACCGACGCGAAGGCCCCGGTCTACGCCGACGAGCTGGTGGCCGCCGCCAAGACCAACTCCGTCGCCGCCGAGGCCCTGGCCGCCGAACAGCGCCTCTTCGAATCGCGGCGCGACGCCTACCAGGGGCAGATCTCCATCCAGCGCAAGCGCATCGGGCAGCTCCGCGACGAGCTGGTGGCGCTGGAGTCGCAGCGCGTCGCCGCCAACGACCGGCTGCGCTACACCCAGGAGGAGCTGCGGATCGTCGAGACGCTTCTCGCCAAGGGCTACGAGCGCAAGCCGCGCATGCTGGAGCTTCAGCGCAACGTCGCCGACACCAGGGGCCGGCTGGGCGAGATCCAGGCCGACAAGTCAAAGGCCGAGCAGGGCATCGCCGGGGCGGAGCTGGAGATCATCAACCTCGGCAACACCCGCCGGTCGGAGGTCGGGAACGAGCTTCAGACCATCCAGGCCACCGTGTCGGACCTGTCGGAGCGGCTGCGCAGCGCCGGAGACGTGCTGAAGCGCCAGGAGCTGGTCGCCCCCCAGGCGGGCCGGGTCACCAACCTGCGCTTCTACACGACGGGCGGCGTCATACCGGCCGGCCAGGGCATCCTCGACATCGTCCCGCAGGACGACGGGCTGATCGTCGAGGCCCGCGTCGCCCCCGCCGACGTGCAGAACATCGACGTGGGCGGCAGCGCCATGGTGCGGCTGGTCGGCTACCGCCAGCGGCTGGTTCCTCCGGTGCAGGGGAAGGTCCTCACCCTCTCCGCCGACCAGCTCGAGGACGAGCGCACCGGGCAGGCCTATTTCCTCGCCCGGATCAGCCTCGACGCCGCGGCGCTGAAGGCCTTGCCGAACGTCGACCTGCATCCGGGCATGCCGACCGAGGTGATGATCCACGGGCACACCCGCAAGGCCATCGAGTATTTCCTGAGCCCCTTGACCGACGGCATGAACCGCGCCTTCCGCGAGAACTGACCTCGCCGCCGCACCGGATCATTTCGCACGCTCCCCCGTTGCCCAGCAGGCAGGAAAAGGAGCGTGCGAGCATGACCACCCAATGGGACCGGAACACCCTGAAGCGCGTCGCCGACGCCATCGGCGACGTCCATCTCTACGACAAGCACCACACCGGCGAGTTCATCGCCATGCGCCTGCGCGATTCGCTGGCCGACAGCCCCGGCTATGACCGGGCGGCGGTCGACGACAAGCTGATGCAGCTGGCGCGGGTCGCGCTGGACGCCGCGGAAGCCGGAAAAGCCTGATCCGACAAAGGCGCAAGATAAAAATTTTCGTCCCCTCGGGGGCGTCGCTCACAGCCGTCCGGCGGCGTTCGGCCCGACATCGGTGCGTCGCCGGAACGGTTCGGGCTTCGGGCAATGCCCGTTCGGGTCGTCCGGTGGAGCGCTGCTCGAATGCCGCGCGCTCCCAAACGGACCGCACCGCTCAGCCACCGCTTTCAAATTCCGGCTTTTAAAATCGCTTGTCCTCCTCGCCGGATTTTTAAGAAGCCGGGGTTTTGAACGCGATGCAGCATCGGCAGCATCTCCGGCGCACAATGATCAACGACATAATCCTAAGCCAAACGCATAGGACTTACGGTTCGTTTCAAGGCATTTCGTCGAATTTCGACAAAAACACCCTCCTGGCGTCTTTAAAAGTATTGCGGGCGAACAATCTCGTTTCTTTTGTTAATTATGAGTCTTCGTCTTTGAAAGAGGCCGTAAAAACGCCGATCTACCGCGACGTACAAAATTAGATGTTTAGATTTTCGAAGGGCTTTGAAGCCAAGGTGACAGCAATGACGTAATGAACGTTGATGATTATTGTGTTTTGACTCTATGAACTCAAGATTTGCCTGGGTTTGACCTTAGTTTTGTCACAGCCCTCCCGAACGGTATTTGGGTAAAGGCTTGGGGGTACCTCGCCATTTCGGGGTAGGAAATCACCCACCCCACCGAATCCCATCGTTAAGGAGTATGATTCATGGCCACCCTTCCTGGCGGCAACTATGACGACATCATCACCGGCTCCAACGGCAGCGACTTCATCGACGGCGGCAACGGTGACGACATCCTGATGGGTGGCAACGGCGCCGACACGGTCCTGGGCGGAGAGGGGCGCGATGCCCTGTTCGGCGGGAACGGCGACGACGTCCTGAGCGGCGGCAGCGGGGCCGACGTCCTCGACGGCGCCAACGGCAACGACACGCTGGATGGCGGGGACGGCGACGATTACCTGTCCGGCGGCAACGGCGACGACATGCTGATCGGCGGCCGCGGCAACGACATCCTCGACGGCGGCAACGGTGACGATGTCCTGAACGGCGGCGACGGCGCCGACATTCTGAAGGGCGGCAACGGCGACGACGTCCTGATGGGCGGCGGCCACAACGATTACCTGGACGGTGGCGCCGGCAACGATATCCTGCAGGGCGGCACCGGCGACGACATCCTGAAGGGTGGCGAGGGCGACGACTTCCTGTCCGGCGGCGACGGCAACGACATTCTGGACGGCGGTGCCGGCAACGACATCCTCGTCGGCGGCGCCGGCAACGACATCTTCGTCTTCTCCGGCGGCGGCGGCCAGGACGTCGTTCTCGACTTCCGCGCGGGCGAGGACGTCCTGCAGATCGAGCGCAACATCAACGGTCTGGAGATCAACGACGCCTCCGATCTGGCGGCCCGCGTCACCGACATGGGCGGCAACGCCATGATCGATCTCGGCAACGGCGACAGCATCATGCTGAAGGGCGTTTCGGCCGACGAAGTTCACAACAACCCGAACGACTTCTTCGTCATTCACTAAAGCCGTAACCCACTCAGGTACCGGACCGGCGGCGTGCTGACTCCACGCCGCCGATGGGTCCGGCTAAGGAACGCATGACCGTGCTCGCCGTCCTGCCGGCCTCCGCCTCCATCGCGTCCGCCCAGCTCCATGCGCTCGGCGACGACTTCGTGCTCGCCTCGTGGGAGAGCGACGGACCGGAGCCCTCCGGCCGGGTCGTTCCCACCCTCGACGGCGAGGAGGTCCGGCCCCCCTACACCACCTTGTCCGTCCGGACGAGCTGGGGTGGGCAGCGGGTGCTGTCGATCCTGCGGGCGCCCCGGATCTCCGGTGCGCCCGTCCGTTTCGTCGCCCAGGGCCGCGTCGTCGCGGAGGTCCTGGCCGAACCGCAGGTTCCCGATCCCGACCCCGCTTTCCTGCTCGGCAGCCTCGACGCGCCGTCGCGGCTGCGCGTGGTCCGTTTCCTCTTCGATTTCGCGCGCTCCACCCCGGCGCTGCGCAGCGACGCCGGCTTCGCCACGGTCTGCCGCCGCATGGTGCTGGAGCTGTCGCCCACCCCCTCTCCGCTCGTCGCCCGCGCCCTGGCCACCGACGAGCTTCTGCTCTGCGGCGGTTCGCTGTCGTCAGGCTTCGGCGAGGTGACGGGGGCGGTCATCATCACCCCCGGCGCCGTCGGCCCCTCCCCCTTCGACGTCTGCGTCGGCTCCGCTCTGGACCGGCGCGGGCGCACGGCCATGTCGCTGCTGGTCGACAAGGCGCTGTGCGCGCCGGGCAACCTGCTGGTGGTGCTGGGGCGCAACGGGCTGGCCTGCCGCGCCTTCTCGGCCGTGGCGCCCAACCTGCCGAGCCTGACCGAGCGGCTGTCCACCCGCCGCGACACGCCGCTGGAGCTGCGCCAGTACATTCTGAACGCGCTCGCCCGGCGTGGGCGGTCGGACGCCACGGCGGCGGCGGCGGTGCGCGAGCTTCAGGTGCTCGCACCGCTGCCCAAGCGGCAGGTCGCCGACGCCAAGCGCTCGATCGGCGCCGCCCTCGACCTCGCCGTTCCGACCGGCGACGGCGGGCTGTTCCTGGCCGGCTGGGTGCACGATCCGCACGGCCTGTCCGGCGGCCTCACCGTGCACACGCCCTTCGGCGGCGAGCGCCGGCTGGAGGTGCTGGAGCACCGCTTCCCGCGCGAGGACGTGGCGAAGCTGTTCGGCACCGCCCCGTCCACCGACCGCAGCGGCTTCGTCGCCTATCTGCCCGGCGCGCCCGAGCCCGCCGCGGCGCTTCAGGTCCATGCGGAGCTTCGCCTCGGCTCCGGCGGGTCGATCCGTCTGGTGCCGCCGCTGCGCCCGCTGTCGCCCGCCGACGCCCGCGCCGCGGTGCTGGGCAGCCTGCCGCCGCAGCACGCGACTCCGCTGGTTCTGGAAACCGTGATCGCCCCGGCCGTGGCGCCGCTCCACGCCGCCCACATGGCGAGCCGCGGCGAACCGGAAACCGTCAGCTTCGGGCACGGTCCGGAGACGCCCGCCGTCTCCGTCGTCATCCCGCTCTACAAGGCGCTGGAGTTCCTGCGCTTCCAGCTCTCCAGCTTCGCCACCGATCCCGGCATGGCCGGGGCGGAGCTGATCTTCGTGCTCGACAGCCCGGAGCAGCGCGACGAGCTGGTGCACATGCTCCACGGCTTCCACGCGCTCTACGGCCTGCCGATGCGGGTGCTGGTGCAGCCGGCCAATTACGGCTACTCGGCGGCCAACAACGCCGGTGTCGCGGCCTCCACCGGGCGGACCCTGCTGTTCCTGAATTCCGACGTGATCCCCGACCAGCCCGGCTGGCTGCCCGTCCTGCTCGCCGCGCTGGAGCGCGCGCCGGGGACCGGGGCGGTCGGACCGAAGCTGCTGTTCGACGACGACAGCCTGCAGCACGCCGGCCTGTATTTCGACCGCGACGTCCGCGGGCGCTGGTACAACCATCACTTCTTCAAGGGCCTGCCGCGCGACTTCCTGCCCGCCCGGCGGGAGCGCAGCGTGCCCGGCGTGACCGGCGCCTGCCTGATGATGACCCGCGAGACCTTCGACGCCGTGGGCGGCTTCTCCGAGGACTACGTCATCGGCGATTACGAGGACTCCGACCTCTGCCTGCGCATCCGCAAGGCGGGGCTGGACATCCGCTACGTCCCCTCGGTCGAGCTGTACCATCTGGAGCGCCGCTCGATCAGCCGGCACCAGGGCTACACCCGCGGCGTCGCCTCCGAATACAACGGCTGGCTCCACGCCCGCCGCTGGGGCGCGATGATGGAAGAGCTGGCCGCCCGCGACTGGGACCAGCGGACGCCGCCGCCCGCGCTGGAGGACAGCCTGATGCGCCCCCTGTCGGCGGGCGTCCTCACGGACACCGCCCTTCCCGTTGCCGTTCCGGGCAAGTCCCGCCTGTTCGGGCGCGCCAACCGGAACCGGAGCTGACCTGATGAATGAGATCCTCACCGGGCGCCGCCTCGCCGTCCTGCGCCGCAACACCGACCCGCGGCTGGAATGGCTGTGCGCGCAGATCGCCCGCAACCGCTTCCTGCCCGTGCCACCGCCGGACCGCGTGTTCATCGGCGACGGTGATTTCCGGGCCATCGGGGCGGAGTTCCTGCGCCACTTCGTGCGCGTCGGCGGGCTGAAGCCGAAGCACCGCGTGCTGGAGATCGGCTGCGGCATCGGGCGCATGGCCGTGCCGCTGACCCAGTACCTCGATTCCAGCTACGACGGCGTGGACATCGTCGAGGACGGCATCCGCTGGTGCGCGGAGACGATCACCCCGGCCTACCCGGAGTTCCGCTTCCGGACGCTCGACGTGGCGAACGCCCTCTACAACCCCGGCGGGGCGGAGGACGCGGCGCAGACCCGCCTGCCCTTCCCGGACGGCGGGCACGATTTCGTGATCCTGACCTCGGTCATCACCCATCTGCGGACGGCGGAGACGGTGCGCTACGCGGCGGAAATCGCCCGCGTGCTGAAGCCGGGCGGGCGCTGCTTCCTCAGCCTGTTCTTGGTGGACGCCCGCGCGCGGGACGGCATCGCCAGGAAGACCGCCCGTCCGGCCTTCCTCGACGCCGCCGGGCCGGAGTTCATCGCCGACGAGGCCAACCCGAACGCCGCCGTCGCCTACGGCGAGTCCTTCCTGCTCGACACCTTCGCGGCGCACGGGCTGCGCCCGGCGCGCGCGGTCCTGCGGGGCCATTGGAGCGGGCAGCGCAACGCCGAGAACTTCCAGGATCTCCTGGTCCTGGAAAAGGAGGGCGCGCGATGAGCCTGCCCCGCATCCTCGTCGTCGCCCACAACCACCCCAGCCTGCATCCCGGCGGCACGGAAATCTTCGCGCACGAGCTGTTCGGCAGCCTGAAGGCCAAGGGCGCCGAGGCCCTGTTCCTCGCCTGCACCAATGGCGTCCACCGCGACCGCAAGCCCGGCACCAACCTCCAAACGCTGGGCCGCAGCGCCGACGAGGTGGTGCTGTGGGCCGGGCATTTCGATCACTTCTTCCAGAGCCAGATCGACCTGCACGGCATCGTGCCCGACCTGTCGAACCTGCTGCGCGCCTTCCAGCCGGACATCGTGCACATCCACCACACGCTGCTGCTGGGTGTGGAGATGCTGTTCCTGATCCGCCGCGTCTGCCCGCGGGCGCGCATCGTCTACACGCTGCACGACTACTACCCGATCTGCGCCAACGACGGGCAGATGGTGACGACGGGAAGCCACGCGCTGTGCCGCATGGCCTCGCCCGACGCCTGCCACCGCTGCTTCCCCGACCGGCCCGCCGACCAGTTCGTGCTGCGCGAGAAGCACATCAAGGCGATGTTCGGGCTGGTCGACCATTTCCTGGCGCCCAGCGCCTTCCTGCGCGACCGCTACATCGCCTGGGGCATCGACCCGGACAGCATTTCCGTCATGGAGAACGGGCGCCCGGCGGTCCGTCCGGCGCCGCACCGGCCGCTGCCTTCGGGCGCGCCGCGCAACGCCTTCGCCTATTTCGGCAACCTGAATCCCTTCAAGGGGATCACCGTCGCGCTGGACGCCGCCGCCCGGCTGGAGAAGCAGGGGCAGGACCTGACGCTGGCCGTCCATGGCGGCGCGCCGTTCCAGACCGATGCCTTCAAGGACAAGGTCGAGCAGGGCTTCAAGGGCGCCCGCGGCACCGCCGTCCACCACGGCCCCTACCGGCGCGAGGAGATGCCCGAACTGATGGCCGCCGCCGACTGGGTGGTGATGCCGTCGATCTGGTGGGAGAACGCCCCGCTGGTCATCCGCGAAGCCTTCCAGCACCGCCGCCCGGTCATCTGCAGCGGCATCGGCGGCATGGCGGAATCGGTGACCGACGGGGTGGACGGGCTGCATTTCCGGGCGGGGGACGCCGCGGATCTGGCGCGCGTGATGACGCGCGCGATGACCGAGCCGGGGCTGTGGGACCGGCTCGTCTCCAACATGCCGGCGGTCCCGACGACCGAGGAGTCCGCCGAAAAACACGTCATTCTCTATGACGACATAATGAACGGTCCGGGGGGAACGCATGGGCAGGGTTCGATTGCGGGGAGCATCGCGGGATGAGGGAACCGATCACCAAGGCCGACATCACGGCGGCCATTCTACTTGACGACGACACGCTCGTCCTGTTCGGCGCCATCGACCGGGCGCTGCCCGCGCAGGGCGCCGTGCATCTCGACGGGTCGGTGGAGGGCCGCTACGCCGGACGCTCCTGGGCCGACGCCGAGGGCGAGCGCTGGTTCCTCGGCGGCATCCGCGTGCCGGGGCTGGCCCAGATGCGCCCGTCGCGCGTCGAGCTGGCGGACGAGAAGGGGGAACGCCTCGTCCTGCCGCGCCTGTCCAACGTCCGCACCAACCCGTCGCACCTCGTCTCGGCGCTGAAGGGCTTCCAGCCCGGCGCGCTGGCCGTGGCGCTGGATTTCGCGATCCAGCTCGCCGCCTCTTCCAAGGACGGGGTGGAGAACGAGTCTGACCGCATCGGGCGCCTGCTCTCGGGCCTCGCCCAGGAGGTGTCGCAGCCGGACGGCTTCGCCGAGGTGTTCGGGCGCTTCCGGGACGGCAGCCTGATGCTCCAGGGCTGGGCGCGCAGCTTCCGCAGCGGTGCCCAGAAGATCCTGATCGAGGCGGAGGAAACCGCCGCCTACCGCGCCACCGCCGGGTCCTTCGCCCGCCCGGACCTGCCGCCGGAGGCGTCAGGCGTGATGGCGGTGCTGACCGACGAGACCCCGCTTCCCACCGCCATCCGCCGCATCCATTACCGCGCCGCCGAGGGCTGGCGCCATCTGGAAATCTTCGAGCACCGCACCATCCTGCCCGACGGCGTGGCCTCCGCCCATGTGCGCGACATGCTGGGCAACATCCAGGACGCCGAGACGCGCCAGCGGATGACCCGCATCGCCGCGTCGCGCTACGACGGGGCGGAAACGGTGTCGCGGCTCGACATTCCGGTGCGGACCGGGCTGGACATGGCGCTGCGCGTGCCGGGGGCCGGGCTGTTCGTCGCCGGCTGGCTGCTCGACCCGACGCGGCAGGTCCGCGCCGTCACGCTGAAGGGGCCGGGCGTCGCCGTCCGGCTCGACGAGGGCTGGTCGCGGCTCGCCCGCCGCGACGTGACGGAGGCCTTCCAGCATGACGGCCTGTTCGCCGGGCGCATGATTCCCGGCCAGGACCAGCACGGCTTCACCGCCTTCGCCGCCGAACCGTCGGGCCTGCCTCCGGGCGCCGAGTTCCATCTGGAGCTGGAACTGGCCGACGAGCGCTGCGCCTTCCTGCCGCTGAGCTGCCTGCCGCCGGCTCCGGAAGCGCTGCGCCGCATGCTGTCGCTGGTCAATCTGGACAGCCCGTCCATCGACACGCTGATCGCCCGCCATGTCGGCCCGATGCTGCGCACCGCCCGCGCCCGCTCCGGTGCCGCGCTGTCGGCGGGCGTGCACCCGATGGGCCGTCCGGTGAAGGCGCCGCGCGTCTCGGTGATCCTGCCGGTGACCGACGCGCGGGAGGACGTGGACCTCAACATCGCCCGCCTCGCCATCGACCCGGACTTCGCGGAAACCGAGCTGCTGGTGGTCGCCGCCGCCGGCACGCACGAGCGGCTGGGCGGTGCGGTCCGCCAGGCCGCCGCCTTCTACCGCATGGCCGTCACCTTCGTCGCCGCCCCCGACGCCACCGACGCCTTCGAGGCGATGGCCGCCGCCCTGCCCCACGCCCGCGGCGACCGGGTGCTGACGCTTTCCCCCTCCGTCCTGCCGACCGAAAAGGGCTGGCTGGCGGCGCTGGAGCGGGTGTCGCGCAAGTCCGGCGGGCCGGTGATGGTCAGCCCGACGCTGCTCTACGAGGACCATTCGATCCGCTTCGCCGGCATCATGGCGGTGGAGGGTTCGGACGGCTCCAAGACCTTCGAGCGGCGCTTCGCCGGCTACCCGCGCGATTGGCTGAAGGAGCAGGACGCGGCGACGGTGGACGCCGCCGCCCCGGAATGCGCCCTGCTGCCCAAGGACGCGCTGGTCCGGGCGTTGGCGACGATGGGTTCCTACATGGGGGCCGACCACAAGGGGCTGGACCTCTGCCTGCGCCTGCGCGCGCTGGGCGGGGCCTGCGTCTGGCTGCCCCGCGTCACTCTGGTGGCGTTGGACGAGCAGCCGCGCGACGCGCACGCCGACCGCTGGCGCCGCGCCGGCGCCATGGTGGACCGCTGGAGCTTCGAGGACATCTGGTCCGCCCGCGCCGCCGCCTGACCCCGCACGCCCCGCAAGTCCTTTCGAGATCGGCCCGACCATGAGCAACAAGCGCGTCCTGATCATCAGCCACGGCCATCCCGCCTTCTCGCTGGGCGGCGCGGAGGTGGCCTCCTACAACCTGCACCAGGGGCTGCACGACCTGCCCGGCTGGGAGAGCCATTACCTGGCCCGCACCTCCCCGCCGGTCACGCCGCACGGCAGCTCCGCCCTGATGGCGCTGCGCCAGAAGGAGCGGGAGGTCCTCTACCACGCCAACGACTACGACCATTTCCGGCTGTCGAACCGCAACCTGCCGGGGCTGGAGAAGGACTTCGTCCGCTACGTCCGCGACCTCCAGCCGGACGTGGTGAACTTCCACCATTTCCTGGGTCTGGGCATCGAGACGATCCAGGCGATCCGGCAGGCGCTGCCGCGCGTGCCGATCGTGGTGACCTTCCACGAGTACCTGTCCATCTGCCACCACCACGGCCAGATGGTGAAGACCAGCCGCAACACGCTGTGCTACCGCGCCAGCCCGGCCGACTGCGCCGGCTGCTTCCCGCACATCGGCGAGGCGCAGTTCTTCAAGCGGGAGCTGTTCCTGAAGACCTTCCTGGAGCAGGCGGACTTCTACGTCAGCCCGTCGAACTTCCTGATCGACCGCTACGTCGACTGGGGGCTGCCCCGCGAGAAGTTCCGCATGATCGAGAACGGCCTGACCGTCGAGGGCATCGCCCCGCCCCGCCCGCTGGCCCGCGGCGGCAAGCGCAACCGCTTCGCCTTCTTCGGCCAGCTGACCGAGTTCAAGGGCGCCCATGTGCTGGTCGAGGCGATCGGGCGGGTCTCCGAGAAGGCGTGGGGCGAGGACGGCGCGCTGATGATCTTCGGCGGCAACCTGGAGCGCCAGCCCGAGGCCTACCAGAAGAAGTTCAACGAAGCGGTGGAGCGCGCGGGCGACCGCGTGCGCTTCTACGGCAGCTACCGCTCCGCCGAGTTGCCCGGCCTGATGAAGGACGTGGACTGGGTGGTGATGCCGTCCATCTGGTGGGAAAACTCGCCGGTGGTGATCCAGGAAGCCTTCCTGCACGGCCGCCCGATCATCTCCAGCAACATCGGCGGCATGGGCGAGAAGGTCACCCATGGCGTGGACGGCCTGCATTTCCGCAACGCCAGCGTCGAGGATCTGGTGGACCGCCTGACCGAGGCGCTGACCACGCCGGACCTGTGGGACCGTCTGCGCATGCGCATCCGCCGCCCCATCGACCGCGCGGAATGCGCCCGCCGCCACGCCGACGTGTTCGACGCGCTGATCGCGAATGTGGGTGGTGGTGCCGTGTCGATGCCCGAGCGGGCGGTGGCGCAGAAGCCGTGATGGGGATGTTCGGCAGACGGGCCCCCACCCTAACCCTCCCCCGCTTCGCAGGGGAGGGAACTCCGCAGCGTGTGCGTCAAAGCCCTCCCCTGCGCAGCGGGGGAGGGAGGGGACCCACGAAGTGGGGAGGGTGGGGGCAATACGTCCTCCTCGCCACCCTCCTCCTCGCCCCCCCCTCGCACGCCGCGGACCTCCGCGTCAGCGTCCCTACGGGTGCTGCGCTGGAGACCGTCTACGACCACCGCACCCAGGCCTGTGAGGACTGGGACGTGCCGGACGCCCCGGCGCGCGCCTGGAAGGCGGCGGACGGCAGCGTCCGGCTGCTCGCCGCGCACACCCGCGCACGCCTCCTCAGCGGCCCATCGCTGAACGAACTGCACCACGCCTGCCGCATCGTCTTCCAGTCGGCCAAGCGCGACGACCCGGCGCGCTTCGACGACATGGGCTGGCTGACCTCGCCCTACACGCTGGATGGCACGACCGTCTACGGGCTGGTCCACAACGAGTATCACGGCCACAAGCGCCGCGACCTCTGCCCGACCGGCGACTATATGGCCTGCTGGTGGAACGCGCTGACCCTCACCGTCTCGCACGATGGCGGGCAGAGCTTCGGACCGGCGCGCTACATCGCCGGGGTGCCCTACCGCTTCCGCGGCGATCTGGGGAAGCGCGCCGGACTGTTCGCGCCGAGCAACATCGTCGAGCGCGACGGCTGGTACTACGCGATGGCCTTCGCCGAGGGCATCGGCGTGCAGAAGCGTGGCGTCTGCCTGATGCGCACCCGCGACCTCGCCGATCCGGCCTCCTGGCGGGCGTGGGACGGGCGGGACTTCACCGTCCGTTTCCGCGATCCCTACACCCAGGGCGAGGCCGACCCCGAGGCGTCGGTCTGCGCGCCGCTGCCGCCCGACCGCCTGCCCTTCACCGTCACCAGCCTCGTCCGCCACACGCCGAGCGGCCTCTACGTCGCGGTGATGGCCGGGCGACGCGCGGAGCGCAAAGGGGCGGAGCCGGTGTCCGGCGTGTGGGTGTCGACCTCCGCCGACCTGATCGGCTGGTCCGCGCCCCGCCTCGCCTGGGCAGCGCCCCTGCTCACCGACAAGACTTGCGCCGTGGACGAGACCTTCTACTACCCGGCCATTCTCGATCCGGACGCCAGAAGCCGGAATTTCGAGGACACGGATGGAAACGCCTGGCTCTACCTGACCCGGCTTGCCCAGAAAAACTGCAAGCCGACCAGGGACCGCGATCTGGTCCGAATAATGATCCGGGTCGAACCGTCCCAAAGCGGCTAAAATTCATCAAGACAAAACCCAAACCCCGCAACCTTCCACCACCCCGACCCCAGGAGAATTAAATTGGCTAACATCCTAGTCATGATTCCCTCCGGCGAAGTCTACGACCATGACTGCGTGCGGTGGTACAGCTACCAGAACATTCAGCGTAGCATCAATCATTACCACAACATCGGCGACGCCTTCGTCTATGATTCCTCGCTGAAGCTGCTGACCTTCGACCGTCTCGACGTCGTCGAGATCCGCGAGTTCAAGCAGGAGGTGGTGGACCGGGCCAACGCCGAATACGATTACGTGTTCCTGCGCGGGTCGAACTACATCCACGACCACATGACCTGGCCGGAGGGCACCGAGCAGGTGCTGTCCAAGCTGCGCATCCCGGTCATCGCCTTCGGCGTCGGCGCCCAGGCCCCGGCCACCGGCAAGCTGACGCTGTCGGACGAGAGCAAGCGCATCTGGCAGATGTTCGCCGACAAGTCGACGACGCTGGGCGTGCGCGGCACCTACACCGCCGAAGTGCTGTGGGACCTCGGCATCAAGAACGTCCGCATCGTCGGCTGCCCGACCGCCTTCCGCAACCGCGATCCGGAGCTGCGCATAGACCTGCCCTCCCTGGACAGCGTGCGCAACGTCGGCATCACCATGCGCCGCGAGGTGTCCAGCCACTATTCGCCGGACGTGAAGACCTACCTCACCCGCCATCGCGACTTCGTCAAGGACATGAGCCGCCGCTTCGACACCGTCCTGATGATGCAGGGCGAGGTCGAGGAGAAGAAGCTGCTCTGGGGCACCGACGAGCAGAAGGCCGAGGCCTGGGACGAACTGCACAACAACAACTGGCTGAAGAACTGGTACTTCGACGAAGAGCTGGACGAACTGTACCGCTCGCGCCTGTGGTACTCGGACGTCGTCGCCGACTATGAGAACATCGTGCGCTCGAAGGACCTCGTGCTGGGCTACCGCCTGCACGGCAACCTGATGGCGCTGTCGAACGGCACGCCGTCGGTCTATTTCAGCTACGACAGCCGCACGGCGGAGTTCGCGGAGACCTTCGCGATCCCCTGCTACGACGTCTATTCCGACAAGCCCTTCGTCCTGGAGGAATACTGGGACCAGAGCCTGTTCGAGAAGTTCAACCGCACCTTCTACCAGCGCTACCGCGACATGCGGGAGTTCCTGGACGAGAACTACATCCCGCACCGCATGCCCAGCCCGACCGCGCGCAAAACCCCGCAGCGCAAGGCGGCCTGACGGCGGTTGCCGCAAAGAGGGGGGGGGGGGGGGGGGGGGGGGGGGGGGGGGGGGGCGGGTGGACGCCGTCCAGGCCGGACGGATCTACGGCTGGGCCTGGGACCGCTCCTACCCCACCGACCGCTTGACGGTGGAGTTCCGCGCCGAGTTGCCGGACGGGCGCAGCACGGTTCTGGGGCGCGCGCTGGCCGACCGCCCGCGCGAGGATCTGGTGGGCGGCAACTTCGGCGACGGGCACCACGCCTTCGAGGCCGACCTTGAAATTCCGGCCGGGCTCGACCCCACGCGCGTCGTCGCCGTGGTCGCCGCCCCGAGCACCGGCACCATCGCTACCTTCGCCCAGCCGAGCGCCGAGGAAAAGCTGCTGGAGCGCACGCTCGCTCCGCATCTGGTGCGCATCGGCGCCGGGCTGGACGCCGCCCGCCGCGACCATCAGCAGATCGCCGCCGGCCAGCAGGGCATCGCCCGGCTGCTGCGCGAGACGCAGGACCGCATCGCCGCCGGTCAGGCCGGAGCCGGAGCCGCGGCGGCCCAGCAGGCCGCCCTGTCGGACGCGCTGCACAGCCTGCAGGAGCGGGTGGCCGGGCTGGAGGTGTTCCTGGTCCGGATGGACACGACGCTGCGCGGTTTCGACGACGCGCTGAAGGTGAAGTCGGCCAAGTCGCACGCCCCCACCATCATCGCCGCCCTGGCCTCGGCCGTGGGGGCCTTCGCCGCGACGGTGATCGGGCTGGCGATCTTCGGATAACGACGGCCCGCCGCCCTCCCGGCTCCTGTTCCAAGACTCCGCTTCATCGTTCCCAGGCGCTTCAGCCGCCGCCGACACCGGCGGTGGCTTTTCCGTGCGCGGGTGGTAGGCGCGCCGCTGCTCCGCGTGCCGCCCTGCATGACGCGCGTCCCGCCGGGATCATGCGGGCCGCGATGCGGCGTTCAGGACGTCCCTGAAACGAATCGCATTCCGAACCGACAGGGTCGGTGGCCTTCTACCGGGAGACATGCGACATGCCCGCAGATGTGGTCCTTCCACCCCTCCGATCTCCCCGCTTGGCGGCGACCTGATCACGCCCAGGGATCTCCACGCGATCTGCGCCCCGCAGGCTACAAGCTGCGCGCCCAAATTCTGAGCTATCCCGGCGGCATGCCGGGCGTTGTCGGCGTCTTCCTGCACCGGTGATCGCCGGCATCCGAACGCACCGACGCCCGGCCAAGGAATGGCCGGGCGCGGTCGTCGCCGAAAAGGTGGAGAGAGAACCCGTCCTTAGGCGGTCGGGCTGGCCTTGGAGGCCGAGGAGATGGTGTTGTTGACGACGTTCTGGCTGATGCTGTCGGCGATGGACACCGCGGAGCGGCCGTTGTTGTTGTTGAAGATGTTGTCGTGCACGTCGAGCGTGATCGACCCGGCGCCCTTCAGGTGCTCCATGATGCCGCCGTTGTTGTTGAAGATCTCGTTGCCGTGGATCTTGTAGGTGACGCTGGTGCCCTGGTTCTGACCGACCGAGATGCCGACGTTGGCGTTGCCGTAGATCGTGTTGTCGTAGATCTCGGTGCTCGACTTGGCGAGGATGCCGGCGCCGCGCGGGTTGTCGTAGATCGTGTTGCCGTGGATCTTCAGCGTGCTGTTGGCCTGGCTGTGGTCGTGGTACAGCCCGTGCGACCGTCCATCGCCGCCACCGGCGCCGTTGTTGAAGATCGTGTTGTCGGCGATCTCGCCGCTCAGGATGCGGCCGTTCCAGCCCGAATACACACCGTCGGTCCGCCAGCCGTTGTCGCTGATGGTGTTGTTGGTGAAGAACTGGTCGGCGTTGTCGGCGGAGTAATGCACGATGCCGTAGGCGCCGTTGCCGTCGATCGTCGAATGGTCGATCCGCAGCCCGTGCGAGGTGCCGCTGATGACGACGCCCGAGCCGTGGTTGTCGACGATCTGCGAGTTGGTGACCTTCACGTTGTCGGCGCCGCCGTTGAGCAGCAGACCGGCGTCGCCCGAACCCTTCATGGTCAGGCTGTCGAAGGTGATGTTGTCCTTGTTGTTCAGGCTGACGGCGTAGCTGGAACCGCTGGCCGCCTCGATCACCGGGTTGGCGCCGGTGCCGTAGGCGCCGTAGATGATCGGCTTGTCGGAGGTGCCGGAGGTCGAGGCCAGAAGGCTGTCGTGCCAGGTCTCACCACGCTCGAACAGGACCAGCGAGCCGGCGGCGAAGTTGGTGGAGTTCACCTTGTCCAGCGACTTCCAGGCCTGGTTCGCGTCATGGCCGGAGTTGCTGTCGCTGCCGTTGGTCGCATCGACGTAGTAGATCTGCGAGGCCGGGGTGGACGGGTAGTCCGACGTGCCGGAGGTCGGCGCCGTGGGGGCGGCCGGGGCCGCCGCGGCGGTCGTCGCGAAGAACTCCTTCGGCGCGGCGACGGCCAGCGTGCCGTTCCACCACATGTTGGCCTGACCCGGCACGACGTCCTTGCCGTCGAGCGCGCCCTTGTCATAGGTGACGGAGGGATCGGTCGGGGCGACCTTGTGGCCATTGATGGAAATGGCGTTGACCGTCAGGTTGCGGTCCTGCCCGTCGACGGCGCCGTCGTTGTCGTACTGGATCTGAACCTTGTGAGCCTGATCGGCGGTCACGTTGGCGTCGAAGGAGAAATCCTTGGCGTCGCCGCCCGCGGTGCCTTCGCCGACCACGGCGCCGTCCACCAGCAGCTTGAAATGGGGCGAGACGCCGCCCGCGGCGGTGCCGGAGGCGTTCACGACGATCTTGGCGGTGGCGGCCAGCGCCGTGGCGTCGGCCAGCGCCAGAGGCTGCGCGGTGGTCTGGAGTGCCTGGAGATGGAGAATTGAGTCCGGCGTCGCGGTGCTGTCGGCGGTCACCGGGGTGATGCTGTCGACAATAGCCTGAAACGGATCGGCACCAGAATCGCTGACAAAACCGGTCGTGTCGGCGTGGTTCTGATGATCAAGCTCAATGGCCATATGTTCCATGGTCTTTCACTCTTTCCTTTTTTACAGCGCCACGTTTGTGGCGGTGGGCGGGAATGTGCGCGGATCGCGCCGTCCCGCTTGCTGTGCGCTCAATCGTTTTCGACAGGACCGGAGCCTAGCCAGCTCCGTGTGGCCTTAAATGGTTCGATTTTAGGATAATTAGTTTTTGAAATGCGCCAAATCCGTCACAGGAATTCCTCTAACGAAAGAGGTAGTTCCACGAATTTAAGCGTTAGCACGAACGGGGTAACTCTTTCGGAAAATCCTGAATTTGCAGTGAACTACAAGAATTTAGCCGCCGATTACCGATGGCTTCTTGCGCCGCACCCAATGATTGGGCCCGGTCATCTTGTGACATTCCTGTTGAAGAAAGCTGGGATGCCACATACCATACGCCACACGGACAGTTTGCTGAACAAACAATCCGTCTCGCCAGACAATCCAAAAATGATGAGCCGTGCCGACGGAAGCCCGGCCACCCATAAAGGGAAGGAATGAGGCATGAAGGACGTACAGCGCCCGCGCTGCGCGCGGAAGACCCCTTTTGACTCCTTCGCTTTTAAAGAACCTCGGAAAAGAAGGCTCGCCGGCGGGACGGCCCTGGCCGGCGCGCTCGGCCTTCTGCTGATCCCGAACGCGGCCCAGGCCGCCTGGGAGCCGACCAAGTCGGTCGAATTCGTCGTCCCGGCGGGAACCGGTGGCGGCGCCGACCAGATGGCGCGGATGATCCAGGGCATCATTCAGAAGAACAACCTGATGGGCCAGCCCATCGTCGTCATCAACAAGTCGGGCGGCGCCGGTGCGGAAGGCTTCCTCGACGTCAAATCGTCGAACCGCAACCCGCACAAGATCATCATCACCCTGTCCAACCTGTTCACCACGCCCCTGGCGACCGGCGTTCCCTTCACCTGGAAGGACATGACCCCGGTGGCGATGCTGGCGTTGGACAACTTCGTCCTGTGGGTGAACAGCGAGGCTCCGCAGAAATCGCCCAAGGAGTTCGTCGAGGCCGCCAAGGAGGGCGGCGCCAACCGCTTCAAGATGGGCGGCACCGGGTCCAAGCAGGAGGACCAGATCATCACCGCCGCCATCGAGCAGTCGGCGGGCGTCACCTTCACCTACGTCCCCTACAAGGGCGGCGGCGACGTGGCGGCGCAGCTCGTCGGCAACCACATCAACGCCAGCGTCAACAACCCGATCGAGGCGGTGTCGCAATGGCGGGCCGGCGCGCTGCGGCCCTTGTGCGTCTTCGACAAGGAGCGCATCCCGCTGAAGGAGCCGGTGGCCGACGGCAAGTCGTGGAACAGCATACCGACCTGCAAGGAATCCGGGCTGGACGTGGAATACACCATGCTGCGCGGCATCTTCATGGGGCCGGGCGTCACGCCGGAGCAGATCGCCTATTACGTGGACCTCTTCAAGAAGGTCCGCGAGACGGAGGAGTGGAAGGACTTCATGGCAAAGGGGGCCTTCAACGTCAGCTTCAAGACGGGTGACGAGTTCAAGACCTGGCTGACCGCGGCGGAAACCCAGCACAAGACCCTGATGGACAAGGCGGGCTTCACCAAGCAATAGCCCCTCTCGTCCGACGCGCGGCCCCCGGGGCATCGCGCCCCGGGCGCCCTCCCCCACCGTTCGGGTTTCTTGTGGGAGTGAGCCATGGAGCATGGAACACAGAACAGTGATCCGGTCGTCTCGAACCGGACCATGGAGATCGTCGTCGCCGGTCTGTTCGCCCTGGTCGCCCTCGTGGTGATGGCCGACAGCGTCCGCGTCGGCAACGGCTGGGGGGCCGACGGGCCGAAGGCCGGCTACTTCCCCTTCTATGTCGGCCTGATCATGCTGGTCAGCAGTCTGGCCACTCTGGCCGTCAACATCTGGCGCCACAGCGGCGAACGAACCGCCTTTGTCGAGAAACACCAGCTCGCCCTGGTTCTCAAGGTGCTGGTCCCCAGCGCCGTCTTCGTGATCCTGACCGCCTTCCTGGGCATCTATCTGTCGGCGGTGCTGTTCATCGCCTTCTTCATGCATTGGGTCGGCAAGTATCCGCTCAAGACGATCCTGCCCGTCGCCATCCTCGTGCCTGCGGGCCTCTTCGTGATGTTCGAGATCTGGTTCCTGGTTCCGCTTCCCAAGGGACCGGTGGAGACGATGTTCGGGTTCTGACGAGTTCAGTTTTACCAGTCCAGTTTTTAAAAGCCGGGGCGGCCGCGGGAACGGCCGCGCACACCGAAGCAGCGGCAGGCATCCGCGACGAACCAGCCCATGCGGCGGGGACGAACCCCGTCCTGCGCGCTCAAGACGCGACGCTTCCAGACGGAACGGGCGCGGATGCCGGAAAGGGAGGGAAACTTGGAAGCGCTCGGGTCACTCATACAGGGGTTCGGCGTGCTCGCCGATCCCATGAACATCGCCTACATGTTCATCGGCATCACGCTGGGCGTCCTGATCGGCGTGCTGCCGGGGCTGGGCGGGGCGAACGGGGTGGCGATCCTGCTGCCCCTGACCTTCAGCATGTCGCCGACCTCCGCCATCATCATGCTCTCCTGCATCTATTGGGGGGCGTTGTTCGGCGGGGCCATCACCTCGGTCCTGTTCAACATACCGGGCGAGCCCTGGTCGGTGGCGACCACCTTCGACGGCCATCCGATGGCCCAGAAAGGCCACGCGGGCGAGGCGCTGACGGCGGCCTTCACCTCGTCCTTCTTCGGGGCGTTCGTCGCGGTCCTGCTCATCACCTTCCTGGCCCCGGTGATCGCCGGCTTCGCCCTGCGCTTCGGACCGGCGGAGTTCTTCGCGGTCCAGCTTCTGACATTCTGCAGTTTCGTCGGCATGGGCAGCGAATCCCCCTTCAAGGTGCTGTGCGCCATGATGCTGGGCTTCGCGCTGGCCGCGGTCGGGCTGGACAGCGTGACCGGCGAACTGCGCATGACCTTCGGGTCGGTGGAACTGCTGCGCGGCTTCGACTTCCTGATCGCGGTCATCGGCCTGTTCGGCATCGGCGAGATCCTCCTGACCATGGAGGAAGGGCTGGCCTTCAAGGGCAAGAGCGCGAAGATCAACGCCAAGGTCGTGTGGGAGACCTGGAAGAGCCTGCCCCGCTACTGGGTGACCGCCGTCCGCGGCTCCATCGTCGGCTGCTGGATGGGCATCACGCCCGGCGGCGCCACCCCGGCCTCCTTCATGAGCTACGGCCTCGCCAAGCGCTTCTCCAAGAACCGCCAGAATTTCGGCAACGGCGAGATGGAGGGGGTGGTCGCTCCGGAAACCGCGGCCCACGCCGCCGGCACCAGCGCGCTTCTGCCCATGCTGACGCTGGGCATCCCCGGCTCCCCAACCGCGGCGGTGCTGCTGGGCGGCCTGCTGATCTGGGGGCTCCAGCCCGGCCCGCTGCTGTTCGTCGAGCAGAAGGAGTTCGTCTGGGGCCTGATCGCCAGCATGTATCTGGGCAACATTGCCGGCCTGATCGTGGTGCTGACCACGGTTCCGGTCTTCGCCTCGATCCTGCGCATTCCCTTCAGCATCATCGCGCCGGTGATCGTGGTGATCTGCGCGGTCGGCGCCTACACGGTGCACAACGCCTTCCTCGACATCGTCATGATGCTGGTGTTCGGCGTCGTCGGCTACGTCTTCAAGAAGCTGTCCTACCCGCTGGCCCCGCTGGTGCTCGCCCTGGTGCTGGGCGACATGGCGGAAAGCTCCTTCCGGCAGGCCATGCTGGTGTCGCAGGGCGATCTGGCGATCTTCTGGTCCAACCCGCTGGTCGGCAGCATCGTCACCCTGGCGCTGGTCATGCTGTTCTGGCCGGTGATCTCCGCCCTGCTGCGCAAGCGCCAGTCCCGGCAGGACGGCGGGACCCAGGTGATCCCCGTGAAATAGGTGATCCCGGTGAAATAGCTCCACCCACTCCCCCGCCGGCGTCCGGGACGGGACGACCGGCGGGGGGATTTCTTCTCACATCGGGGGGTTGGGGACGATGGACACGTCCGATTTCATGATCGCTCTGCTCCAGATCATCTGGATCGACATCCTGCTGAGCGGCGACAACGCGCTGGTCATCGCGCTGGCCTGCCGCTCGCTGCCGCCGAAGCAACAGAAGATCGGCGTCTTCCTCGGCACCGGTGCGGCCATCGTGCTGCGCGTGCTGTTCGCCGTCATCATCGCCTATCTGCTGGCCATTCCGTATCTGAAGATCATCGGCGGGGCGCTGCTGTTCTGGATCGCCATCAAGCTGATGCTGCCCACCGAGGAGGAGGAGCAGGCGGCGCACTCCGGCACCTCCGCCGGGCTGTGGGGGGTGGTCCGCACCATCGTGATCGCCGACGCGGTGATGAGCCTGGACAACGTCATCGCCATCGCCGCCGCTTCGCACGGCAACACGGTCCTGCTGATCCTCGGGCTGGCCATCAGCATTCCGCTGATCGTCTTCGGCAGCACGCTGATCCTGAAGGCCATCGAACGGCTGCCGGCCCTGGTCTATGCGGGCGCCGGGCTGCTCGGCTACATCGCGGCGGAGGTCATCCTCACCGATCCGAGCATCCATTCCCACGTGATGGAAAGCCTGCCGGTGCTGACCGGGACGGCGCCCTTCGTCGCGGCGCTGGGGGTGATGACGGCCGGTTTCCTGATGGCCCGCAACATCAATCGCCGCCGCGCCGTGGTGGAAACCGATCCGGCCTGAAGAGGAGTCAGCAGGAGGAGGGGCGACGGGGCTCGCGGCAGCGGTTGCCCCGGACCGCCCGGAAACGGCTCGGCAGGGCCATGGCGCGCACGTCGGTGGTGATCTCGGAGATGAGGCCCGGATCGTTCCGCAAAATCTCCGTCACCACGGCGGCCAACCCGGCCAGGGCGAACACGACGGCAAGACTCTCCAACATGGGGAACTCCGGACTCTGACCACACTCATGCTGCGTTGCAGCAGAGATGACGCAAAGTCCGTTGGGGAGCAAGGGACAAGAAACATAGCATTTCGTATACCAGACACGCAGCAGGAGCCGGACACAGGCTCCGCACCGCCAGTTCAGGGAGGAACGTCGAGATGCAAGCGAAGGATGTCATGACATCGCCGGTCATCACGGTGGCGCTGGACACCCCCGTGCCGGACATCGCAGAACTGCTTTTGACCCATCGGATCAGCGGCTTGCCGGTGGTGGACCAGGATGGTCGCGCGGTCGGCATCATCAGCGAGGGAGACCTGCTGCGCCGGGTGGAGACGGGAACCGACCGTCCGCGCGCCCGCTGGCTGGAGATGCTGGTGGGCCGCAACGTACAGGCCGCCGACTTCCTGAAGACCCATGGGCGCTGCGCGCGCGACGTCATGTCGCGCCCGGTCCAGGCCGTCGCGCCCGACACCGAGATCGCCGAGATCGCCGACCTGATGGAGGACAAGCGGATCAAGCGTGCTCCCGTCCTGGTCGACGGACGCCCGGTCGGCATCATCAGCCGGGCCAACCTGCTGCACGGCCTGCTCCGCAACCGGCGCAGCGGGACCGGCTTCGGCGCGTCCGGCGACGAGGCGATCCGCGCCGCGCTGCTGGAGGCATTGGACGGACAGTCCTGGGTGGACCTCGATCGGATCAACATCGTCGTCAACGACGGGGTCGTGCAGCTCTGGGGCATGGTCGACAGCGAGGAACAGCGCCGTGCCCTGCACACCGCGGCGAGCGGCGTGAGCGGCGTGAAGCGCGTGGAGGAGCATCTCAACCGGAACCGCTTCGTCGGGTGATCCCCACTCATCCGCCCCATCGAAGGAGCAGCCCGATGCCGCCACCCGAACTGTCCGTCCAGCCGCTGGACTCCGGAGCCACCTTCCGCAACCAGGTCTACCGAAAGCTGAAGCAGGCCATCATCCAGATGGACATCTACGACCACCCCGGCGACGTCCGGCTCGACGAACGCCAGCTCAGCGGCCTGCTGGGCGTCAGCCGGACCCCGATCCGCGAGGCCCTGACCCTGCTGGAGCAGGAAGGGCTGGTGCGGCTGGAGCCGCGGCGGGGGATCTACATCGTCCGCAAGACCAAGACCGAGATCATCGAGATGATCATCGCCTGGGCGGCGCTGGAAAGCATGGCGACCCGCCTCGCCGCCGAACGCGCCACCGAGGAGGACATCGGCACGCTGTGGGACATCTTCCGCAGCTTCGAAGAGCAGGCGCCCTCCGACAACATCCAGGAATATTCCGACGCCAACATCGAGTTCCACAAGGCGATCATCCGCCTCAGCCGGGCGCGCATCCTGGAGACGCTGACCGACAACCTGTTCATCCACATGCGGGCCATCCGCAAGCTGTCGATCCGGCAGGACAACCGGGCCGAACAGTCGATGCACGAGCACCGCGACATCATCCGGGCGCTGGAGCGGCGCGACGGCGAGCTGGCGGAGCGTCTCGCGCGCGAACACACGCTGGGTCTGGCCGCCCATGTCGAACGGCACGGCGATTTCCTCGACTGGCTGCGGCTGGCCGAGGTGCGGGGGGCTGAGGGCCGGAACGCCGACGTCAAAGCCGCGCTCAAGGACGGCCTGCCGCTGATGTAGAGCGCAAGGGGGGCCGTGATCGCCCCCTCCGGAAACTTTCCCGGACCGGGAGGGTTGGACGGGTGCGGCGGCGCGGCCGGGCGCCCGAGGATCGGAGGAGAGGACGGATGAAGCTCGACGGGTCTTGCCACTGCGGCGCGGTGCGTTTCTCGGTGGACGCCTATGCGCCGGCTCCGTACCTGCGCTGCTACTGCTCGATCTGCCGCAAGACGGCGGGCGGGGGCGGCTACGCCATCAATCTGGGAGCCAAGGCCGACACGCTGGCCGTGACGGGGGCGGAGCACGTCTCCGTCTTTCACGCCCGCATCGACGGGGAGGAAAGCCCCGGCGAGCGGCGCTTCTGCGCGCGCTGCGGCTCCGCCTTGTGGGTGAGCGACCCGCGCTGGCCGGAGCTGGTCCACCCCTTCGCCAGCGCCATCGACACCCCCCTGCCGGAGGCGCCGGCCTACGTCCACATGATGCTGGGGTCGAAGGCCAACTGGGTCCCCGTCCAGGCCGGGCCGGGAGACGAGCACAGCGACGCCTATCCGCCCGAATCGCTGGAGGAATGGCACCGGGCGCACGGGATGCTGGACGGTGGGAAACCGGACGGCGGGGCGTGATCCCCGCCGTCCGGACCGGTCAGGCCTTCAGCCGGTAGCCGGTGCGGAAGATCCACCAGACCGCCGTCAGGCAGACCGCCAGGAACAGGGCGGTCATGGCGAGGCTGATCCCCACCGGCACGTCGGCCTGCCCGTAGAAGCTCCAGCGGAAGCCGCTGACCAGATAGACCACCGGGTTGAACAGGGTGATCTTCTGCCACAGCGGCGGCAGCATGCTGATCGAGTAGAAGCTGCCGCCGAGGAAGGCCAGCGGCGTGATGACCAGGATCGGCACGATCTGGAGCTTCTCCCAGCCGTCCGCCCACACCCCCAGGATGAAGCCGAACAGGCTGAAGGTTACCGAGGTCAGCACCAGGAAGGCGACCATCCAGAACGGGTGCTGGATCGAGTAGTCGACGAACAGCCGGGCGGTCAGCAGGATCAGCACGCCGAGGACGATCGACTTGGTGGCCGCCGCCCCGACATAGCCGACCACCGTCTCGAAGGCCGAGATCGGCGCCGACAGCACCTCGTAGATCGTGCCGGAATAGCGCGGCATGTAGATGCCGAAGGAGGCGTTGGACACACTTTCCGTCAGCACCGACATCATGACGAGGCCGGGCACCAGGAAGGCGCCGTAGGTCACCCCGTCCACCGCCGTGAAGCGCCCGCCGATGGCCGCGCCGAAGACGATGAAGTAGAGCGAGGTCGAGATGACCGGCGCCGCGATGCTCTGGAACAGCGTGCGCCAGGTGCGGGCCAGCTCGAACAGATAGATGGCCTTGACCGCATGAAGGTTGATGGGGGAGGTCATGCCCGCTCCTTCACAAGGCTGACGAAGATCTCCTCGAGGGAGCTTTCCTCGGTGTGCAGGTTGGTGAAATCGATGCCATGGTCGCCGAGCTTGCGGAGAAGCCGGGCGATGCCCGTCTGGTCGTCCTGCGTGTCGAAGCTGTAGACCAGCTCCCGCCCGTCGCCGGACAGGGTCAGGGGGTAGCCGGCCAGTTCCGCCGGGATGGACTCCAGCGGGTTCTGAAGCTGCAGGGTCAGCAGCCGCTTGCCCAGCTTGCGCATCAGCGCGGCCTTGTCCTCGACCAGCACGATGCGGCCGTTGGAGATGACGCCGATGCTGTCGGCCATCTCCTCCGCCTCCTCGATGTAGTGGGTGGTCAGGATGATAGTCACGCCGCTGTCGCGCAGGTGCCCAATCATCTCCCACATGCCGCGGCGAAGCTCCACGTCCACCCCGGCGGTCGGCTCGTCGAGGAAGAGGATGCGCGGCTCGTGCGACAGGGCCTTGGCGATCATCACGCGGCGCTTCATGCCGCCGGACAACGCCATGACCTTGCTGTCCTTCTTGTTCCAGAGGGACAGATCCTTCAGCACCTTCTCGATGTGGGCGGGATCGGGCGGCTTGCCGAACAGCCCGCGGCTGAAGCTGACGGTGGCCCAGACGCTCTCGAACGCCTCGGTCGTCAGCTCCTGCGGGACGAGGCCGATCAGCGAGCGCGCGGAGCGCCAGTCGCGCACGATGTCGTGCCCGTCGACCGTCACGCTGCCCGCGGTGGCGTTGACGATGCCGCAGACGATGCTGATCAGCGTCGTCTTGCCGGCCCCGTTCGGCCCCAGCAGGGCGAAGATCTCGCCGCGACGGATATCGAGATCGACCCCTTTCAGCGCCTGGAAGCCGGTGGCGTAGGTCTTTTCCAGCCCACGCACCTGAATGATCGGCTGCATGTCCCCCCTCTGCCTGTCGGTCGGCCCGTTCCGGGCGGGCGTCACCTTAACGGCGGGACGGCCCGCGGTCATCGGGCATTCGGCGCGACGCAACCATTCCGGATAAGAGGGGCCTGATTTGGGAGTCCCGATTCGGGGTGGGGTACGCCCGCCCACAAATGATTTCGGGACAACAGCCCTGCCCATCCCCATATTATGTAAAAAGCACGATAGAGGACGAGCGCTCATGCCAAAAGATGTTGTGCTCAGCGATGTCGATGTTTGGGAAAGCTCCATCACCACATGGCTGCGTGCCAATGTGGCCGAGGACCCGGCCCACGACGTCGATCATCTTCTTCGCGTCTGGCGCACCGCCAAGGCCCTGGCCGCGGCGGAAGCCGAACGGGACGGCGGTCCGCCGCCTGACATGCTGGTCGTGCTGGCCGCGGCCCTGCTCCACGACATCGTGAACGTGCCGAAGGACCATCCGGACCGCAGCCGCGCCTCCCGCCTGTCGGCGGAGCGGGCGGAGGAGGTTCTGCGCGGCATGGGCTTCCCCGACGCGCTGATCCCCGCCACCCGCCACGCCATCGAGGCGCACAGCTATTCCGCCGGCATCCCGCCGCTGACCATCGAGGCGAAGCTGGTCCAGGACGCCGACCGGCTGGAAAGCCTGGGCGCCATCGGCATCGCCCGCTGCTTCGCCACCTCCGGCCTGATGAAGCGGGCGCTGTTCCACGGCGAGGACCCGATGGCCGAGGGCCGCCCGCTGGACGACCTGCAATACGCGCTGGACCATTTCAAGGCGAAGCTGCTGCTGCTGCCCAACACCATGCAGACCCCGGCGGGCCGGGCGCGGGCGCAGGAGCGGGCGGCCTTCCTGCTGTCCTTCCAGGTCCAGCTTCTGGCGGAGATCGCCGGGGACGCCTGAGCGCTCCGGGGGCGGCGCCGGAGGATGCTCCGGGGCCGGGGCCGATCCCGTCGCTCACTTGCCGCCGGTGACGTCGAGGAAGGTGCCGGTGATGAAGGACGCCTCGGCACTTGCCAGCCATAGGATCGCCCGCGCGACCTCCTCGGGCTGACCGCCCCGTCCCATGGGGATCGATTCCTTGACGCGGTCCACCCGTCCCGGCTCGCCGCCGCTCGCATGCATGTCCGTGTAGATGTGCCCGGGGCGGATGGCGTTGACGCGGATGCCGTCCCGCGCGACCTCCTTGGCGAAGCCGATGGTGAAGGTTTCGAGGGCCCCCTTCGAGGCGGCATAGTCGACATATTCGTTCGGACTGCCGAGCCGGGCCGACGCCGACGAGACGTTGATCACCACGCCGCCCCGCCCGTTGTGGCGATGGGACATGCGCTTGGCCGCCTGCTGCGCGCAGAGGATCGGGCCGATCGCGTTGACCGCGAAGATGCGCTGCATCCGCTCGAAGCCGAGATCCTCGGTCCGGGACTGCCGGGCCAGCACCGCGGCGTTATTGACCAGAACGTCGATCCGGCCGAACTCCCGGTCGATCGCGGCGAACAGCCGGGCGACCTGCGCCGGATCCGCGCTGTCGGCGCGCACGGGCAAGGCGCGGCGCCCCAGAGCCTCCACATCCGCCGCCACGGCAAGGGCGGCGGACTCGTCGGCGACGAAGCTGATCGCGACATCGTAGCCCCGTGCGGCGGCAAGCCTTGCGGTCGCCGCGCCCACGCCACGACTTCCACCCGTTATCAGAATCAGCGGCGCCTGGGGGACGGTGTTCATTTGGAAGACCCTTCCTGTGGTGGCGGGATGGTCATGCGGGTTCGGGCGCGGCGGAGGGCCGGCGGCCCAGATGCGGCCGCAGGGTCAGGACGAGCGGAACGATCAGGGCTGCGGTCGCCGCCGAGGCCAGCACGCCGATCGTCTGGGTGCTGTGATCGGCAATCGCGCCGTAGAGGATCGGCGCCAGGCCCCCGGAACCGATGACGCTCGTGTAGAAGACCGCGAAGGCCCGGCCCGTATCGCCGTCGGAAAGCTCCGGCACGGCGCCGTAGAGCACCGACGAGGTGCCGTTGAGCACGATTCCGAGCAGCGGCAGCAGGACGAGCGTCGGCGTCAGCGGCGTGAGCAGGGTCGCTGCGATCAGCACGGCGGTGGCAGCCTCGGTCACCATGACGCTGCCGACGACACCCAGCCGCTCCCCGAGCCGGCTGCACGTCGCCTTTCCGAACGCGCCGCCGATGAACAGCAGGGCGAGGGCCAGACCGACCGTCGCCGTGTCCCCGCCCTGCCCGTGGATGAGGAAGGGCAGAAAGAGCAGGTAGCCCATGCGGGTCGCCGTATCGAGCGCGCCGATCGTCGTCAGGATGCCGAAGCCGCCGCGGCCCCGGCCGGAGGCCGCCCCCGTCGCGGCGGTCCTGGCGATGGGAGTCGCCGGCGCCAGCGGCACCAGGGCGACCGACAGGGCGAGTCCAAGCACCGCCATCAGCCCCAGCACCGGCTGCCAGGCGAGGAGCGGCAACAGCAGCGCGACGAGCGCCGGCAACGCGGCTTTTCCAAGATCGCCCGAAAAGTTGTAGATGCCGAGCGGATGCCGCGATGCCGAGCCATAACTGGCGGTGACGAGCATCGAGCCGCAGGGGTGCTGGATGCTCGATCCGATGCCGGCCACGACGAGGCCGACGCAAAGACCCGCGAAGCCGAACGGCGCCGCCATGATCAGCAAGCCCGCGGACGCGAGGGCGGTCGACAGGACCAGCGCCGCCCGCGGCGACAGGCCGCGCAACGCCCGGTCGGCCGGGATCTGCAATCCTCCCATCGTTCCGTAATAGAGAGAGCGGACGATGGCCAGCGCCGCGTAGGAAAGACCGAACTCCGCCTGCCACACCGGCAGGAAGGCGTAGAGAGCGTCGGTGTACCCGTCATGAAGCGCGTGGGCGAGGCAGGCGCCCGTCAGGTTTTTCTTTTTCGAGTCCACCGATCCCCCGATTTCATCTTTGTTCGATTCCTCGAAGACGCAACAGAACTTGCTCGGCCGGGACAATCTCAAGGGCATGGTATACGTGTGAGGTTTCATCGACTAGTATGCTTCGAATCACGGATACCGTTCCTTTTCCTCACGGGTCGCCCATGCGCCGCCTTCCCCCCTTGAACGCCCTGCGCATCTTCGAGGTCGCGGCCCGGACCGGCAGCTATGCCGAAGCCGGAGCTGAACTCGGTCTCACCCATGGCGCGGTGAGCCGGCAGATCGCGGCGCTCGAAAGCTGGCTCGGGCAGAGGCTCTTCATGAAGGACGGGCGCCGCATGGTCGCGACGCCGATGGCGAGAGTCTTCGCCGCCGAGGTCGGTCTCTCCTTCGACCGCCTGGCCGTCGCGGCGCAAGCCTGTGGCCGGCCCGACGCGCGCCGCATCCTGCGCGTCAGCGCCCCGACCAGCTTCGCGATGCGCTGGCTGATCCCGCGCCTCAACCGGTACCACGCCGACCATCCGCACGTCGAAGTCGCGGTCACGACGGTTTCGACCGTGCTCGAGGAACTGCGCGGCGGCGTCGACGTGGCGATCCGGCGCGGCGTCGCGCGGGACCATGTGTGGCCGCAGCATCGCGTCGTCCCGGTGCTGGATGATGTGGACACGCTGATCATGAGCCCGGCGCTGTTCGCGCAACGGCCGATCCTGAAGCCCGCCGACATCGAGGGGCATACGCTGCTGGCAAGCGAAACCCGTGCCGGCGATTGGGCGAACTGGCTCGAGGCGGCAGGGCTCGAACACCTCGCCGGGCAGCCCCGCCAGACATTCGACCACTTTTTCGTGACCCGTCAGGCGGTGGAGGACGGGCTTGGCATTGGGATCGGTCCGTTGCCGATGCTGGAGATCGACGTTGCAAGCGGAAGGCTGATGACACCGCTGCCGGACATCCGGGTGCCGAGGACGGGGTACGTCGCGCTCATTCCCCGTCGGGCCGATGCCGGAAAACTGGCCGGAAACCTGGTTGCCGGCTTCGTCGACTGGCTTGTCGGAGAGACGCGGGGAGCACAGTAGCCCGCCCATTCGTGGGCGGTGTTCGGAAATCCTGCTGAGACCGCTGGACGAAACGAAAAAGGACCGCTCCGGAGGAGTCGGTCCTTTTTTCCGGCCCGGATGGGCGGGCCGCCGCGTCGTGGGGCCGGATGGCCCGGGCGCCGGTCATTCGCGCATCAGCGTCGGCAGGTCGAGCGTCGAGGTGCCGGCCGCCGGGGCAAAGGTGCCGGACGCCACGACCTGGTATACGATATACAGAGGGGTGGCCGAGAACCAAGCGCCGGCGAATTCCGTAACACCCTTGGCGATGGTCGACAGAAGGCCGTCGTGATGGCTGTGATGGGCGGAAGCGTAAGCCATGATGTGTCTCCTCTTTGCTGGTGGGGTTATGGTGCACTGGTATACCCGATACCAGAAGCGCTATGCCCGCAGAGCAGCAAGACCGAAAAATTACAGCTTCCTCAAGCGTTTAGGATCGAAACAGTCGGTTGCGCAAACCAAAAAATGGATACTCCGGTATGACTCCGGCCCCATGATTGCGTATGTGTTTGCTGGGGAATCGCGTATTCTCCGGTCATTACCCCTGGAGATAATCTGGAGAGCCGTCTGTGCCAGTGCATGAGTGGCCGCAGATCGTGCGCGCGTTGCGAAGGCTGCACGGCCTGACCGCCGCGCAGTTCGCCGTCATGCTGGCCACCACCGAAGAAACCGTCGCCCGCTGGGAATCCGGCGCCACCTTGCCCGACCTGCGGGAGCAGGCGCTGTTGCGCGACGTGTTGACCGGCCATTTCCGGCACCACCCCACCTTCCTCGGCCTGAAGGCGATGGTGCGGAGCATGGGCGAGAAATGCACCCTCTACACGCCCGGCCTGATCGCCCAGGCCGTATCCCCGCCGCTGGGCCGCTGGATCGAGCGGCACCGCTTCGACATCATCGGCTCCTCCCTGCTGCCGCGGATCGACGGTCAGACCGCCGAGATGATGGAGCGTTACGCCCTGCCCATGCTGGAGGGGAGCAGCGACATCCTGTCGGTCACCTACAACGACCGCGCCGTGGCCTTCCGCAACGCCGTCATCAACCGGCGACTGAGCGTCGTGCCGGTGGACGGCGTGCGCGTCCTCGTGCTGGTCGACCGGGTGCTCTATCTGGACGACGGCCGGGACATGCCGGACCCGGATCTCCACATGCTCACCGCCGACCAGTTGGTCGACGACTGACCGCCCCTCCGAAGGTCCGGCTTGCCCCCGGCCGCGTTGTCTGCTCCATGGACGCCGATACGGAGGGGAGCCAAAGCCTTGAGCACAGGATTGATCGCGTTGCTGGACGATGTGGCCGGGTTGGCGAAAGTCGCCGCCGCCTCGCTGGACGATGCCGCCGGACAGGCGGCGCGGGCGGGGGCCAAGGCCGCCGGGGTGGTGGTGGACGACGCCGCGGTGACGCCGCGCTACATGGTCGGCTTCACCGCCGACCGTGAACTGCCGATCATCGGCAAGATCGCGCTGGGCTCGCTGAAGAACAAGCTGGTGTTCCTGCTGCCCCTGGCGCTGGCGCTCAGCCTCGTCGCGCCCTGGGCGATCACGCCGCTGCTGATGCTGGGCGGCGGCTTTCTCTGCTACGAAGGTGCGGAGAAGGTCTGGGAGGCACTGCGCCCCCACGCGGCGCATCACGACGCGGAGGGACCAAGCGCCGCGGGGCAGGACGCCGCGCAGTTCGAGCAGGAGAAGGTCAACAGCGCCATCAAGACCGACCTGATCTTGTCGGCGGAGATCATGGCCATCGTCCTGTCCACGGTCGCCGCCGAAACCTCGTCCTTCTGGATGCAGGCCGCCGTCCTTGCCATCGTCGGGGTGGGCATCACGGCGCTGGTCTATGGCGCGGTGGCGCTGATCGTGAAGGCGGACGACGCGGGTCTGTCGCTGGCGCAGAACGGGCGTCCAGCGGCCAGCCTCCTAGGGCTGCGCAGCCCCTCCTCCAATGCGCCGGGCGGCGCCGACCGGGCGCTCGCCCCGGTGACGCAGGCGATCGGGCGCGGTCTGGTCAAGGGAATGCCGGTCTTCCTGAAACTGCTGGCGCTGGTCGGCACCGCCGCCATGCTGTGGGTGGGCGGTGGCATCGTCATCCATGGGCTGGAAGGCTTTGGCCTGACCGCGGTCGGGCACGCGATCCACGGTGCCGCCGTAGCGGCGGGAGAGGCCGTGCCGGCGGCGAAGGCCGCGGTGGAATGGCTGGTCGGGGCGGCGGGCGCCGGGGTGTTCGGGCTGCTGCTGGGCGCCTTGCTGATCCCCCTGGTGCACAAGGTGATCGAGCCGCTCTGGGGCATGGTGAGGGGCAAATAGGGCGTCCGGACGCGCGAAGGGGCGGCCCTGCCCGGACCGCCCCTTGGCGTTTGCCCTTCACACGCGGCCCTGCCCCGTTTCCACAATGACAAGGACGCTCCATGGACGGGGCTTGGTGTGCCCGGACCGGCCGTGGGTCCGCCGAGAGATCGGAGCGCCATATATTAGTATATCAGCACCCCGTCCCATGGCAAGCCCCCTCCCCTCACATCAGCATGTTCGGCAGGAACAGCACCAGCCCCGGCCACAGCGCCAGCACGGCGACCAGAGCGATGACCGTGCCGACGAAGGGCAGCGATTCGACGATGTACTCCTCGACCGGGCAGTCGAGCAGGCTGCACACGGTGTACATGGCGACCCCGACCGGCGGCGTCATCGAGCCCAGCGTGACGATGGTCATCATCAGGATGCCGAAATGCACCGGATCGACGCCCAGCGGCGTCACGATGGGCAGGAAGATCGGCGTCAGCAGCAGGACCAGCACCGTGCTTTCCACGAACAGCCCGGCGATGAACAGGAAGACCAGGATCAGCGCGACCACCAGCAGCGGGTTGGTGGTGAGCTGGGTCATCGCCTCGGCGATGGTCTGGGGCGCCTGCTCGAAGATGATGGCGTAGCCGACCATGCCGGAGAACAGGATGATCAGCATGATCAGGCCGGTGTCCACCACCGCCTCCTGAAGCGCCTCGGCCACCGCGGCCCAGGTCAGCTCCTTGTGCAGCAGGAAGCCGACGACGGCGGCGTAGACGACGGCGAAGGCGCCGACCTCCGACGGGGTGAACAGGCCGCCGCGGATGGCAAACAGCAGGGCCACCGGGAACAGCAGCGCCCATTTCGCGTCGGCCATCGCCCGGCCAACGGCGCGCAGGGTCGGCCGCTCCGCCATTTCCGCACGGTAGCCGCGCCGCTTGGCGATCAGCCACACCGTCAGCATCAGCCCGGCCATCATCAGCAGACCCGGAATGACGCCGGCCAGGAACAGCCGGCCGATCGACACGTTGCCGACGAAGCCGTAGAGGATCAGCCCCAGGCTGGGGGGGATGGTCGCGGTGATCAGCGAGCCGACCGCGATGACCGCCGAGGTGAAGCCCTTCGAATAGCCGCGGGCGATCAGGCCGGGGCCGAGGATGCGGGCCTCCATCGCCGCGTCGGCCACCGCCGAGCCGGAGACGCCGCCCATCAGCGTGGACAGCACGATGCAGACCTGCGCCAGCCCGCCGGACATCCAGGAGACCAGCACGTTGGAGCAGTTGATGAGGCGGCTGGTGATGCCCGTCCGGTTCATCATGTGACCGGCCAGCACGAAGAAGGGCACGGCCAGCAGCGGGAAGCTCTGCGAGGCCGAGGCGACCTGCTGCACACCGATGGACATCGGGATGATGTCGTTGGTGGCGAAAAAGGAGAAGCCGGCGATGCCGATGGCGAAGGCGATGGGAAGCCCGAAGGCCATCAGCGCGAAGAAGGTGACGGCAAGCAGGGTCACGGCACGACCTCCTCGATGTCGCCGGCCTTGGGGGTCGGCGCGAAGACCGGTTTGGGGTGGCTGCGCAGCCCGCGCAGGGTGTCCAGGATCTGCCCGGTCAGCGTGATCGCCAGCAGCAGGCAGCCCACCGGCACCGCCGAGGTCACGAAGGCGTAGCTGATGCCGCTGTCGCCGAACTGGCGTTCCAGGTTCAGCATGGTCAGCCGGTAGCCCATCACCGTCATGGTGATGAGGAAGGCGACGACCAGAACGCCCAGCACGACATCCAGCACGGCCCGGCTGGAGTCCGGCAGGCGCTTGACCAGATAGTCGATGCCGATGTGGGCGCGCTTGCGCAGCGCCATGTCGGCGCCGAGGAAGGCGACCCAGACGAACAGGAGCTGCGCCACGTCCACCGACCAGACCAGGGGATGGCCGAACCAGCGCATGACACCGGCGGCGAAGACGAGCAGAACGATGGCGGCGAGGAGAAGCATCGCCAGGACGGCTTCCCCCTTGTGAAACAAGGACGACATGATGGCGGTCCCTTGATGGCCGCGGAAGGTGGCGGCGGACGGCGTTGATTTTGAGAGGTGCTTGCCCCCCACCCCGGCCCTCCCCCGCTGTCGCAGGGGAGGGAGAACTGTCCCCTCCACCTCGTAGAGGGGGGTCAGGGAGGAGGCAAGGTCAGCGCAAACCGATCCCCGCGTCAGTTCTGCAGCAGCTTTTCAACTTCCTTATGGAGTTCGGCGTAGCCCAGCTTCTCGTAGACCGGCGCGGTGGCCTTGCGGAACGGGGTCACGTCGATCTCCTCGATCGTCATGCCCTTGTCCTTCATCTGCTTCTCGAAGTCGGCGAGCGACGCCTGGGTGGCGCGCGACGCGCTGTCGCCGGCCTTCAGTGCCTCTTCCTTCAGGATCGTCTGCTGCTCCGCCGGCAGCTTGTCGAACCAGGCGGCGCTGGTGACGATGCCGGTGATCAGGTTGATGTGGCCGGTCTTGGTGACGTGGTTGGTCACTTCGTACAGGCGGGAACCGAAGCTGGCCGGGTGCTGGGCCTCGACGCCGTCGATCACCTTCTGCTGAAGGCCGGTATAGACCTCCGACCAGCCCATCGGGGTCGGGGTGGCGCCCATGGCGCGGATCGTCTCCATCCACACCGGAGCGCCCGGCGTGCGCATGCGGATGCCGGCGAGGTCTTCCGGCCCCTTCACCGGCTTGTTGGTCAGCAGGTGCCGCTCGCCCTGCCACCAGTTGAAGGACAGCACCTGATGGCCCGACGCCTTGCGCAGCTTGTCCGACCACTGGTCGAACATCGGCGAGGTGACGACCTTGCGGATGCCGTCGTAGCCCTGGGCGAGGTACGGGCCGCCCAGAACGCCGAATTCCTTCACGAAGACCGCGAGACGCCCGCCGTCCACGACGACCGCCACGCCAGCCCCGGCGCGGGCCTGCTCCAGCACGTCCTCGTCCTTGCCGAGCTGCGAGCCGGGGAACAGGCGGACGGCCATCTTGCCGCCGGACCGCGCCTCGACGTTCTTCTTGAACTCCTCCAGCCCCTTGTAGAGCGGGTCCTGCTGGGCCAGCGCCGTGTTGACGCTGAGCGTGTAGTCGGCGGCCAGCGCGCCGCCGGCGACGGTGGCCAGCGCAAAGCCGAGGGCGGCCACGCGCCAGCTGCGGGTGATGATGCTCATGTTTCCTCCCTTTGAGGACAACGCCTCTTGCACGGAGACGATTGTTCGATACGCGACTGGTATGGTAGTATACAAGAATGGTGTTGTCCATGGGCTTGCGAACGGTGCAGGATGAATCCGCCGCACAGGATCGTCCGGGCGGGCACCGGCGGGACAGACAGAAAAAAGAAGGGATTGGGGGGAGCATGTTGAGGAGGATCGAGCCGGATTCGACGGAGCCCGTGGCGCGCCGCGTCTTCCGGGAACTGCGCCACGCCATCGTGACGATGCAGTTCCAGCCCGGCCAGCCGCTGTCCGAGCAGGAGGTCGCGGGGCAGTTGGGCGTCAGCCGCCAGCCGGTGCGCGAGGCCTTCATCAAGCTGAGCGAATCCGGGCTGGTGGTCATCCGCCCGCAGCGCGGCACCTTCGTCGTCAAGATCTCGGCCAAGCAGGTGATGGACGCCCGCTTCGTCCGCGAGGCGGTGGAGCTTGCCGTGGCCCGCAAGGCCGGCGAGGGCCTGCCGCCCCGCGCCGTCGCGGAGCTGGAGGCCAACCTGAAGGCGCAGCGGGAGGCCGCCACGAGCACCAACCCGGCGTCCTTCCTGGAACTGGACGAAGCCTTCCACCGCACCATCGCGCTGGGTGTCGATTGCGAATACGCCTGGCGGGTGGTGGAGGAGACCAAGGCCCAGATGGACCGTGTGCGCTACCTCAGCCTGCCGCAGGCGACCCCGCTGGACCGGCTGATCGCCCAACACGAGCAGATCGTCGAGGGCATCCGCGCCCGCTGTCCCGACGCCGCCGAGGCCGCCATGCGCCTGCATCTGCGCGAGATCCTGAATTCCCTTCCCGAACTGGCCCGGCGCTTCCCCGATCTGTTCGACAGCGAGTCCGCCCCCGCCGAACCGATCGCCGAATCCGCATGAATGCTTAATCCGCATGAGCGCTGGATGCGGATTGCGCGGTTCATCTTCGAAGCGCGCGGCGCGTACATTGGCTCAACACGAAAACGGGGTTCGCCCCGCCGCCCGCCAAAGCCGAATGGCCGGAAAAACAAAGGGGCACGGCCCTGTCCGGCGCCGCGCCCCTTGTTCGCCAACCCGTCGAGCGGGAACTAGAACTGGCTCTCCGCAACCTTCTTGACCAGGAAGTCGCGGAAGACCGCGATGCGCTTGGAATGGCGCAACTCCTCCGGATAGACGAAGAAGGCGTCCACCTTCGACCCGGACTGATCCGGCAGAACCCGCAAGACATCGTTCAGGCCGGTCACCAGATAGTCGGGCAGCGAGCCGATGCCCAGCCCGCTCTCGACGGCGCGGAAGATCGCGTACAGGTTGTTGACCTGAAGGACGGTCCGGTCGCGGGCCACCGCATCGGTCACCAGATCGCGCAGCCAATGGGTGTTGGCGAAGGGCGGGCGCAATTCCTGCGGATAGGTCACCAGATCGTGGGAGGCGAGATCCGCCACTGTCTGCGGCTCACCCTTGCGGTCCAGGTAGCGGCGGTGCGCGTAGAGGTGCGAGCGGAAGGTCATCAGATGCCGCTGGATCAGGTCCGGCTGGCGTGGTGGGCTGACGCGGATCGCCACGTCGGCCTCGCGCATGCCCAGATCCAGCTCCGTGTCGGTGATCAGCAGGGTGAGCTGGATGTCCGGGTAGAGCGCCAGGAACTCCCCGATGCGCGGGGTCAGCCATGTCGAGCCGAAGGCCGCCGTGGCCGTCACCTTCAGCGGTCCCTTGGCGGCGTCCTTGCTCTCGCTCAGCATCGCCTGGGTCATCGACAGCTTCGCGAAGATGTCGCGCGCCGCGTGGTTCAGCAACTCGCCCTGCTCGGTCAGAATCAGGCCGCGGGCATGCCGGTGGAACAGCGGAACGCCGAGGCTGTCCTCCAGCGCGCTGATCTGCCGGCTGACCGCCGATTGGCTGAGGTTGAGGGCCTCGCCGGCGTGGGTGAAGCTGCCGGCCTCGGCCACAGCGTGGAACACCCGCAACTTGTCCCAGTCCATCATCCCGTCCTGCTTCCCGATGCCTTTGCCTGTTGGTCTGGGTCTGTCAGCGGGAAAATTCGCCGCGCGACCCTGTTCCAATACTCTTTATGGCAAAACGCGGCCCAGGTCTTCCATCGCGAATGTCAGAGTAAGACGCCGCGGACATTAGACGTCTAATTTTTTGCCCACCTCACTCCGCCAGATGGCTCAGCGGCAGAGCCGTGCGGTAGCGCACCTGCTTCAGGGCAAAACTGGACCGAATGTTGGCAACTCCGGAAATCCGCGTCAGGTGCTCCTTCAGAAAGCGCTCGTAGCTGGCGAGGTCGGGGACCACCACGCGCAGCAGGTAATCGGCGTCGCCGGTCATCAGGTAGCATTCCATCACCTCCGGCAGCGCCATCACGGCGGCCTCGAAGGCGTCGATCCGCTCCTCCACCTGCCGCTCCAGGCTGACGCTGACGAAGACGTTCACCGGCAGATCGACCGCGGCGGGATCGACCAGGGCGACGTGGCGGGCAATGACACCCGCTTCCTCCAGCGCCTTGACCCGGCGCAGGCAGGGAGACGGGGACAGGCCGACGCGCTCGGCCAAGTCGTTGTTGGGCATCCGCCCGTCCTGCTGGAGCAGGGCCAGGATCTTCCGGTCGATCCGGTCGAGTTTGATTTTTGGCATCCTATGCCGCCTGAGCCAGTTCAGCGCAATCCGATGCTAAACCGGCGGTGTTTCCAGCGCCACTTTGCAAACTCCTGCCGCGGCACAAATGATAGGCTTCGCCGATCATCGACCGCCGTTCCGTCACGAGGGAAACAGACATGGACGCGACCCATCCGAACCACGCCGACCTCGCCTGCCTGCGCGAGCTGGAGCGCAAGGTTCTCTGGCTCGCGTCCTGGACGATCCACAACGCCAACCACGTCCGCCCCAACCAGGACGGGTTGAAGATCGGCGGGCATCAGGCGTCCTCGGCCTCGCTGGCGACGATCATGACGGCGCTCTATTTCCAGGCCTTGCGCCCGGAGGACCGGGTGGCGGTGAAGCCGCACGCCAGCCCGATCTTCCACGCCATCCAGTATCTGCTGGGCAACCAGACGCGCGGGAATCTGGAGAATTTCCGCGGCTTCAAGGGCGCCCAATCCTACCCGTCGCGGACCAAGGACGTGGACGACGTGGACTTCTCCACCGGCTCGGTCGGGCTGGGGGTGGCGCAGACGCTCTTCGCCTCGCTGGTGCAGGACTATGTGAAAGCCAAGGGCTGGGCGAAGGACCTGCCCGAGGGGCGCATGGTGTCGCTGGTCGGCGATGCCGAGATGGACGAGGGCAACATCTTCGAAGCCCTTCAGGAAGGCTGGAAGCACGGTCTGCGCAACACTTGGTGGATCGTCGACTACAACCGCCAGAGCCTGGACGCGGTGATCCGCGAAGGTCTGTGGGAGCGGCTGGAGAACATCTTCCGCGCCTTCGGCTGGGACGTGGTGATCCTGAAATACGGCGCACTGATGCAGGCGGCCTTCCAGGAGGAGGGCGGCGAGCGCCTGCGCGACTGGATCGACCGGTGCCCGAACCAGCTCTACTCCGCGCTGACCTACCAGGGCGGGGCGGCGTGGCGGAAGCGGCTGCTCGACGACCTCGGCGACCAGGGGCCGGTCACCCGCCTGATCGAGCGCCGCAACGACGAGGAACTGGCCCGGCTGATGGGCAATCTCGGCGGCCATGACCTGCCCTCGCTGCTCGACGCCTTCGCCCAGGCGCGCACGCACGACCGGCCGGTCTGCTTCATCGCCTACACCATCAAGGGTGCCGGGCTGCCGCTCGCCGGGCACAAGGACAACCATTCCGGCCTGATGACCCCGGCGCAGATGGAGGCGTTCCGCGCCGCCAACGCCGTCCGCCCGGGCCATGAGTGGGACCGCTTCGAGGGGCTGAGCCGGCCGGCGGCGGAATTGGACGCCTTCCTGAAGCGGGTGCCCTTCGCGGCCAAGGGGCGGCGGCGCCATGGTGCCGCGGCGGTCCCGGTGCCGGCGGCGCTGGCCGCTCCGACGCAGAAGGCGCTGTCCACCCAGGCGGCCTTCGGCCTCATCTTGAACGAGTTGGGGCGCGAGAAGACGGAACTGGCGGAGCGCATCGTGACGACCGCGCCGGACGTGACGGTCTCCACCAACCTCGGCGCCTGGGTGAACCGCCGCGGCCTGTTCGCCAAGAGCGCGCTGGCCGACCTGTTCAAGAAGGAGCGCATCCCCTCCACCTACACGTGGGACTTCTCGCCCGACGGCCAGCATTTCGAACTGGGCATCGCCGAATCCAACCTGTTCATCCTGCTGTCGGCGCTGGGCCTGTCGCATTCGCTGTTCGGGGAACGGCTGCTGCCCATCGGCACCGTCTACGACCCCTTCGTGATGCGGGCGGCGGACCAGATGAACTACGCCTGCTATCAGGACGCCCGGTTCCTGCTGGTGGCGACCCCGTCCGGCGTATCCCTGGCCCCGGAAGGCGGGGCGCACCAGTCCATCGCCACGCCGCTGGTCGGCATGGCCCAGGACGGGCTGGCCTGCTTCGAGCCGGCCTTCGCCGACGAGTTGGCCGTCACCATGCGCTGGGCCTTCGACTACATGCAGCGGGAGGGCGAGGGAGAGCCGGACGAGCGGACTTGGCTGCGCGACGAGACGGGCGGCTCGGTCTATCTGCGCCTGTCGTCGCGCGTGCTGGAGCAGCCGGTCCGGACGATGGACGTGGAGTTGGAGAGCGGCATTGTGCAGGGCGCCTACTGGCTGCGCCGTCCCGGCCCGAACGCCCAGGTGGTGGTCGCCTACAGCGGCGTGGTGGCGCCGGAGGCCATCGAGGCCGTGGGGATGCTCGGCGAGGACCGCCGCGACGTCGGCCTGCTGGCCGTCACCTCCGCCGACCGGTTGCACGCCGGCTGGAGCGCCGCGCAACGGGCGCGCGAACGCGGCAAGCCCCATGCGCGCTCCCACGTTGAACGGCTGCTGGAGGGTGTGCCGTCCCATTGCGCGCTGGTGACGGTGCAGGACGGGCATCCGGCGGGGCTGGGCTGGTTGGGCTCGGTCCTTGGTCACCGCACGCGGGCGCTGGGAGTGGAGCATTTCGGCCAGACCGGCACCATCGCGGACCTCTACCGCCACCACGGGATCGACGCCCAGGCCATCGTCCGCGCGGCGGAGGCGTTGTCCCCCGGCCGCCCGGTCCGTTACTTGAAGGCGATGTAGACTGGACGGGCCAGCCCATCACTCGCGCTGGCCTGCCTGACGGATCATCCACAGAAAGAAAAGGGTGCCTGCTCCGAAAAACGCCACACCACAAAGCGCCGTGATCTTGTCCCACAGGTCGTCCTTCATGGCAAAGACGGCAAAGGTGGCGAAGACGCTCAGCGCCGTCATCACAACACCGAGACCAAAGAACACCCAGAGGCTGCCTCGGTCGGATTTGTGGACAGATATGCGCGTTGCCTCCGCCCATGTCATCCGCTCATCCGAGAGTATATACTTGCGTGCCATAATATAATTCACGAAAATCTGGACGATGAGTCCTAGGAAAATTAAAATCAATACTGTGGAGACTGACGGTTTTAATGCAAGTAAAAGTAAGCTGGAGATTGAGCCAGTAACAGCTGATCGCTTGGTCAAGGCCTTTATTTTGTTCTCCTCTTGCTCGTTCGGCACAATGCGGGCGCGGCCGAACATGCCAAAGGGGAAATACAACCTTTGCCCGGTGGCGCTGGTTTTGATCGTTGCTTCAGCCATGCTGTCGAGCAAGCCCATTGCATACCCTCATTCAATCCACGAAATACAAACGATGGTAGTGCGTAATCGCCGATAGGGACAAGCCGATTCAGGGAATAAATTAGATATTACTCTACTAATAATAAACAACACGATGAAAGGGCAGCGGACTGGTTGAGCGACTCCCAGGATACGATGAGAGCCGGCCTTGCCCCTGGAAAATGCCCCTTCCAGGCACACCGTGACGCCACGCGCCCAGGATCACCACATAAGGAACGTACCCACATCGGTCACAGCGCAAGGCGAGGTCGGGATGAGCTGGTCGATCCCCATCGGCACCGTGAAGGGCACGGTGATCCGCATCCACATCACCTTCTTCCTGTTCCTTCTGTGGATCGGCGCCGCCTACCACGCACAGGGCGGCTGGCCGGCGGCGCTGGAGGGGGTGGTCTTTCTTTCGCTGCTGTTCCTCTGCGTGCTGCTGCACGAGTTCGGGCACGTCTTCGCCGCCCGGCGCTACGGTGTCCGCACGCCGGACATCACCCTGCTGCCCATCGGCGGGGTGGCCCGTCTGGAGCGGTTGCCGGAAAAGCCGTCGCAGGAACTGGTGGTGGCGCTGGCCGGGCCGGCGGTCAATCTGGTGATCGCGGCGCTGCTCTACGCCGCGCTCGGCGGCTTCGTGCCGGCGGAAGCGGCGGAGGTGCGGAACGCCGGCATTGACGTGCTGTCCCGGCTCGCCGTGGTGAACCTGTTCCTGGCGCTGTTCAACCTGATCCCGGCCTTCCCCATGGATGGCGGGCGCGTGCTGCGGGCGGTGCTGGCGAGCCGCATGGGCTATGTCCGCGGCACCCAGGTGGCGGCCTCGGTCGGACAGGCGGTGGCCATCGGGCTGGGCCTGCTCGGTCTGTTCGGCAACCCGATGCTGCTGTTCATCGCGCTGTTCGTCTATCTGGGCGCCTCGTCGGAGGCCCACGCGGTGCAGATGCGCGAGATCACCAACGGCGTGGTCGTGTCGGACGCCATGGTCACCCGCTTCGAGACGCTGCCGCCCTCCGGCGTGCTGGAGGACGCGGTGCAATGCCTGATCCGCACGACCCAGCACGAGTTTCCCGTGGTGGACGGCGCCGGCACGCTGCGCGGCGTGCTGACCCGCGACGACCTGATCCGCGCCCTGCGCGATCGCGGCCCGGACACGCCGGTGCTGGAGGTGATGCGCCCCGACATCCCCGTGATCCACCGGCACGGCAAGCTGGAGGAGGCGTTGCGCCTGATCCAGGAAAAGAGCCTGCCCGCGGTCGGCGTCGATGACGGCAACGGCCGGCTGGTCGGGCTGGTGACTCCGGAAAATGTGGGGGAGATGATGATGGTCCAGGCCGCCAAACACGCCCTGCGCCGCTGACCGCCTCCCCCTTCCGTTGCGCGGGCACTCCCTTCGGGAACAAGCGGCGGCCGGGGTCATTGTGCTAGGACAGCGGATGCCCCCACAGCGAAAGGGAGGATGACATGGCGATGCGCTCCACGCGCCGGGCGGCCCTGGCAATGGCCGGCTTCGCCGGAATGACCGCCGCCATGGCGGGGCGGAAGGCGGGGGCGGACCAGCCCGGCGTCCACCGCGTCGCCATCCAGGTCAGCAGCAACGACCCGGCGCTGATGAACATGGCGCTGAACAACGTCAAGAACATCATCGAGTATTACAAGAACATCGGCGAGACGGTGGAGGTCGAGTTGGTCACCTTCGGCCCTGGCCTGCACATGCTGCGCGCCGACCGTTCGCCCGTAAAGGACCGGCTGGCGTCGCTGAAGGGCAGCCTGCCCACCCTGACCTATTCCGCCTGCGAGAACACCCGCAACGGCATGATCCGCGTCGAACAGGGCGAGGTCCCCATGGTGCCGGAAGCCAAGCTGGTGCCCTCCGGCGTCGTCCGCCTGATGCAGCTTCAGGAAGAGGGCTGGTCCTACCTCCGACCGTAACAGACGCTCTATTCCGCCGCGATGTCTTTCAGCAGGGCCGCCGTTACCGGCCCTACCCTTCCGGCGCCAATGGCCTGCCCATCGACGCGCAGCAGGGGGCGTACGCCAAGGCTGTTGGTCAGGAAGGCTTCCCCGGCCCCCAACAAATCGGCCACGGAAAGCGGCGCCTCCCCGGCATCGCCCCGTTCCAGGATCAGCGCGCGGCGGATGCCCGGCAGCGCGCCCTCGGCGACCGGCGGGGTCAGCAGGTGCCCGTCCCGGACGATGAACAAGTTCGCCACGCTGGCCTCGGCCAGCCGGCCCGCGCCATTGAGCAGGAGCGCCTCCCCCGCGCCGCGCGTCGCCGCCTCCTGGCGGGCGAGGATGGAGTCCAGGTAATTCAGCGACTTCACGCGCGACAGCGGCGAATGCTCGTTGCGCCGGGTGGTTTGGGCGATGACCGCCTCCACCGGGCCGGCGGGCGGCGGCGCGGGCGCCAGGGTCATCAGCAGCGTCGGCACGGCGTCCGCCGGCGGCAGCACGCCGCGCGCTCCGGTGCCCCGCGTCAGCGTCACCCGCAGCACGCCCGTCGCCAAGCCGTCCCTCCGGCCCTCAGCCGCGATCAGCGCTTCGGCGGCGCCGGCCAGAGCCGTAGCGTCGTAAGGCAGCGGCAGGCCGAGCAATGCCGCACTGTCCGCCAACCGGGCGAGATGCCGGTCGAGATGCCGGGCGGTGCCGCCGGCCACCCGGATTGTCTCGAACAGCCCGTCGCCCAGCGTGAAGCCACGGTCCGCCGGGTCGATGCGCGCCTCCGCCGCCGGCAGCAGGCGCCCGTTCAGCCAGACGACGGTCATGTCCGGGCCTCCTCCAGCGCGCGGAGCTGGGCGCGGATCTTGACCATCATCTCCTCATGCTCGTCCGCCGGGTCGGAATCGGCGACGATACCGCCGCCGGCCTGGGCGATCACCGCGTCGGGCGTGATGGAGAGGGTGCGGATGACGATGCTGCTGTCCATCGCGCCATCGAAGCCGAGCCAGGCGACGGAGCCGCAATAGGCGCCGCGCCGCGCCACCTCCAGCTCGTCGATGATCTGCATGGCGCGGATCTTGGGCGCCCCGGTGATCGAGCCGCCGGGCAGCGCCGCCCGCAGCAGGTCCACCGCCCCCAGGCCGGGCCGCAGCCGCGCCGTGACCACCGAGACGAGGTGATGCACGCTGGCGAAGCTCTCCAGCCCGTAGAGCGTCGGGACCCGGACGCTGCCCACCCGCGACACCCGGCCGAGGTCGTTGCGCAGCAGGTCGGTGATCATCAGGTTCTCCGCCCGGTCCTTGACGCTGGCCACCAGCTCCGCGGCGGCGGCGGCATCCGTGGCGGGGTCGGCGTAGCGCGGGCGGGTGCCCTTGATCGGGCGCGTCTCGACCTCCCCGGCGGCGCTGAGCCGGATGAAGCGCTCCGGCGAGGCGCTGGCGATGCGCAGGCGCGGGCCGCAATCGAGATAGGCGGCGAAGGGCGCCGGGCTGATCGCGCGCAGCCGCCGGTACAGCGCATAGGCGTCCAGCCCGTCGCGCCGCTCGGCCAGGAAGCGCTGGGTGAAGTTGGCCTGATAGATGTCGCCGGCCCGGATATACTCCAGCACCCGCTCCACCCGCGCCAGATAGTCGTCGCGCTCCAGTTCGCTCCGCCAGGGAGAGGCCGAAACGGGGCCGAGGGGGGACGCTCCGCCGCCCTCCAGCCGGGCCGCCAGGGCGCGGGCGCGGCCCTCCGCCTCCGGGCGGGCGGCGATCACCCAGGCGCGGCGCTCCGCATGGTCGAAGGCGGCCACCGCGTCGTAGAAGCCGAAGGCCATCTCCGGCTGGCCACTGGGGTTGGCGTGGCGCGAGCGGATGCGCTCCAGCCGCAGCCCCGCCTCGTAGCCGATGAAGCCGACCGCGCCGCCGCGGAAGGGCGCCGGTCCCGGCCGCCCCTCGGGCCGGGCGTGGCGCGCCAGCTCCTCCGCCAGCATAGCGAAGGGGTCGCCCCCCACCGGCCGGCCGTCGAGATAGACCCGCCCGTCCAGCGACTCCAGGGTGCGGAAGGGCTCCGCCGCGATGTAGCTGTAGCGCCCATGGGCCGGGTGCGGGGCGGCGCTGTCGAGCAGCATCGACCAGGGCTGTCCGGACAGGGCGCGGAAGGCCTCCGCCGGATCGGCGCATGACAAGGGGATCGCCAGCATGGCGGCGGAGCTTCCTGTAAGACCGGCCTTCACATGAGAATGGTGGCGCCGCCGTCCACCACCAACACATGCCCATTGACGTAGGACGCGGCGGGCGAGGCCAGGAACACCGCGGCCCCGGCGATCTCCTCCGGTCGGCCCCACCGGCCGATCGGGGTGCGTCCCTCGAAATAGGCGGACAGGGCCGGGTTGCCGGTGATGCCGGCGTTGGTTTCCGTCGCGAAGAAGCCCGGCGCGACGGCGTTGCTGGTCAGGCCCTTTGCGCCGTACTCGGCGGCGAGCGCCCGCACCATGCCGGCCAGCCCGGCCTTAGCGGCGGCGTAGACCGCGTCGTTGGCGCGGGCGATCTGCCCGGAGATGGAAGTCACCGTGATCAGCCGTCCGAAGCCCTGGGGCAGCATCAGCCGCGCCGCCTCCCGCGCCAGGATCAGGCCGGCGGCCAGATCGACGTTGAGCAGGTCGCTGATTTCCTCGTCCGCGAAGTCGGTCAGCGGCTTGCGGTTGCGCTGCCCGACATTCTGGACCAGCACGTCCAGCCGCCCATGGTCCCGCGCGATCCGCGCGAAGGCGTCCCGCACCGCGTCCCGGTCGGCCACATCGAAGGCCAGCACCGAGGCCCGCCCGCCGGCCGCGGCGATGGCCTCGGCCAACGGCTCCAGCCGCGTGGCGTCGCGCCCGTTCAGCAGCACATGGGCGCCGGACCCGGCCATGGCGCGGGCGATTTCCAGACCCAGCCCGCGCCCGGATCCGGTGACCAGCGCCACCCGTCCTTCCAGCGAGAACTGCGACAGATACGGAAGATGCGGAGCGGTCATGGTCACCGATGCGGAGAGCGTGGACGGTCTTGCAGATTTATCAGATGCCCCGCCGGATGGCACCCCGTTAGGGCATCAGGCGCGGGGAAGCAGTTCCACCGTTTCCGCGATGGTCCAGCCGTCCGCCCGCACCAGCCGCCCGAGGCGCCCGTACAGCGCGGCACCAGCGGACACCCGCCCCTCGGCGGCCCAGACGTCGGCGGCGGGCGCGGTCAGCAGGCCCAGCACCTCCACCGAGAAGGCGACCCCGTTGCGCGCCAGCAGGCGCCCGAAGGGCTCCGTCCCCTCGCAGAGCTGTTCGGCGAAGGCCGCGGGAAAGCCGTCGAGCGCGATGCGGATGCTCGCCAATTCCACCGGCAGCGCGTCCGGCCCGACGGTCAGCACGATATCGCGCAGCAGCGCCGTCCCACCGGGCTCCGTCCTCTGGCGCAGCACCCGCACGCCCACCGGCTCGCCCCACCGCTCCGACAGGACGGCGGTCATGCCGCGGTCGTGGTCGAGCAGCGCCCGATAGGGCGCCGGGACCGCGGCGGCGGGCAGCCTGGACAGCGCCCGCGCCCCGACTCCCCATCCCGCCGTCAGAGCCCGCGCGTGCGCCAGGACGGAACCGGACTCGTCCACGGGGGAACAGCCGGCGGCGGAGGCGGACGAAAAGGAAGGCTTCATTCGAAATCGCGGTTCTGCGGAAGGATGCGGGCGAAAGGACTTGGCCGCTCCCGGCGGGGGAACGGCCACGGGCCGGCATTCTAGGAACAGCGCACGCCCAACCGCAATGCCGAAGGCGCACATCCCTGCGTCGTGTCCTCCGCTTGACCCCACACGGAAAAGGGTTGCCGGCCGCAGCCCTGCCCCGCGCCACCGGCCTCTTGCGCCGGCTCCGAGCTGCATTAGATCACGCTCATAAAGACGCCCGTCCTGGAGGGGAGCCGCGCCATGTCCGACCTTCTGCACGTCGCCTGCCCACACTGCGACACCCTGAACCGCATGCCCCGCAGCCGCCTGGACCAGCCCGGCGCCGGCAAATGCGGCCGCTGCGGCCAACCGCTGTTCCAGGGCAAGCCGATCGCGCTGACCGCCGCCCGCTTCACCGCCCAGGCGGAGCGCAGCGACCTGCCGCTGCTCATCGACTTCTGGGCGGAGTGGTGCGGGCCGTGCCGGATGATGGCGCCGGTCTTCGAGCAGGCCGCCGGTCGGCTGGAACCCCATGTCCGCCTCGCAAAGGTCGACACCGAGGCGGCACCCGATCTGGCCGCCCGCTTCGGCGTGCGCAGCATCCCGACCCTCGTGCTGGTCCATCACGGGCGCGAGGTGGCCCGCACCGCCGGGGCGATGCCGCTGCCCGCCCTGCTCGGCTGGGTGCGGCAGGCGATGGCGGCCGTTTGAGCGTTGTCGGGCCTGACCTTTACTCCGCTTCCAGAAGCAGCCGGGTCAGATCGGAGACGGAGGCAACCTCCAGCTTGTCCATGACGTTGTGGCGATGAACCTCCACCGTCTTCAGGCTGAGGTTGATCTCCGCGGCGATGACCTTGTTCGGCTTGCCCTGCACCACCAGATCGGCGACCTGCCGCTCCCGCGGAGTCAGGCGGGCCAGCAGGGCGCGGACCTGGGCCTTGCGCGCTTGCGCCTCCCAGGCCCCGCGGGATTTCTCCAGCGCCTCGTGCACCCGGTCGAGGAGGAGCTGGTCGTTGAAGGGCTTTTCGATGACATCCACCGCCCCGGCGCGGAAGGCCCGGGCGGCCATCGGCACGTCGCCGTGGCCGGTGATGACCACCACGGCGAGGACGGAGCCGGCGCGAGCCAGCGTGTCCTGCAACTCCAGCCCGCTCATCCCCGGCATCCGCACGTCGGTGACGAGGCAGCCGGGCCGGTCGGCGCGCATGGCGCGCAGGAACTCCTCGCCGGAGCCGAAGGACTCCACCGCCACGCCCAGCGAGCCGATCAGCCAGCCCAGCGAGTGGCGCATCGCCGGATCGTCGTCCACCACGTAAACGGTGCGGGCCGCGTCAGCCTGCATCGACCTTCTCCTCCGCTGCGGGCAGGACGAAGCGCACCACGGTGCCCCCGCCCGGATGATCGGTGGCCCAGAGATGGCCGCCGTGGCTTTCCACGATGGTCCGGCAGATCGACAGGCCGAGGCCCATGCCGCCGGGCTTGGTGGTGAAGAAGGGGTCGAACAGCCGCGCCCGCGCGTCCTCCGACAGCCCGTGCCCGCGGTCCGCCACGGCGATCTCCACCCGCCCGTCCGCGTCCAGGCCGGTGCGCACGGTGACGCCCCGGCCCTCCCCCGCCCCGCCGTCCGGCCCACCATCCATGGCGTCGAGCGCGTTCTTGACGAGGTTCAGCACGACCTGCTCGATCTGCACCCGGTCGGCAAGGACCGGCGGCAGCCCGGGGGTCAGGTCGCGGATGACCGGGATGTTGCCGCTGCGCGCCCGCCCCTCGCAGAGCTGCAACGCCGCCTCCACCGCGCCGTTGACGTCGGCCGGTTCGAGCTGGACGGCGCGCTTGCGCACGAAGTCGCGGATGCGCGCGATGATCTGCCCGGCGCGGTCGGCCTGGGCGGCGATGGCGCGGGAGGCCTCGGCGAACTCCGCGGGGCTGCCCACCCCGGCCTCCAGCCGCCGCGTGCAGCCGCGCGCGTAGTTGGCGATGGCGCCCAGCGGCTGGTTCAGCTCATGCGCGATGTTGCTGGCCATTTCACCGAGGATGGAGAGGCGGGCGACATGGTCCATCTCCTTCTGCCGCTCGCGGGCAGTGTCCTCGGCGCGGCGGCGCTCGGCCATCTCGCGGCGCAGCTCGCGGTTGGCGGCGCGCAGTTCCGCCGTGCGCACCTTGATGAGATGCTCGACCCGCAGCGAATGGACCGCCCACCACAGCAGGGCGAGCGCCGCCAGCGCCAGCCAGTGCCAATGCTCCCGCGCGAGGTCGAGCAGGGTGACGTCGCGCAGATGCTCGTAGGGGCCGATGCGCAGGCTGCGGAACAGGCCGTGGACCGGCTGGTAGTCCATCGGCACCGTCCAGCCCTCGTAACCGCCGGCCAGCGCCGCCGGATGGCCCTCCGGCATCTGGAACAGCGCGACGACCACCGCCTTCGCCAGATCCTCCGGCGTTCTAGCCAGCCGGGCGAGCGGCCAGTCGGGGTAGAGGCCGGTGGACAGGGCGCAGCCGAACTCCGGCTCCGTGCGCGGGGCGATGACCCGGAACCCCGCACGGTCGAGGTGGCCTTCCTCGGCCAGCTCTTCCAGCACGCAGGCGCGCAGCACACCGGCGTCCACCGCGCCGTCGCGGACGGCGAAGGCGACGCGGTCCACGGGGAAACCGGAAAAGTGCAGCTCCTTCAGGTCGGCGTAGGGGTCGACCCCGGCGGTCAGCAGCGCGCCCCAGGCGACCTGGAAGCCGCCGAAGGCATCGGGGTCCACCGCCATCACGGTCTTGCCCTTGAGGTCGGCGAGGCTGCGGATGTCGTCGCGCCCGGCGCGGACGATCAGCGCCGAGCCCACCGCCGCCCCCGACACGCCGGAGCGGGAGGAGTGGAGCGTGGCGATGCGGGTGACGCCGTGGCGGGCCTCCAGCTCCACATAATTGCCGGTGTTGGTCAGCACGAAATCGACGTTGCCGGCGACAACCGCCGCGTCCATGCCCGGCAGGTCGAGCGGCACCATCTCCGCCCCGCGTTCCGGAAAGCGGTCCGCCAGATAGCGGACGGTCGGTTCCCAGACGGCGTTGGCATGGTCGCCGCCACGGTAGGCCAGCACGCCGACGCGAATCGGCGGCTCCACCGCCCGGGCCGGGACCACCGCCAGAATGGTCGCGGCGAGAATCCCGGCCAGCGCGAGCGTCAGGCGAACCGGTCGGGGCGTGGGGGCCATGGCTTCCTTCGGACGGGGCACTTGAACGGGAAAAGGCGCGGGGAAGGCGGCTTCCCACGCGCCGCATACACCCGTGCCCGGCCACTTTCAATCCGTATGGCTCCTTACCCGTCCAGCGTGGCCGGCGCGTCCGGCTGCACGCGCGTCAGGCCCAGCAGTTTCAGCGCGTAGCGTTCATAGACCGGCTCGCCGATGCCCTTGCGCACCTTGCGCAGGAAGTAGCGCTCGAAGCCGACCTTGGCGAGATGGACCCAGCGCCCGTGCGACGACCAGTTGACGTTGCGCGGCGGGATCTGCGGCATGGCGACGAAGGCGACTCCGCTGTCCCCGAAATCGGCGAGGCAGAGCGCGTTCCAGGTCGCCTCCTCCGTCGGTTCCTTGCCGTCCAGGATGGCGCGGATGTTGTGGGCGGCGGCGGTCACCATGGTCTCGATCATGTAGCCGGTCTTCGGAACGCCCACCGGGACCGGCGTCTTCTCCACCGGCGGGATGGCGATGCAGACGCCGACGCCGAAGACGTTGCGGAAGGTCGGGTTGCGCTGGTGGCGGTCGGTCAGCACGAAACCGCGCGGGTTCACCAGCCCCTCCACACCGCGCAACGGGGCGATGCCGCGGAAGGCGGGGAGCATCATGGTCAGGCGGCTGCCCACCGCATGCCGCGCCTTGTCCTTGCCGTCGGCGTCGACCTCCGTGACGTGGACCGTGTCGGGCTCGAAGCGGTCGACGCGGGCGTTGGCGATCCATTGGATGTGCCGTTCGCGCAGCGCCGATTCCAGAAGCCCCTTGGTGTCGCCCACCCCGCCCAGCCCGAGATGCCCGATGTAGGGTTCCGACGTGATGAAGGTCATCGGCACCTTGTGGCGGATCTTGCGGCGGCGCAGGTCGGCGTCGGCGATCATCGCGAATTCGTAGGCCGGGCCGAAGCAGGACGCTCCCTGCACCGCCCCGACGACCAGCGGGCCGGGGTTGCGGCAGAACGCCTCCCACCGCTTGGCGGCCTCCTCCGCGTGGTCGACGTGGCAGATCGAGACGGTGTTGGCCTGCGGCCCGAAGCCCTCGATCTCGTCGAAGGCCAGTTCGGGGCCGGTGGCGACGACGAGCTGGTCGTAGCTGAGGCTGGTCCCGTCCCCGAGATCCAGCGCGTTGTCCTGGGGCCGCAGCGCGCGGCAGCCGGAATGGTTGAAGGCGATGCCCTTGCGGGCGAAGGGCTCGGCCAGAGCGACGGTGATGTCGCCGCGCTTGCGCCAGCCGACCGCCACCCAGGGGTTGGACGGCACGAACTGGAACTGGCTGCTGTTCGAGACGACGGTGATCCGGTCGCCGGGCCGCGTCCGATCCTTCAGCTCGTAGGCCATCGGTATGCCGCCGATGCCCGCCCCGAGTACGACGATGTGGGCCATATCCGTTTCCTCTCCATGAAGATCCGGGTCTGTTCGGCCGGTTCTCGCGCGCCGGTCCTGGGCCGCCCGGTTGTGTGGGTGTATTGGTCGAAAAGCCCCGCTTTGCCCAGCTCCCCGCCTTACTCGAAGGCCATGCCGGGGCGCAGCCCGATCCGCTTCAGCGCGATCGCCAGCGGGCAGAAGCCGGTGAAGGCCGCCTGGAGCAGGTTGGCCCCGACGAAGGCGGTCAGCCACAGCCAGTTCGGGCCGTGAATCTGGGACAGGGCGAGGCTCAGCAGGATCACGATCCCGGCGAAAGCCATGACGATGCGGTCGATGCTCATGAGGCGGTCTCCTTCGAGCCGGATGGACTGCCGGCTGGTCAACGCATTTTATTCGTTGACGCTAATTTAGCAATGACTAAAATATAGAATCAGGACACCCCGAGTTCCGTTCCTCCCGTTCGAAGTGGCTCGCCATGCCCCGTTCCCATCTCCCACGCTCGTCGGCCCGCAAGGCGCTGCTCGCCGTCGCCCTGCTGGCGGCCCTCTTTCCCCGGTCCGCGACGGCGGCCGAGCCCGACAGCCTGACCGTGCAGCCGCGCCCGGTGGAGGATTTGAAGGCGGTCTTCGCCACCGTGGAAAGCGTGCGCGAGACGCTGGCCCGCACCCGCATCGGCGGCACCGTCGCCGATCTGACGGTGACGGAGGGCGACAAGGTGGCCGTCGGGCAGGTCATCGCCACCGTGCGCGACCCCAAGCTGCCGCTCCAGCTCGCCGCGCTCGACGCGCGCATCCAGGCGCTGAAGGCGCAGCAGCATCAGGCGGAGCTGGAACTGGGCCGCGCCCGCCAGCTCCGCGCCAGCGGCACCGGCACGCAGCAGCGGCTGGACGACGCGCAGGCCGCGCTGGACGTCGCCCGCGCCCAGATCGCCGCCATGGAGGCCGAACGCTCCGTCATCGCCCAGCAACTGCGGGAGGGGGAGGTGCTGGCTCCCGCTGCCGGGCGCGTCCTCCAGGTCAAGGTGATCGCCGGCGCCGTGGTCATGCCGGGCGAGCCGGTCGCCAGCATCGCCACCGACACTTACATCCTGCGCCTGCACCTGCCGGAGCGGCACGCCCGCTTCCTGAAGGAGGGCGACCCGGTGCTGGTCGGCCAGCGCGGGCTGGCTCCGGTGCCCGTCGCCGATCCCGGCGCCACGGCGCTGGCGCGCGGCGTCGTCCGGCAGGTCTATCCCGAGATGGCCGGCGGTCGGGTGGTCGCCGACGCCACGGTCAGCGGCCTCGGCGACTTCTTCGTTGGCGAGCGGGTGCGGGTCTATGTCGCCACCGGCATGCGCGACGCGGTGGTGATCCCGCCGGACTGGCTGCTGCGCCGCTTCGGCACCGATTTCGTCCGGCTTGCCGACGGGACGGAGGTCCCGGTCCAGGCGGGCGGTGAGATTCCCACGGTCGGCGACCGGCCCGGCGGGCTGGAGATCCTGTCCGGCCTGAAGCCCGGCGACGTCATCGTCCGCCCGGCGGGCTCGTGACGTGAGGGGGATGCCATGAGGCTCGGCCTTTCCGGGGTGCTGACGCGGACCTTCATCCGCTCCCCCCTGACCCCGCTGCTGCTGCTCGCCTCGCTGGCGGTCGGCGCCATCGCCCTCATGTCCCTCCCGCGCGAGGAGGAGCCGCAGATCAGCGTCCCCATGGTCGACATCCTCGTCCAGGCCGACGGGCTGAAGGCCGGCGACGCGGTGGAGCTGGTCACCCGGCCGCTGGAGGAGATCGTCAAGGGCATCGACGGGGTCGAGCACACCTACAGCCAGACCATGGACGACCGCGTGGTGGTCACCGCGCGCTTCCTCGTCGGCACCCCGTCCGACGACGCCATCCTGCGCGTGCACGAGCGGGTCCGCGCCAGCATGGACCGCATCCCGCTGGGCATCCCGGAACCATTGATCGTCGGGCGCGGCATCAACGACGTCGCCATCCTGACGCTGACCCTGTCGCCCAGGGCGGAGGCCGCCGGGCGATGGACCGTCAACGCCCTGCACGGGGTGGCCGACGACCTGCTGGGCCAGCTCACCCAGATCGAGGATGTCGGGCGCAGCGTCATCGTCGGCGGCCAGCCCGACCAGATCCGGGTGGAGCCCGACCCGGAACGGCTGGCGCTCTACGGCGTCACGCTGAACCAGCTCGTGGACAAGGTGAAGAACGCCAACCGCTCCTTCATCGCCGGGTCGGTGCGCAGCGCGGGCGGCAGCCTGCCGGTGGTCGCCGGCCAGACGCTCCAGGGCACGGCGGACATCGGGCTGCTTCTGGTCACCACCCGCGACGGGCGGCCCGTCTATGTGAAGGACGTGGCCGACGTGGTGGCGGGGGCGCGACCCGACGAGAACAGCGCCTGGCATCTGGTGCCGGACGGCAAGGGCGGGCTGGTCCGCACCCCCGCCGTCACCATCGCCATCGCCAAGCGCGCCGGGGCCAACGCCGTCACCATCGCCGACCGCGTGCTGGAGCGCGTCCAGGCCATCCAGGCGGAGGGGCTGCCGAAGGATCTCACGCTGACCGTCACCCGCAACTACGGCGAGACGGCCGACGAGAAGGTCAACGAGCTGCTGTTCCATCTGGCGCTCGCCACCGTCACCATCGTCGGGCTGATCGTCCTAGCCATCGGCTGGCGCGAGGGTCTGGTGACGCTGGTGGTCATCCCGACGACGATCCTGCTGACCATGTTCGCGTCCTGGCTGATGGGCTACACCATCAACCGGGTCAGCCTGTTCGCCCTGATCTTCTCCATCGGCATCCTGGTCGACGACGCCATCGTCGTGGTGGAGAACATCGACCGCCACTGGTCGATGCGCGACGGGCGGAGCAAGGTCCAGGCCGCCGTCGAGGCGGTGGCGGAGGTCGGCAACCCGACCATCGTCGCCACGCTGACGGTCATCGCCGCGCTGCTGCCGATGATGTTCGTGTCCGGCCTGATGGGGCCCTACATGAGCCCGATCCCGGCCAACGCCTCGGCGGCCATGGTCTTCAGCTTCTTCGTTGCCATGGTGCTGACGCCCTGGCTGATGGTGGCGCTGCGTCCGGGGGAGTCTCCGGTAAGCGGGCACGGGGCCGGACACGGCGAGCAGGACGGCGGGCGGCTCGGGCGCCTCTACCGCGCCGCCGCGCGCCCGCTGGTCCGCAGCAAGCGCCGGGCCTGGATCTTCCTGCTGACGGTCGGGGTGGCGACACTCGCCTCGACGGGGCTGTTCTACACCAAGGACGTGGCGGTGAAGCTGCTGCCCTTCGACAACAAGTCGGAGCTTCAGGTGGTGCTCGACCTGCCACGCGGCGCGGCGCCGGAGGACACGGAGCGCGCCCTGCTCGCCGCAGCACAAAAAATCGCCGATCTGCCGGAACTGGCCAGCGTCCAGGCCTATGCCGGGACCGCGTCCCCCTTCAACTTCAACGGCCTGGTCCGGCATTATTACCTGCGCGACCAGCCGGAGCAGGGCGACCTTCAGGTCAACCTCGCCCCCAAGAGCGAGCGGAGCCGCAGCAGCCACGCGGTCGCGCTCGACATCCGGACGCGGCTGTCGGGCCTGCCCTTGCCCGCCGGAACCGTGCTGAAGGTGGTCGAGGTGCCGCCCGGCCCGCCCGTGCTGTCCACCCTGCTGATGGAGGTCTACGGCCCCGACGCGGAGACCCGGCGCAAGGCGGCGCTGGCGGTGGAGGACGCCTTCCGCGGCGTGGACTTCATCGTCGACATCGAGAACAGCATCCGCCCGACCGGCGACCGGCTGCGTTTCGCGCTGGACCGCGAAAGCCTGGAGTTCCACGGCGTGGAGGAGCAGGCCGTCTACGACACGCTGCACGCGCTGACCGGCGGCGTTCCCGTCGGATATTCGCACCGCGGGGCGGGGCGCACACCCATCGAGATCGCCGTGCAGATGCCGCGTTCCGGCCTGTTCCTGTCCGAGCGCCTCCTCGCCACCCCGGTTCCGGGGGCGCGCGGCACGGTGGAGCTGGGCGATCTGGTGACGATGATGCGGGAACCGGCCTCCCACACGCTGTTCCGCCACAACGGGCGCTTCGCGGAGATGGTCATGGCCGATCTGGCCGGTCGGTTCGAGGCGCCGGTCTACGGCATGCTGGCGGTGCAGGAGCGGTTGAAGGCCGTCGATTGGACCACCGCCGGGCTGGCCGCCGCGCCGGAGATCCGGATGCACGGCCAGCCGGACGACCAGAGCCGGCCGGTGCTGCTGTGGGATGGCGAGTGGGAGATCACCTACGTCACCTTCCGCGACATGGGGGCGGCCTTCGGCGTGGCGATCCTGGGCATCTATCTGCTGGTCGTCGCCCAGTTCGGCAGCTTCAAGTTGCCGCTGGTCATCCTGGTGCCGGTGCCGCTGACGCTGATCGGCATCGTGCTGGGCCACTGGCTGTTCGGCGCGGCCTTCACCGCCACCTCGATGATCGGCTTCATCGCGCTGGCCGGGATCATCGTGCGCAACTCCATCCTGCTGGTGGACTTCATCCGCCATCTGAGGGAGCGCGGGACGCCGCTGCGCGAGGCGGTGCTGGAGGCCGGGGCCATCCGCTTCAAGCCGATCCTGCTGACCGCCGTCGCCGCGATGATCGGCGCCGCCTTCATCCTGACCGACCCGATCTTCCAGGGACTGGCGATCTCGCTGCTGTTCGGGCTGTTCAGCTCGACCCTCCTGACGGTGCTGGTGATCCCGGCGATCTACATCGTCCTGCGCGGGGAAGCCACTGACCATCGTGAACCTTCCAACGTCCAGGGATTGCCATGCTCACGACCCTACTCTCCTTCCTCGGCCTCAACCGGAGCGCAAACACCATGAGCGACCAGATCAAGACCGTGGACGCGGCCACCGTCATGGGCTGGCTGAAGGACGGCTCGGCGGTGATCGTCGATGTCCGCGAGCCGCATGAGCACCGCGCCGGCCACATCCCCGGCGCCACGCTGGTGCCGCTGTCGCAGTTCGACCCGGCCCGCGTGCCGGACGCGACGGGCAAGCATCTGGTCTTCCATTGCCAGAGCGGGCGGCGCTGCGGCCCGGCGTCGGCCAGGATGGCGGCCGGCGGCTACAACGGGGGTATTTACCGGCTGAACGGCGGCATCGCCGCCTGGATGGCCGCGTCCGGCCCGATCGAGCGCTGAGAGGAGTGTTTCAGGGGCTGGGGTCCGCGTCGGCCACGCAGCGTGCGCCGACGCAGAACTGCCGGTACAGTTCCAGCAGGATCGGGCGCACCCGGTCCGACCCGATGCGGTAGTGGATCGAGGTGCCGTCCCGCCGGGTGGCGACCAGCCCCTCGTCCCGCAGCTTGGCAAGGTGCTGGGACAGGTTCGACTGCGACAAGCCAAGCCGCCGCGCGAGGTCGCCCACCGGCATCTCCCCGTCCAGAAGGCTGCACAGAATCATCAGCCGGTGGCGGCTGGCGATGGAGCGCAGGAAGGCTTCCGCCTCGGCAGCCCGCTCTTCCAAATCGGCGGGGTCGAGCGGCGGCTCGATGGATGGCATGGGCCACGTCCACCCTTTAAATGAGATATCTCTAATTTATAGACTGGCCCCCGCCGATCAAGCGGTTTGTGATCGGTCTTCCTGAACCGCGATTGAACGCCCCGTTCAGGCGAGGCTCAGACGCGCCTTGTCATGATCACTCCTGTTCGGGCGGACCTCCCGCCCCTTGCGATGGAGACAACGATCATGCGCCGTTCCACCACCCTTCCCGCTCTGGCCGCGGCCTTCGCCGCCCTTCTGCTGTCCAGTTCCGCCGACGCCGGCGAGCGGCACCGCACGGTCCAGGCCGCCTCGCCGCAGCCGGTCGCCGAGGTGCTGCGGACCGGGGGCGGCACCGTCTCCGGATCGGTTGCAGCGGTGGGCGTCAACTGGATGACCGTTCAGGACGGCAGCGCCCGGACGGACGTCATGGTGCGCGGCCTCCTGCCGGCGGGCATCGAGCCGGGCGCCCCCATCACCGTCACCGGACGTGTCCGAAAGGGCGGGCTGATGGCCAGCGAGATCATCCTCGCCGATGGCTCCCTGCACCGGCCGTCCCGCGACCAGGACGACGATTGACCACGGAAAGCGTCCCGCCCCGGGATTAAAAGGCCCTCCCGAAACGAAAACGGAGCAGGAAATCGGGAAAATCCAGTCCACGGGGTGGAGACGTGACGTTCAGCCTGCGCGATCAACTGTCGAATCAACTGCGCTCCCTGCGCCGCTACGCCCTGGCGCTGGCGCGCAACCGCGACGATGCGGAGGATCTCGTGCAGGAGACGCTGGTGCGCGCCATTTCCGGCTCCCGGACCTTCCGGCCGAACGGCGACCTGCGGTCCTGGCTGTTCGGCATCCTGCACAACGTCCACGTCAACGGGGTGCGGCGGGAGCAGGTGCGGGCGCGCGGCGCCTCGGCCATCGAGGCCATGGCGTACGGGCAGATGCCGCCCAACCAGCCCGACCATGTCGAGCTGATGCGGACCATCGAGGCCTTCGCCACCCTTCCCGACGAGCAGCGCCGCGTCCTCACCCTCGTTGCCGTGGAGGGGATGAGCTACCAGGAGGCCGCCCGCCAGTTGGACATCCCGCTCGGCACGCTGATGTCGCGCCTGGCCCGCGGGCGGGAGGCGCTGCGGGTGGAGATGGGCCACCGGGAGATGGGCCGCCGGGAGCTGGACCAGCGCGACCGCACCCAGACCGCGCTGCGGGCGGTGAGGTGAGCCATGGGCGGTGATCCCATCAGCCTCAACCAGGACGCCGATCTGCATCTCTACATGGACGGCGAGATGGAGCCGGCCCGCCGCGCCGCCTTCGAGGCGCAGCTCGCCGCCAACCCGGCGCTGGCCGCCAAGCTGCACGAGTACCGGCACCAGCAGGATATGCTGAAGCTCGGCCTCGACATGATGGCCGCCGTTTCGGTGCAGGAGACCGAAACGCTGGCCGGGCGCCTGCGCTGGCGTCTGGACATGGACCGCTTCACCCGGCGGGTCGCCCCGCTGGCCGCCGCGATGCTGCTGGTCATGGGGGGATGGAGCCTGACCCTGTGGGTGCAGTCGGGCGGGACCGGCGGACCGCAGCTGGCCGGCGAGGTCGATGACGTCCCCGCCTTCGCGGACGAGGCGGCGGAGGCCCATTCCAAGGCCGTCGCGCTGAACACGCTGCAGCCGCCCCCACGCCAGATCGACGCCACGCCGGTCCCGGTTCAGACCGCCCAGGTCCCGCTGCCGGAGGGCCGCGGCATGACGGTGGCGCTTCCCGCCATCGGTCCGGAACTGACCCTGATCCGGGCCAGCATCGTGCCATGGAACCATGGCACCGCTCTCCAGTTTCTCTACAGGGAACCGGACGGCGAGCTGCTGACCCTGTTCGTCGCCTCCGGCGGTCCGGCGCAGGACGGCACCCTGCACACCGTCGTGCAGGACAGCCTGCGGCTCGTCTATTGGCGGGCCGGGCTGGTCGCCTACACCGTCACCGGCAATAAGGCCGACGGCGATCTGCTGACCGTCGCCAGGAAGATGGCGGACAGCATCCGCCGATCCTGACACCGCACCGCCCGGACCCCGCGCCTCATCCGTGGCGGGCGGTGCCCCACCAAGCCTGTGGAGCCCAGCCATGAGCCTGCACACCGATCCGGACGAGCGGAACGGCCATCCGCTGGACATGGTCGAAACCTTCGTCGCCCGCGAGCATTGGGAACCGATCCTGCGCCAAGCCGCCTTCAACGGCATGGTGCTGGGCGCGGTCACCCTGTTCCTCGGGCTGGACGCGCTGCCCGGCCTCGCGATCATCCACTTCATCACCTTCGCGTCGGGCATGGCCCAGGGCTTCCTGGCGCTGCGCCTGGAGGAGAGCGGGCAGGACGAGGCGGCCGTCGCCGTGGGGCGGCGCTCCATGGCCGCCTTCACGCTGGCCTCGGTCACGCTGTTCCTGATGCCCTTCGCGGTCTGATCCGCGCAGAAGTCACGCGCGAAACCGGCCGTTCCGTGTCATGGTCCCCGTTCCGCCGGGGACCTCCCCCCGGTTGGGGATTTCCAAGACGGGGACTGGAACAGCCGATGCGGGGCAGGCAGACACGCTCCGGGAGCCGGATGCAGATCCGTGCGCCCTATCTCGACCCGGTGCGTGTGGGGGAGACCTCGGGGAATCTGCGCTGCCGCTGCTGCGGGCGGCCGGACGGGGTTGTCGTGCGCTGCCTGCCCGACGGGCGCTGGTACGACGGGGCGGACGAGACGTGGCGCGACGGGCGCGGGCGCCGCGTGCCCTGGCCGGAGGCCACCGAATACGCCGCCACCACCGACATCCTGGTCAGCGTCGAGGCGTTGCGCATCACCCGCTCCGCGGTCGAACGGGTCCGCCTGCTGTGCAACCGCTGCCGCCGGCTGGAGGGCGCTGTTCATGGCCGCGCCCGCGCCCGGATCAGCATCCTGCTGCGCCGGGCCATCGGCGACCTGTTCCTCGGCCGCTACGACGATCCCGCCGTCCTGACGGCGCTGGTCGACCTGTACCGCAAGGACGGCTGAGCGGCGATCGCACCTCAGCCGGCGGTGTCCTCGGCCATCCCACCGTCGAGCCGTGCCGCCAACTCCCGCCGCGCCAGCAGCTCCGGCGCCACCGTCGCCGCAGGAACCGTGGCGGGCAGGCGGCCATAGGCGCCGATGCCGAAGGCCCCGGCGTCGCCGACGATCCACTCCTCGGCGGGCGGAGGCGGCGGGGGCGTTTCGATCTTCCGGAACAGCGCCGCGGCGGAGGCCAGCGCGGAGGAAGCGGTGAGCGGGATCGTGGAATTCGCGCGTTCGGTCCGGCCCTGCATGGCCAGGACTTCATCATGTGCATCGGACATGGGCCTCTCCCTCACCGCGTGACGAAGGGTAACGCTGGAACTGTGGCATGGAAGTCACGCTCCGTCCAATTGCACGAACGGATGAACCGCCGCTTGGACAACAGTCCGCCCCCACCGCCGGTTCATAAGCAATTAGGAGGAATACGATCCGGAGGAGCCACGCGACCGTCCCGGCTGTTCAGAATGCGGCAGCGCAACGGGGAGAGGCGGCAGACGCATGGCACGGTTCTTCCGCTGGGCGGCGGCCCTGCTGTTTCTGGCCGCCATGGGCGGGGCGGCGGCGGTGGGAACGGGCGCGGTGACGGTTCCGCCCCGCTACGACCCGTGGGCGCCGCTGGACATCGCGGAGGCGCCGAACCTGCTGACCCGCCTCAAGCTGTCCCGGCTGGACGGCGCGCCCCGGCAATGCCACGCCGTCCTGGGCGTCGCGGGCCTGCGCTTCAGTCCGGTGACCGACCGGCAGACCGGTCCGGGCTGCGGCTTGACCGACGCGGTGCAGGTCAGCCGCTCGGCGGTGGCCTTCAACAGCGGCTTCACGGTCACCTGCCCGCTCGCCGCCGCCTGGATGCTGTTCGAGACGCACACGCTCCAGCCCGCGGCGCAGCGGCATTTCGGGCAGCGCGTGACGCGGGTTCGGCATCTGGGAAGCTACGCCTGCCGCAACGTCTACGGCCGGGCGGAGGGACGCCGCAGCGAGCACGCCACCGCCAACGCCCTCGACATCGCCGGATTCACACTGGCCGACGGGACCACCATCGCCCTGCCCGGCGACTGGAGTCCGTCGGACGGACGGCCAGCCACTGGGAAGGGCGCCTTCCTGCGCGAGGTGCGCGACGGTGCCTGCGATGTCTTTCGCGCGGTGCTGGGCCCCGACTACAACGAGGCCCACCGCGACCACTTCCACCTCGACATGGGCCCCTACCGCGTCTGCCGGTGAGGCGGTGTCCGCCGGATCAGGCGCTCAGGGTCAAACGCTGTGGTAGGCCAGCACCCCGTCAGCGCGCGTCTCGATGCGAAGTTCGCCGCGCCCGACCATGTAGTTGAGGTGGGCCAGCGCCTCCCCGAAGGCGAAGCTCAGCTGGTGGGAATCCAGCGCCCGGCGGAACAGCACCGGCACCAGCTCCTTGCAGCTCAGCGGCTTGGCGCGGCAGGCCTCGGCGATCTGCGCGCAGCGGTCGGCGTGGTGGGCCTCCAGCGCGCGGGTGCGGTGGTCCAGCCCGTAGAAGGGCAGCCTGTGGCCGGACAGGACCAGCGCGTCCGCCGCCACCTCCTCGCGGATCGCGGCCAGCGACGACAGGTAGAGCCCCAGCGGGTCGGCCTTGGGCTGCATCGCCGAGACGCTGACGTTGGGGGAAATGCGCGCGATGACCTGATCGGCGGCGAGGAACAGCCGGTCGGCGGCGCAATAGAGCATCACCTGCTCCGGCGAATGGCCGCCGCCGGTCAGGATGCGCCAGTCGCGCCCGCCCAGCCGCAGGGTCTGGCCGGGAATCATCCGCTCGAAGCTGGGCGCCAGCCCCGTCGTGCGGTTCAGGTAGCTGAGGCCACGGCCGAGCATCTGCTGGATCTCGTCGGCCGACAAACCCCCGGAGTGGTAGAAGGCGTCCTGCGCCTCCAGCGCTTGGGGATCACGCCCCTGTTGCAGAAGCTTGGCGTAGAAATACTCGCTCTGCGTCATGTGCAGCGGCGGGGCGAAACGCTCATGCAGCCAGCCGGCCAGACCGACATGGTCCGGGTGGAAATGGCTGACCACCAACCGGACGATCGGCTTGCCGCCCAGCGGGCCGCGCAGCAGCCGGTCCCAGCACTCGCGGCTGACGTCGTCGCCCAGCCCGGTGTCGAACAGCGCCCAGCCGTCCCCCTCCTCGAAGAGGTAGAGGTTGACGTGGTCCAGCGCGTAGGGCAGCGGCAGGCGCAGCCACAGCACACCCGGCGCCACCTCCCGGACCGTTCCATTGTCCGGCGGTTCGGAAAACGGATGGCGGATGAGTTCGGCGTCGTCTTTCACCCTGATGATCCTCCTTGCGCTGCGGTGCCCCCAACCTCTTGGCTACCCGTTGGTTCGCATCCGGTCAACTATCCGTAAATAGAACATTCCGGTCATTGACGCACCTCGCGTTTCGTCCCATGTGCGCTCCCCCACGGGAGCATCAAGGGATCCGCAACGAATGCGCCGCGCACCGGTTAACCAAAGGGCATTGCCAAAGGAGAATACCCGGATGACCACCGCAACGTTCAGGATCATCCGCCACGCCGACGGGCCGATTTTCTTTGACGATCGGACGATCACACTCGCGGAGGCGCAGATCATCATCAACGACGCCATCGCGAAGGGCGACCTGGAGGTCGGGTCCTTCCTGCGCATCGACGACGAGGAGCTGGTGATCGAACGGGAGGTTGCGGGGTAGGCGGCGCGCCGCCCACCCCGACCCGTTCGAAGCCGTCAGCTCCCAGGTCAGCTCATGGCGACGAGGCTGGCGTTGCCGCCGGCCGCCGCGGTGTTGACGCTGATCGACCGCTCGTTCAGCAGCAGGTCGAGGTCGTAGCCCTCGCCCCGCCCCGCCGCCAGAGCCTCGGCGGTGGCCGCCTGCACCAGCAGGATCGGGCCGGGAAGCTCCGCGACGCGCCGGTTGAGGGCGGTTACGCGATCGCGGTCGCCCTCCACCAGAACCGCGGCGAGCGGCCCGACGTCGCGCCAATCCGCCGTGGTCCGCACCCGCGCAGCCAGCGCCGGGGGCAGGCCGCGCAGCAGCTCGGCCAGCTCCGGCGGGGCGTCCACCGCGGCGCTGTTTCCCGTCGCCAGGACCGCGCCGAGCTGGAGCAGCAGCCCCGTCCGCGTCTGCGGCAGCAGCAGGACGCGGCCCCGCCCATGCAGCTCATAGAGATTGCGCTCGCCCACCGGGCCGTTCAGCTCCGCGCCGCCGCCGATGGCGCTGCGCGCCGCATAGCCGGCGCAGCGCGACGCCTCGGCCGTGAAGCCCTTGGCGCGCAGCCACTCGCCGTAGGCCAGCCCCGCCGCGCGCGCCGCGTCCGGCCCGCGGAACTCCAGCCAGCCCTTGGGACGGCGGCTGAGCAGGCGGGAGAGGTAGAGCGGGCCGCCCGCCTTGGGGCCGGTGCCCGACAGGCCGTGGCCGCCGAAGGGCTGCACCCCGACCACCGCGCCGATGGTGTTGCGGTTGACGTAGACGTTGCCCGCGCCGATCCGCCCGGTCACCCGCTCGATGGTCGCGTCGATGCGGGTGTGCAGGCCGAAGGTCAGGCCATAGCCGGTCGCATTGATGGCGTCGACCAGTTTGTCGAGGTCGTCGCGGTGGAAGCGGACGACGTGCAGGACCGGGCCGAAGACCTCCCGCTCAAGCTCATGGATGCCGCCGATCTCGATCACGGTCGGGGCGACGAAGGTGCCGTCCGCCGTCTCGGCGGGCAGCGGCAGGAACTCCACATTGCGGCCCTTGGCTCGCATCGCCTCGATGTGGGCGGCGATGGTGGCGCGGGCCTCCTCGCTGATGACCGGGCCGACATCGACGGCCAGCCGGTCCGGGTTGCCGATGCGCAGCTCGCGCATGGCTCCCTTCAACATGGCGAGCGTGCGGTCGGCCACGTCCTCCTGCAGGCAGAGGATGCGCAGGGCGGAGCAGCGCTGGCCGGCGCTGTCGAAGGCCGACGCGATCACGTCGCCCACCACCTGCTCGGCCAGGGCGGAGCTGTCCACGATCATGGCGTTCTGGCCGCCGGTCTCGGCGATCAGCGGAATCGGCGCGCCGTCCGGCAGCGGACGCCCGGCGAGCTGGCGCTGGATCAGCCGCGCCACCTCGGTCGAGCCGGTGAACATCACCCCGCGCACCGCCTCGTGCCCGACCAGGGCGGCGCCGACCTCGCCCGCGCCGGGGAGAAGCTGGAGCGCCCCGGCGGGGATGCCGGCCGCGTGCAGGATGCGCACGGCCTCGGCGGCGATCAGCGGGGTTTCCTCGGCCGGCTTCGCCAGAACCGGGTTGCCGGCGGCCAGCGCCGCGGCGATCTGGCCGGAGAAGATGGCCAGCGGGAAGTTCCACGGGCTGATGCAGACCACCGGCCCCAGCGGGCGGTGGGTGGCGTTGTCGAAGCGATCGCGTGCCTGCGCCCCGTAATAGCGCAGGAAGTCGATGGCCTCCCGCACCTCGGCGATGGCGTTGGGCAGCGACTTGCCCGCCTCGCGGACGATCAGGCCGAGCAGGGTCGGCATCCGCTCCTGCATGGCGTCGGCGGCGCGGAACAGGCCGGCGGCGCGCTCCTCCGGCGGGGTGGCGGCCCAGGCAGAGGCCGACGCGACGGCGTGGCCGAAGGCCTCCGCCACCAGGGCCTCGCTGGCCTCGGTCACCGAACCGACCACGTCGCGGCGGTCGGCCGGGTTGCGCACCGGCTGGGCCTGCCCCGCCCGCTCGCCGTCCGCCAGCAGCGGTGCGGCGGTCCAGGTCATCGCGGCGCTCGCCGACAGGGCGGCAGACAGGCGGGCCAGCTCCGTCTCGTCGGACAGGTCAAGGCCGGCGGAGTTCACCCGCTCCGGCGCATAGAGGTTCCGCGGCAGGGCGATCAGCGCGTGCGGCGCGCCCAGCGGGGCGATGGCCCTGGCGACCGCCACCGGGTCGGCGACCAGTTCGTCGACCGGGACCGCCGGGTCGGCGATGCGGTTGACAAAGGAGCTGTTGGCCCCGTTCTCCAGCAAGCGGCGGACCAGATAGGCCAGCAGCGTCTCGTGCGTGCCGACCGGCGCGTAAATGCGGCAGGGCCGCTTCAGCGGGCCGACGACCTCCTTGTAGAGCGGTTCGCCCATGCCGTGCAGGCACTGGAATTCGTACTGGCCGACCTGGAAGCCGTCGCCGGCCATCTCGTAGATGGTGGCGAGCGTCTGCGCGTTGTGCGTGGCGAACTGCGGGAACACCGCGTCGGGGGCGGCGAGCAGCTTGCGCGCGCAGGCGACGTAGGAGACGTCGGTGTAGACCTTGCGCGTGTAGACCGGGAAATCGGGCAGCCCGTCGAGCTGGGCGCGCTTGATCTCGCTGTCCCAATAGGCGCCCTTGACCAGACGGATCATCAGCCGGTGGCCGCTGCGCCGCGCCAGATCGACCAGGAAGTCGATGACGTAGGGGCAGCGCTTGCCGTAGGCCTGGACGACGAAGCCGATGCCGTTCCAGCCCGCCAGATCCGGGTCGAAGCACAGCGATTCCATCAGGTCGAGCGACAGCTCCAGCCGGTCGGCCTCCTCGGCGTCGATGTTCAGGCCGATGTCGTAGCCCTTGGCAAGCAGCGCCAGCGCCTTCACGCGCGGCAGCAGCTCGTCCATCACCCGGTCGGCCTGGGCGCGCGAATAGCGCGGGTGGATAGCCGACAGCTTGATGGAGATGCCCGGCCCCTCATAGACGCCGCGCCCCGCCGACGCCTTGCCGATGGCGTGGATGGCGTTCTCGTAGTCGGCGTAGTAGCGCGCGGCGTCCTCCGCCGTCAGCGCCGCCTCGCCCAGCATGTCGTAGGAGTAGCGGAAGCCCTCGGCCTCCATCGGGCGGGCGTTGGTCAGCGCCTCCTGGATGGTCTGGCCGGTGACGAACTGCTCGCCCATCATGCGCATGGCGAAATCGACGCCGCGGCGGATCAGCGGCTCGCCGCCGCGCGCGATCAGGCGGGTCAGGGCCGAGGACAGCGCCTGCTCCCCGCCCGCCGAGGTCAGCTTGCCGGTGATGAGCAGCCCCCAGGTGGCCGCGTTGACGAACATCGAGCCGCCCTTGCCGAGATGCGCCTGCCAGTCGCCCCCGGCGATCTTGTCGCGGATCAGCGCGTCGCGCGTGGCGTGGTCGGGGATGCGCAGCAGCGCCTCCGCCAGACACATCAGCGCCATGCCTTCCTGGCTGGACAGGCTGTATTCGTGGATCAGCCCCTCGACGCCGCGGCCCCGCGGCTTGGCGCGCAGGGCGGTGATCAGCTTGCGGGCGGTGGCCGCCGCCGCGGTGATGACGCCGGGGGGAAGGGCCGCCTGCTCGAACAGGAAGGGCAGGCATTCCGGCTCGGGCCGACGGTAGGCGGCGGTAATCGCGGCGCGCAGGTCGGTCGCCGGGCGGATGGGCGGGGCGAAGTCCGCGAAGGGTACCGCGCGGCCGGAGGAGGCGGACGGGGGGGTGGTCCGGGTGGCGGTCGGGTTGGTCATGCTGTTCATCGGTGTCGTCCGCTCGAATTCGCAGGCCGGGGGCGAGCCGGTCCCTGATGGTGAAAAGGGGTGTGCTTCTCAGGCTTTCGGGCCGGTTCCGCCCAGTTCGGCAGCGCGTTGGGCCGCCGCGCGCAGGGTCGCGTTCAACAGAGTCTGGAGGTGGTCATCGGCCATCAGCTTGGAAAGGCCGGCCGCCGTGGTCCCGCCGGGGGAAGTGACGCCGGCGCGAAGCTCGGCCGCCGGCTGGCCGGTGGCGCCCATCAGCGCCCCCGCCCCCTCGACCGTGGCGCGGGCCAGCCGTTCCGACACGTCGGCGGGCAGCCCCACCTCCGTCCCGGCGCGGGTCAGGCATTCCACGAGGTAGAAGACATAGGCGGGGCCGGAGCCGGACAGCGCCGTGGCGGCGTCGACCAGCGCCTCGTCGGCCAGCCACTCCAGGCTGCCGACCGCCGTCAGCAGGGCGGCAGCGCGTTCCCTTCGGTCGGCGGGACAGCCCGGTTCGGCCACCGCGACGGTGGCGCCGCGCCCGACCGCCGCCGGGAGGTTCGGCATCGCCCGAACCACGCTGCCCGCGGACGGGAACAGGCGGCGCAGGTCGGCCAGCGTCTTGCCCGCCATGATCGACAGCACCAGCGTCTGCGACGCCAGCATCGCCTGAACGCCCTCCGCGGCGCTCTCGACCATCTGCGGCTTGACCGCGACCACGAGGGTATCGACTGGGGCGGTATCCACTGGGGCGCCGTCCGCCGGATTCAGGCGGATGCCGGTCCGCACGGCCAGTTCGACCAGATCCGGCGCGGGGCTGGGGTCGGCGACCGCAATGGCGGAGGCCGGCACGCCCTGCGCCAGCCAGCCGCGCAACATGGCCCCGCCCATGCGTCCGGCACCCAGCAGAAGGATCGTGCCGCCGCCCGGCGCCGATCCGGCGCCATCCGCGGCGTTGGGGCCAATATCGAAGGTCACGGTGTCTCTCACCCGGTCCAATTCGTCTTCTCAAGGCCGCCGTGTTCGCTTTGTTTTGCTTGTTCCACTGCGGCATCCGCAGACTATCGTGGAGTTCGCCGTGCCTCCATGGTTGTTTTCGCCTTTGCACCGCGATATCAACGGAACAAGGTGGCATGGAGCGTGAAAATGACGGAGCTTGATCGGACCGACCGACGCATCCTGGCGATTTTGCAGATGGACGGGCGCATTTCCGCCGTTGATCTGGCGGAGCGGGTCGGCCTGTCGCCCACGACCGCCGGCGAGCGGATGCGGCGGCTGCTGAAAGACGGCTATGTGACGGGATTCACGGCGCGGCTCGATCCGCACCGGCTGGGTTTCGGGCTGATGGTGTTCGTCGAGGTGCTGCTCGACAAGACGACGCCCGACGTGTTCGACCGCTTCGCCCAGGCCATCCGCCACGCGCCGGAGGTTCTGGAGTGCCACATGGTGGCCGGCGGGTTCGATTATCTGGTGAAGACGCGGGTGGCCGACATGGCGGCTTACCGGCGGTTTCTCGGGGATGTGCTGCTGTCGCTGCCCGGCGTCCGGGAAACCCGCACCTACGCGGTGATGGAGGAGGTCAAGAACGACGGCCCCCTCCCCCTCTGACTCACTTCATATAAGTGGTCCGGTCAGGACACCCGGACGGGAGCCACCGGGCGGCGGGCCGGAAGAATGACCCGCACCGTGGCGTGCAGCGTGGCCAAGCCCAGCACCGACAACGCTGTCAGGAAGCCGGTCAGCAGAAACGCCAGCACCAGAAAGACCATCGTCTCCATGTCATACCTCCTTGCAAAGCATGCAGGGAGGCTAAGCCCGGATCGGTCCCGGCGGATTGACCCGAGTCAATGGATGATCCGAAACCGGCACCATCCCCTTTTTTCCCCGCCTCACCGCTATCCCTGGCTGCGCAGCGCAGCTTTCGGTACCGCCGTCGCGTCGGGCGGCGACGATGCTTTTTCCGCTGGTTGCAGCGCCAAATCAGCGCGCCACCGGGGCGTATCGGCATCACTGTGGCGGCAATGCAACGTATTTGAGATTTATTATCCTAAAATCGTCCCATTTAAGGCCACAACGAAGCCGATAGTCTTAAGGGGTAAGCCAAATGGCTAGAGCGCTAACCGAAAGGATGGGGACGCACCGACCGCGTGCCTGCCCCGCCGGCCACCAACCGCGGTGGCATCCCCACAAGGAAGAGAGTGCAGACCATGGACGATCTGGGTATCGACCTCCACCACCAGGACCTGACCGACCACACCAACTACGCCGGCGAGTTCGGCGCCGATACGTCGCACCTGACGATCAGCGAGACCGCCGTGTCCACCGCCGATCCGTTCGCGACGCCGGCCAGCCTCCTCCAGGCGCAGGCCCTCCAGGCCGCGCAGCCGCTGGCCCTTGCCGATGCCGCCGCGACCGCCGACAACGCCACGAAGATCGTCATCAACGCCGCCGGCAACTTGGCGGGCGGCGTCGCCCCGCACTTCAAGGTGATGGTGGACGGCAAGGTGATCGGCGAAGGTTCCGCCGGCACTGACGCCAAGGACTTCACCTTCAACGCCAACGTGACGGCGGATCAGGCCCACAAGATCCAGATCCAGTACGACAACGATGGTTTCGTGAACGGCCAGGACCGCAACCTGATCGTCAACAAGATCACCATCAACGGCCACGCGCTCGACGCGGCCGACCCGGCGGTGACCTACGACAAGGGCGCGCTGGACGGCAAGGACGTGGTCAAGGGGCAGTCCGGCATGTGGTGGGACGGCACGCTGGTCGTCGCCGCGCCCAAGGACTTCTTCCCCGCCGCGACCGCCGAAGCGGTGACGGGCGCCACGAAGATCGTCGTCAACGCCGCCGGCAACCTGGCGGGCGGCGTCGCCCCGCACTTCAAGGTGATGGTGGACGGCAAGGTCATCGGCGAGGGTTCCGCCGGCACCGCCGCCAAGGACTTCACCTTCAATGCGAACATCGCCGCCGGTCAGGCCCACAAGGTCCAGATCCAGTACGACAACGATGGCTTCGTGAACGGCCAGGACCGCAACCTGATCGTCAACAAGATCACCATCAACGGCAACGCGGTCAATCCGACCGACGCCTCCGTCACCTACGACAAGGGCGCGTTCGACGGCAAGGACGTGGTCAAGGGCCAGTCCGGCATGTGGTGGGACGGCACGCTGGTCGTCGCCGCGCCCAAGGAGTTCTTCCCCTCCTCGACCACCACGCCCACCACGCCGACGACGCCGACCACCCCCACGACGCCGACGGCCCCGCCCGCCCCGTCGAACCCGGGCGGCGGCACGTCGGATTATCCGGCGACCCCGGCCTCGCAGGTCTTCTACATCGACGCGACGCACGGCAACGACAGCAACTCCGGCAACAACCCGAACCAAGCCTGGAAGTCGCTGGCCAAGGTGAACTCGACCAACTTCGCCGCCGGCTCGCTGGTCCTGTTCGAGCGTGGCGAGACCTGGACCGACAGCCTGCTGGTCTCGACCTCCGGCACCTCCGACAAGCCGATCATCTACGGCGCCTACGGCACCGGCGCCGACCCGATCATCAAGGCCAAGAGCGGCGCCAGCTACGCCGTCAGCCTGAACAACAAGGACAACATCACGTTCGACAACCTGACGATGACGGGTTCGAACGACACCGGCCTGCTGCTCAACGGCGGCGCCATGAACGTGAAGGTCACCAACTCCCAGATCATCGACAACCGCGGTTCGGGCGTCGTCATCAGCGGCACCTCCAACAACCTGCGCATCGATCATTCGACGATCGACGGCAACGGCGGTTACGGCCTCGTCCACTACTCCGCCGACAACGCCAACCAGTACTTCACCAACAACATCATCAGCGACAACGGCTGGCGGACCGATGCGGTGTATTCGGGCTGGAACGGCCGCATCCTGAGCGGCGAGATCGCCGGCAACACGATCTTCAACAACGGCAGCGGCGGCGGCGACGGCCGGTCGCACGGGCTGTACCACGACCACAGCCAGGCTAACAGCACGCTGAAGATCCACGACAACGTGATCTACTCGAACCCGCGCGGCGCCGGCATTCTCGCCAAGTCGAGCACCGAGATCTACAACAACACGATCTACGGCAACTCGAACGTCGGCATCTCGATCGGCCAGAACCAGACCACCAACGTCACCTACAAGATCTACGGCAACGAGATCTTCAACAACAACGGCGGCATTATGGAGCACCTGAAGGGCAGCGGGTCGATCACGCTGAGCCTGTACGACAACACCTTCTACAACAACAACGGCCGTGCGGCGATCAACATCGCCGACAGCATCAAGCAGACGGTGACCAACAACACCATCTCCTCGGCCTCCAAAGCCAACCCGATCATCTGACGATCGGGGGTTCCGACCCTTTGGCGACGTCCGCGCCCGGCCAGTCTCTGGCCGGGCGTTGGCGTGTCCGGGCGGCATGTCCAGGCGGCGTGTTTGGCCAACTTTTCCGGTTTTCGTTCGCGACACAAAACGGCAATAATCGGAAGGACAGCCCGGCCGGCGGCGTCGACTTCGCCTCTATTTCTTGTGCGCTGCACAATAAGGCCCAACTCATCGGAGCGGAGAAGTCCGGACGACATCCCCGTTCACCGCCTTTTCATGACGATCAGCCGTTATTTCTCCGCAGTGCGCGCGGCATCCCCCACTTTTTCCCAAATCGACCAAAGTGGCAGTCGGCTTTCTCTTTGGGGCGCTGCGAAGGGGATATTTATCTTGCACTTTATGTAGGTTTACCCGCCATCCGCCCTTTGATAGCGTCCACAGACCTAATCCGTGCCTATGCGTGCATCGGCACCGGCCGATACGACGGCCAGGGGTGTCCTAATCCGGGATGCGGACCGGACGGAAATCCTCACCGAACCGACCAGGAAAGGGACGAGACAGGGCAAGAAACGGCACTGCAAACGACGACAAGGACGGGACGGCAGGCGCCGCACAGGCGCCAGACCGACGGCCACCGGGGAAGGAACGCCGAAACCGCTTGCGCGCGCGTGCCGCGGACGCGGGGCTCAGGGCGGCACGCAAACGCCTCCATTCCCAGGGCCGCGGTGTCCGTGGTCACGGCCATCGCACGCCGTCCGCGTCGCCACGACAAGAGGGGTGGAGACCAGGTATGAATCACGTGAGCGGACCGAGGGACGGTCGGGACACTCAATCGATCAGCGTGCTTATGGCCACCTACGCTGGCGAGAAGGCGGACAACCTTCAGGCCGCGCTGGAGAGCGTCTATACGCAGACGCTTCTCCCGCGCGAGTGCGTGCTGGTGGTCGATGGACGGATCGGGGAGGAGCAGGAGAAGGTCATCGCCCGCTATCAGGCATCCAACGCCTGCCGGCTTGTGGTGGTGCGACGGCGCAACCAGGGAGGCTTGGCCCGCGCGCTGAACGATGGGCTGCAATACTGCACGGGCTATCTGGTGGCCCGCATGGACAGCGACGACATCTGCCTGCCCCACCGCTTCGAGACGCAGGCGCGCGCCTTCGCCGAGCAGGGAGGGCTGGACGCGTCGTTCTCCTGGCACGCGGAGTTCGAACAGGACCCCGGCGCCATCACCTGCGTGAAGCGCAGCCCGGAGACGCACGAAGAGATCAGCCAAGGCATGAAGTGGCACTGCGTCCTGTCGCACCCCACCATGATGGTGCGGCGGCGGGCGCTGACCGCCATCGGCGGCTACCGCTCCTGCTTCGGGAATCTGGAGGACTACGACCTGTATGTCCGCCTGCTTCAGGCTGGGGCGCGCATGGAGACGGTGCAGGAGGCGCTCCTCCTCTTCCGCACCAGCATGGCCCAGCGCGTCCGCCGCGGCGGGTTGCGCTACGCCGTCAACGAATGGGCCTTCCGGGTTTGGTGCTGGCGGTCGGGTTTCCTGACCAATTCGGAGTTCCTGGCGACGGCCTCGCTTCAGATCGGCTTCCGGCTGACGCCGCCGGGCCTGAAGAGGATGCTGTACCGCCTGGTCCGCACGCCGACCGAGGCGCAGGCCATGGCCCGGATCCACACCGCCATGATCCAGCCCAAGCGCCTCGCCCCCGATGGCGCGGACGCCCTCTGACCTTCTGCCCCCCGACCTACTGCCCTTTGCCCCTTCCGCGGGAGGATTTGAATGAGCGTTGCCGACGTGATTTCCGGTGGCGGGTTGGGTCGGCGGCTCCGGTGGACGGACGCGCTGCGCAACCCGCTGGGGACCGCCTGCCATCACGCCTACGGCAGCCCGGTGCTGGCCGTCGTCTACCACGCCGTCTGCGACACGGTGCCGGATCATCTCAAGCACATCTACCGACCCCGCACGCCCAAGGAGTTCACGGAGGATCTCGACTTCCTCCTGAAGCACTTCGAGCCGACGGACCTGCCCACGGTCACCGGGTCGGCCATGGGCGGGCCGGAGATCCGCCGCCCGTCGCTGCTGGTCACCTTCGACGACGGCATGCGCGAGGTCGCCGAGGTCGCGATGCCCATCCTGCGCCGCAAGGGCATCCGGCCGGCGCTGTATCTGAACCTGAACTTCCTCGACAACAGGACGCTCTTCTACCGGCACAAGGCGAGCCTTCTGGCGGAACGGTTGAGCCGACTGGCGGAGGCCGATCCCCGCCGCGCCGTCTGCGCCGCCACCCTGGCGCGGGCGGGCGTCGCCACCGCCGATCCCTCCACCGGTGTCATGAAGGTGAGCTGGCAGCAGCGCGCCGTGCTGGACGAGATCGCCACCGTGCTGGAGTTCGACACCGCCGGCTTCCTGGCGACCCAGAAGCCCTATCTGACCCGCGACGAGATCGCGGATCTGATGGCGGAGGGCGTGTCGATCGGCGCCCATGGCTTCGACCATCCCAACCACCGCCTGCTGACGCCGGAGCAGCGGAAGCAGGAGGTGACGGGCAGCGTCGCCGGCATCCGGGAGCTGTTCGGCCCCGGCTGCGGCTCCTTCGCCTTCCCCTATTCGGACGAGGGCTTGCCCGACACGCTGTTCGGGGAACTGTACGGCAGCGGCGTGGACCTTACCTTCGGCACCTCCTGGCCGCGCCGCGGCGGTCCGCAGCGGCGGATTCAGCGGATCTGCTTCGAGAACGGTCCGGCCCCGGCAAAGCAGCAGTTGATCAAGCGCCTTCTGCGCGGCGGCGCCGGCAACATGAAGCGCGCGCTTGCCGGATGAACGGTCCGGCCGGATAAGCGGTCCGGCCTATGAAACGCTCCCTCACCCGTTGCGGGGGAGGGAGTTCTTGCCGTTGGCATAGGCGTTACGGGCGATGACCACGCCGCAATTCCAAAGAGAAAGCCTATTCCTCCCTTTGGAATGCCCCCTTATCGTACACTGATCGCTTAAGCGTGATCCCTTTTCATTTCCCTTTATTTGTCCACGACGCAACACAAGATACCGCAATAGGGACACGTTGCGGTTTCAGTCGCCGGTTCCCCCGCTTATCAGGCCCCCCGCGAGGAGATCCCTATGATCGAGCAAGCCACGCCGGCCAGCCCGAACCTGCTGGGTGGGGTTGCGGACGTCCTTCCGGCGGACGTCGCTGCGAAAGCGACGGAGCGCGTCGCCATCCCGGTGCTCGATCTCCAGCGGGCCGGCTGGGCCTTGCGGTGCACCAGCTGCGCGCTGGCGGCCTGGGGTCTCGCCTACGCGCTGATCCGCGTCGCCCTGTAAGGCCGCGCGAGCTGGACCCATGGATCACCTGCCCCCGCCTCCCCCCGCCATCGAGCGCCCCGCCCAGCCGTCGCTGCTCGTCAGCGCGCGCCGAAGCGCTGAGGACGCGCCGGTCTTCTACGTCGATGCGACGGACGGCGACGACCGCCGGTCGGGCCGCGGTCCGAAGGAGGCGTGGAAGTCGCTGGAGAAGGTGAACGCCACGGCCTTCCCGCCGGGAAGCCGCGTGCTGTTCGAGCGCGGGGAGAGCTGGCGCGGCAGCCTGCTGGCCTCCTCCTCCGGCACGACTGATCGGCCGATCACCTACGGCGCCTATGGCAAGGGCGACGCCCCGGTGATCGACGCGCGGGGCGCCTCGGTCGCGGTCAGCCTGAACGGGCGGACGAGCGTCGCCTTCGACGGGCTGAGCATCACCGGCGCGGCCGACACCGGCCTGCTGCTCGGCCCGCGGGCGCGCAACGTGTCGGTGACGAACGTGACGGTCGCGGGCAACGGCGGTTCCGGAATCGTCGTACAGGGCACGTCGGATCGGCTGCGAATCGACGGTTCGGCCATCACCGGCAACGGCGCCTACGGGATCGTGCATTACGCCGCGGACAACACCGATCAGGTCATCACGCGCAACACCATCGCCGACAACGGCTGGCGCAAGGACGGCGGCGTCTATTCCGGCTGGAACGGGCGCATCCGGACCGGCGAGATCGCTCACAACCGGGTCTTCAACAACGGCGTCAACGGCGGCGAGGGCCGCTCCCACGGCCTCTACCACGACCAGGGGCAGGCCGGCAGCGCGCTGAAGATCCACGACAACCTGATCCACGACAACCCGCGCGGCGCCGGCATCCTGGCAAAGTCCAGCACCGAGATCTACCGCAACGTCATCTTCCGCAACGCCGACGCCGGCATCTCGCTCGGCCAGAACCGCGGGATCGACGTGACGTACCGGGTCTACGACAACGAATTCTACGACAACAACGGCGGCGTCCTGCAGCACCAGAAGGGCAACGGCTCGATCACGCTGGAGCTGCGCGACAACGTCTTCCACCGCAACGGCAAGCGGGCCGCCATCATCATCGCCGACAGCATCGACAAAGCCGTCACCGGCAACCGGGTCAGCAACGACGCCAAGGCCGAAAACAGGGCCGAATCCCGGAGCGGGACGACCGCGATTCAACAGCCAGGAGGAACCGTGCAGGAAGCGTCCGGAATGCGGCCGGAATCCGTGCGCTGACCCCGGTCCCGACGTCCGCGGGCGAGCCGCGGGCCGGGCAAGGAACGGCGCGTTCGAACAAGGGGGGGCATGTGAGCACCAGCAGCAGCACCGTCGGTCAGTCGATCACCGACCGGCTGAAGAAAACCGTTTTCCGTTTCGACACCTCCGACAAGGGGGAGCTGCGCGGCTTCCAGCGCAAGATGTTCGGGGAACGGGTCTGGCAGGTGGACGAGGCCTACAACCGCTGGCTCTTCGACGAGGTGCCCGACCGGGACGCGGACGGGCCGCAGGTCTGGGTGTGCAAGCGGCAGGGCCAGATCGTCGGCCAGCAATGCGGGATTCCGTTCCGCCTGAAGGCGCGGGACCGGGAAATCCCGGCCTCCTGGGCCAACAGCCTGATGGTCCTGCCGGAATGGCGGATGCGCGGTGCCTTCACGCCCCTGGCGGAAGCGCAGCTCGACAGCCGTCCTCTGGCCATGGCCATCCACATCTCGGATTCCGCCTACAAGGCCTACAGCAAGGCCGGCTGGATCGACATCGGCGCCCTGCCCGCCTACGTCTTCCCGCTGGACACGCGGCGCTGCCTGGAGGCGTCCTCGCTTCAGGGCCGCATGCGGGCCATCGGGACGATCGCCGGGCCGGCCCTGCACGGCGCGCGGATCGGCGGCCATCTGCTGAGCCGGGCGACCGGCGCGCGGTTCGAGGAGATCGGGCGGTTCGACGGGCGGGCCGACGCCATCTGGCGGCGCGCCTCCCCGCATTACCCGCTGATCGCGTTGCGCGACCTGACGCATCTGCGCTGGCGCTACGACGCGATCCCCTGCGCCTCGGATTACCGCCGCTTCATCCTGACGCGCGGGGGCGAGCCGCTGGGCTACGTCGTCCTGCGCCGCGAGACCTGGCGCAAGGAGCCCTGCCTCGCCATCGTCGATTACCTGTGCGAACCGAAGTGGCTGTGGGTCCTGCTGAGCCACACGCTGCGCATCGCCGCGACGGAGCGCGCAACCGCCCTGATCTGCCGGACGCTGAACACGCGGGCGGAGCGGACCTTCCTCGCCATGGGCATGATGAAGGTGCCCGACCGCGTCGGCTTCCCGGTGCGGGTGATGGCGCACGCCGGACCGGACTCCGGCATCGACCGCGACGAGTTCGCCGACCGCGGCAACTGGCTGCTGACCATGGGCGACGGCGACGCCAGCTTCCTGATGCACAACACCCTGCCCGAGACAGCCGGGCTGCAACCGGAGGGAGTCGCCGTCCAGGGATGAGCGGGGTGCGAAGGAGCCGTCCGGCCGCCGACGCGCCGGTCCGGCCCCTTTCGTCTATTCTGCCCGTGGTTACTCAAAAGGGGTTAATAAAGCACCTTTCGGAATGGCCATCCCGAAAGTCTCACAAGAAAGATAACCCGGTCAACTGACGGTGGTTCGGCCTTTTACGACGTTTACGGCTGCCACTTTTTCTATCACGATTGCTGGGTGCTTAGACAAAGCAGCCTAATGTATTCGGTGAGAGGAAACGCCGATCGATCAGTCTTATGAACAGCAAAAGCCAAGGCCCGATGTCAGAACCGGACCTTGGCTTCGGTTTTGTGTCGGTAAATTTGATCTCTGCAATACAGCGCGAATAACGGTGAAACCTCTACGAACAAGAGAGCCGGAAAAGGAGACGTCTTATGTCGAGCAATGAGTTTGCCGACCTGTTGGTGAGCGGGGGTTCGGTCGGCACGTCCGGCATTCCGGAAGCCCTGGCGGCGCTGGAGTCGAAGATCGCGGCGGGCACCGCCAGCGTCGGCGTCATCGGCCTGGGTTACGTCGGTCTGCCTCTGGCGCGGCTGTTCGCGCGGGCCGGCTTCTCGGTGACGGGCTTCGACATCGACCCGGAAAAGGTCGCCAGCCTGAACGGCGGCACTTCCTACATTGGCACCGTGTCGACCGACGAGGTCCGCGGGATGATCGAGGAGGGCCGCTTCACGGCGACGGCGAACTTCCAGTCGCTGGCCGACATGGACGCCATCGTCATCTGCGTGCCGACGCCGCTGACTCGCAACCGCGAGCCGGACATGAGCTGCATCGAGGTCACCACCCGGCAGATCGCCCAGGTGCTGCGCCCCGGCCAGTTGATCGTCCTCGAATCGACCACCTACCCCGGCACGACGCGCGAAGTCGTGCGCCCGATCCTGGAGAAGACCGGCCTCGTCAGCGGCACGGACTTCCTGCTGGCCTTCTCGCCCGAGCGCGAGGACCCGGGCAACGAAACCTTCACCACCGCCCGCATCCCGAAGATCGTCGGTGGCGAGGACCCCAACGCCCTGCGCATCGCCTGCTCGATGTACGGCCGCGCGCTGGAGCGTGTGATCCCGGTCTCGTCGCTGGAAGCGGCCGAGGCGGTGAAGCTGACCGAGAACATCTTCCGCTGCGTCAACATCGCGCTCGTCAACGAGCTGAAGGTCGTCTACGACGCGATGGGCATCGACGTCTGGGAAGTGATCGAGGGCGCCAAGACCAAGCCCTTCGGCTACATGCCCTTCTACCCCGGCCCCGGCCTGGGCGGCCACTGCATCCCGATCGACCCCTTCTACCTGACCTGGAAGGCCCGCGAGTTCGACGTCGCCACCCGCTTCATCGAGCTGGCCGGCGAAATCAACACCCGCATGCCGCATTACGTGGTGGAGCGGCTGTCGCAGGCCATGGACTCCAAGCTGGGCCGCGCGCTGCGCGGGTCGCGCATCCTCGTGCTGGGCGTTGCCTACAAGAAGAACATCGAGGACATGCGCGAAAGCCCGGCGCTGAAGATCATCGATCTTCTCCAGGACCGCGGCTGCGAGGTCTTCTACTACGACCCGCATGTGCCGGAGCTTCCGGAGACGCGCCGCCTCGCCCGCATGGCCGGCACGCCGTCGGTCGCGCTGGAGGAGATCCGGGACGGCGCCTTCGACGCCGCGATCCTGTGCACCGACCACGACTCCTTCGATCTGAAGGCCTTCCTGGACGGGCTGCCGCTGATCGTCGACACCCGCAACGCCTTCGGCAAGGCGGGCATCGTCGACGAGAAGATCGTGAAGGGCTGACCGCCGGCCTGGACCCTCACCGACCGATCCTCAGGAGAATGGGATGGCCGCGTACACTCATGTAGACGGAGCCCTGGGGTCCGAAGCCAGCACGCGGGAGGTCGCGCTCCGCGACCTCCTCCAGGTGCTGCGCCGACGCCGGGGCACGATCATCGCCAGCGTCCTGTGCTGCACCGCGCTGGCCACCACCGGTGCGCTGCTCTACGAGCCGCGGTTCACCAGTCAGGCCGTGCTCATCATCGACCCGCGCACGACGGAGGTCACGGACATCAACGCCGTGATCTCCAACCTGCCGCGCGAGGCGGCGGCGATCCGGACCGAAATCGACATGATCACCTCGACCGCCACCGCCGCCAAGGTGGTGGACCGGCTGGGGCTGGTCCATGACCCGGAGTTCAACGGCGCCATCGAGCGGCCTTCGGCCATCGACCGGGCCATCGCCGGGATCAACGACACCGTCGGCTACGACCTGTCGCCGCTGCGCCAACAGATCACCGGCTACCTGACTTCCGCCGGGATCGGCGTGAAGGAGCCGACGTCGCCGGAGAAGGAGCGCGCCGCGGTCATCGCCGACGTTCGCCGCGGCCTGTCGGCGACCAGCGACGCCCAGTCCTACACCATCCTCGTCTCCTTCAAGGCGAAGGAGTCGGACAAGGCGGCGCGCATCGCCAACGCCTTCGTGGACGAGTACCTGCGCGACCAGCTCCAGACCAAGAAGGACGTCAACCAGCAGGCCAACAAGTGGCTGGAGGACCGCATCAACGAGTTGCGCGCCCAGGTCGAGGTCTCGGACAAGGCGGTGCAGGACTACCGTGCGCAGCAGGGCCTCGTGCTCGGCGGCACCGGCGGCGAGACCTTCCTGTCGCAGCAGCTGGCCGAGCTGAACCGCGCCCTGGTCGTCGCCCAGACGGAGCGCGGCCGGGCGGAGGCGCGGGCGCAGAACGCCCGGATCGTCGCGCGCAGCCCGACCGAGGGCAACGCGGCGGAGATTCTGGGCTCGCCGCTGATCCAGCGGCTGGGCGAGGAGGAGTCGGGCATCGCGCGGCGGCTCGCCGAATACCGCACCCGCTACGGCGACCAGCATCCGGCGGTTCAGGCCTACGTCAACCAGTTGACGAACCTGCGCCAGAAGATGCGCGAGGAAGCCACCAAGATCATGGCGGTCATCAACAACGAGGTCGAGATCGCCCGCGCCCGCGAGCGCGAGCTTGAGGCCGCGTTGAAGAAACTGACCGCCGAAACCGCCGGCGAGCTGGGCGCCAACGTCCGTCTGGCCCAGCTCCAGCGCGAGGCCGACGCCAACCGCCGAGTCTATGAAGGGCTGCTCCAGCGTCTCGTCGAAACGCGCGAGCAGGACGACCTTCAGCAGCGCGACGCCCGCGTCGTGTCCAAGGCGGAGCCGCCGCTGGAGCCGTCGACGCCGGGCAAGAAGCTGTTCGTCGGCGGCGGTCTGGCCGTGGGCCTGCTGATCGGCATGTTCCTGGCCTTCCTGCGCGACCATCTGAACAAGACCTTCCGCAACACCCAGCATGTGGAGGAGACGATCGGCGTGCCGGCCATCGGGCTGGTGCCGTCCCTGCCGCATCACAAGAACGCCAAGCCGGAAGACTACGTCCTCGACCGTCCGCGGTCGGAATACAGCGAGGCGGTGCGCGCCATCGGCGTGTCGCTCTACGCCCGCGGCGCCCTGAACACCGGCTCCGTGGTGATGGTGACCTCCGCCGTTCCCGGCGAGGGCAAGACCACCGTCTGCCTGACCCTGGCGCGCATGCTGGCGGCGTCGGGCCGGCGGGTCCTGCTTCTGGAGTGCGACCTGCGCTGCCCGCGCATCGGGAACGTGCTGGGCGACAACGCTCCGGGCGACCTGAGCGACCTGATCGTCGGCAAGGCGGAATGGCAGGACGTGGTCCAGGTGGATGGCCGCAGCGGACTGCACTACGTCGTCGGCCGCCCGCACTGCGACCACCCGCAGGAGCTTCTGGGGTCGGAGAAGCTGGCGAGCATCATCAAGTTCGCCTCGCTCGAATACGATTGCGTCATCCTCGACACCCCGCCGATGGCGGTCGTGGCGGACGCGGGCGTGCTGACCCGGTCGGCGACGGAATGCCTGTTCGTGGTGCGCTGGGAGCAGACGCCGCGCGCCGTGGTCCAGCGGGCCATCGAGCGGCTGACCGAGTTGGGCCGCGACGTGACCAGCGTCGTGCTGAGCCGGGTGGACCTGAAGAAGCTGGCCCGCACCGACGCGTCGGAAGAGGCCTACGGCATGAACGAGGCGCGCCGCTACTACACGCGCTGATGGGCAAATCCCCTCTCCCCTCTGGGGAGAGGGTTAGGGTGAGGGGGTTGCGCTTGTGCCGGACGTCTCCGTCATGCGCCCCCCTCACCCTCCCCACCGCTGATGCGGTGAAAGGGTTCATCGGGGGAACAGGATGAGTGCAACGCCATTTCCGCGAAACCGAGCCGCTATGGCGGCGGCGCCCGCTGCGGACGCGCCGCCCGCCCGGCCACGGACGCCGCCGCTTCTGCGCAGCGCCGCCGATCTCACGCCCAGCCTGTTCGATCAGGTGGTGTGCGCCATCGGCCTGATCCTGCTGTGGGACGCGCTGCTGTCGGTGTTGATGTCCGCGCCCTCGCAGCGCTTCATCCTGCGCGCGGGCGGCGCACCGGAATCCTCCGGCGACACCATCAAGCAGCTCATCTTCGCCGGCCTCTACGCCACGGCCCTGCTGCGGATCGTCATGCTCCACGGCGTCCGGGCCTTCCGCTATCTCAGCATTCCCATGGCCCTCATGGTGGTGCTGGCCATCGCGTCCAGCCAATGGTCGCATGACCCGTCGCTGACCATCCGCCGTAGCGTGGCCCTGGTCGGCACGACGATCTTCGGCCTCTATGTCGGCCTGTCCTACGGCGAGGTCGCCCTGGCCCGGCTGATCCACCGCGCGGTCTTCGTGCTGGCGGTGCTGAGCGCGCTGCTGGCGATCGGCCTGCCGAGCTACGGCCTGATGCCGGCGGAGCAGGGATCGCAGTGGCGCGGCGTCTTCTCCCACAAGAACGGCCTGGGCGATGCCATGGCCTTCGGCCTGACCGCCGGGCTGTTCGTCCTGCGCTCCCGCCCGGTGACCGACACCATGGCGCTGGTCTGGCGGCTGGGCACCTTCGCCATCATGGCCGGCTGCCTCGCCATGTCCGGCTCCGCCACGGCGCTGATCGTCGCCACGGCCGGCATGACCCTGGTGATGCTGGTCACCCACCGGCAGGACGCCGGGTCGCTGGCGCTGGAGCTGTACGGCGGCACCATGGTCATCATGCTGGCCGCCATCTTCGCCCTGCTGAACCTGGAAAGCATCACCGCGCTGCTCGGCCGCGACATCACGCTGACCGGGCGCACGCTGATCTGGGATTTCGCCTTCCGGATGATCGAGCAGCAGCCGGTGCTGGGCTACGGCTTCAGCGCCTTCTGGTCGGGGCTGGACGCGCCGGGCGCGCTGTTCTGGCGTACCTCGGGCCGCTTCGACATCCACGCCCACAACGGCTTCATCCAGACGACGCTGGACGTCGGCCTGCTCGGCCTCGGCCTCTTCCTGGTGGCCTATGCGATCTACCTGTCGCGGATCGCCCGGATCGTCCCGGTCGACCGCAGCGGGGCGGCGCGCTGGCACATCGTCTTCGCCATGATGCTCCTGCTCGGCAACGTGGCCGAAAGCAGCCTGCTGATCCAGAACGGCCTGCTCTGGTTCCTCTTCACCGCCTTCCAGACGCGGCTGGCCAAGACGGTCCACGCCCACGCCCTGACCCCGCGTCCCTCGGCGGGACGGCGGCCCAAGCTGCGGAACGGCATCCCGGTGGCGGAGTCGCGGTCATGATGTCGAGCGGCTTCGCCTTCTTCGCGACCCGGATCGCCGTCGGCATCCTGGGCTTCGCGGCGGTCGCGGTCTTCTCGCGCATCGTCACGCCGGAGGCCTATGGCCATTACGCCTTGGTGATGGCGGCGGCGGCGGCGATCAACGCCTGCGGCTTCTCCTGGATGGGTCTGTTCGTCCTGCGCAAATGCGGCGGCGACGCGGCCGAGCGGGACGCCTGGCTCTCCACCGTGGTCACCGCCTTCCTGGTGGTGGCCTGCGGCGTCCTCGCCATCCTGGGCGCGGTGGTGGCCTTCTATCCCGGCATGAACGGCATCGACTATGTGCTGTATCTGCCGGTGATCGCCATCCTGATCTCCTGGTTCGACCTGTCGATCCAGATGTCGCGGGCACGTCTGAGGGGCTCCGTCTTCGCGGCCAAGTCCTTCGCCAAGGCGCTGTTCGGGCTGGCGCTCGGCTCCGCCTTCGTGCTGATCGGCTGGAAGGAGGAGGGGCTGCTGCTCGGCACCAGCATCGGCTTCCTGCTGGTCACCGCGATCTGGCTGCGCTCCGACCTGAAGGGCATCTCGCTGCGCTGGCCGGCGCGGGAGCGGGTCGGCCTCCTGCTGACCTTCGGCGGCCCGCTGATGCTGAGCCTGATGGTCGGCTGGGCGCTCGACTTCGCCGACCGCTTCCTGATCTACTGGTTCATCGGCGAGGCGGCGGCCGGCGCCTACGCCATGGCCTTCGACCTCGCCAAGCAACCGATCATGCTCGTGGCCTCGGCGGCGTCTCTGGTCACGCTGCCGATGGCGTCGCGCGCCTATGACGACGCCGGTCCGCGCGCCGCGCGCCCGATCATGGCGCAGAACCTGACGATCCTTCTGCTGGTCTGCCTGCCCCTGGTGCTCATGGAGGTGATCTCCGCCCAGGGCATCGTCGGGCTGCTGCTCGGCGAGGCGTACCGCGAGACGGGTGCGGCGATCATGCCGCTCGTCGCCCTGTCGGTCTTCATCAGCATCCTGCGCATCTACCACTTCGACCTGTCGCTGCACCTGACCAAGAAGACCGGCTACATCCTGAAACTGACCATGCTGACGGCGGTGCTCAACGTTGGCGCCAACCTGTTCCTGATCCCGCGCTTCGGCGTGATCGGGGCGGCCTACGGCTCGCTGGCGGCCCAGCTCGGCTGGGTGGTGGCCGCGGCCATCCTGATGCCGCGCGCCGGCGTGCTGGCGGTGCCGGTGAAGGATCTTCTGAAGGTGACCGCCGCCGCCCTGCTCTTCGCCGCCGGGCTGAAGGTCGCGGCGATGGAAAGCGACCTGCTGCTCGTCCAGCTCGCCCCGGCGGGCAGCCTCTATCTGCTGGCCCTGGCCGTGCTCAACCCCGCCAACCTGATGGGTCAGGTGCGGATCGCGCTGGCCCGGCTGAAACGCACCCGATCCCCGGCATGAACCCCATGAACAGGCGTGAGGAAGGAACAGGCATCATGTCGAAAAAGCTGGTGGTTTGCGTGTGCACCTACCGCAGGCCGAAGGATCTCCACCGCACGCTGCTGTCGCTGGAGGGGCTGACCTTCAACCCCGACGCCCCGCTGGACGTCGAGGTGCTGGTGGTGGACAACGACCCTGCGCGCTCCGCCGAACCGCTGTGCCGCGAGATGGCGCAGGACTGGCGCTTCCCCATCCGCTACGCGGCGGAGCCGGTGCCGGGCATTCCCGCCGCCCGCAACCGCTGCCTGGACGAGACCGCGGACGCCGACCTGATCGCCTTCATCGACGACGACGAGGTGGCGAGCCCCGGCTGGCTCGATTGGCTGGTGACGGCCATGGAGCGCACCGGCGCCGCCGTGGTCGCCGGGCCGGTCCTGCCGATCTACGAGAAGCGCCCGCCCGACTGGCTGACCAAGGGCCGCTTCCACGATCTGCAACGCATGCCCACGGGCAGCGAGCCGGCCTATTGCGCCACCGGCAACGTGCTGTTCCGCCGCTCCATCCTGAAAGGCGGCGTGCGCTTCGACCCGGAGCTGAGCCTGTCCGGCGGCAGCGACGTGCTGTTCTTCGAACAGATCCGCCGCCAGGGCCACCGCATCGTCTGGTGCGACGAGGCGACCATCGAGGAGCATGTGCCGGCCAGCCGCATGACCGCGCGCTGGATTCTGCGCCGCGCCTTCCGGCTGGGGACCTGCGTGTCCCTGACCGAGGCCAAGCTGAACGGTCAGCGCCGCACGCTGGTGAAGCGCTCCACCCTGGGGCTCGCGCACATCGCCTTGAACCTCGCCGCCCTGCCGCTGGTGCCGATGGCGATGGCCTTCGACACGAGCTGGCCGATCCGTCGGCTCCAGAAAATCTGCGTCGGCAGCGGCTATCTCTACGGCCTGATGGGCTTCCAATATCTGGAGTACAAGCGATGAAGGACGCGGACATGAAGGGCGGGACGGCGGAAGCCCCGCCCGTCACCGTCAGCGCGGTCATCCCGACGCGCAACCGCCCGCATCTGGTGCTGAACGCCGTGGAGAGCGTGCGCGCCCAGACGATCAAGGATCTGGAGATCGTCGTCGTCGTCGACGGGCCGGACCCCGCGACCGTCGCGGCGCTGGAGGCGGTGGAGGACCGCCGCCTGCGCATCGTGCAGAACCCGGCGTCGCTCGGCCCCGCGGGGGCGCGCAACGCCGGTGTGCAGGCCGCGCTGGGCGAGTGGATCGCCTTCCTGGACGACGATGATTCCTGGGCACCGGAGAAGCTGGAACGGCAGCTCGCCGCCGCCAAGGCGTCGGGCGCCAAGCTGCCGGTGGTGTCCTGCAGCACCAGCGTCAGTATCGGCGAGCGCCGCTACGTCTGGCCGCAGCGCCGGCCGGAGCCGGGCGAGCCGATCAGCGACTACCTGATCGACCGCCGCAGCCCGCTGTCCCGCCCCGGCTATCTCGCCACCCCGACCATCATGGTGCCACGCTCGCTGGCGCTCGCCGTGCCGATGCCGGACTACCGCCATTTCGAGGATTGGGGCTGGCTGTTCCGCGCGCTCGACCAGCCGGGCGCGGAGCTGGTCTTCGTGGACGAGCCGCTGTGCTTCGTGGAGATCGACGAGGGCCGCGCCTCGCTGCATTCGGTGGACGACTGGCGGCAGGCCTTCGAATGGGCGCGCACCCATCGTCCACTGATGACCGGCAACGCCTACGCCGCCTTCCTGATGACCAAGGTCGTCGGCATGGCCCGCCGCGAGGGCGACTGGAACGCCGTCCGCCGCCTGCTGGCCGAGGCGACGCGGGCGGGCGACCCGAAGATGCGGCACTACCTGATGTTCTTCGGGACCTGCGTGGTGCCGCCGTCCTTCCACCGCCGGGTGCGCGCGGCAACCCATTCGGACGCCGCGACGGCGTGAGGCGCCAGGGGGGGCGAAGTTTTGCCCCCACCCTAACCCTCCCCCGCTTCGCAGGGGAGGGGACTGTTTCTCCCTCCCCTGCGAAGCGGGAGATGGCCGGGGTGGGGGCAAGACTCTGGTCCCCCTCCCCTCTTCACATCACCGCCGCCAGCAGCAGCGGCAGCGTTAGGAACGACAGCGCCGTGGAGCCCAGCACCATCCCGGCGACCTCCTGCGGCGCGTTGTTGTAGCGCAGCGCCCAGAGGTAGTTGAACACCGCCACCGGCATGGTGCTTTCCAGCAGCACGACGCCGCGCATCGTGCCCTCCAGCCCCAGCACCTCCACCACCGCCAGCCCGGCGGCGAAGCCGAGCAGCAGCCGCAGCGCCGACATGGCCAGCGACCGCAGCATTCCCTGCATCCGCAGCCCTGCCAGGGCCACCCCCAGCGAGAACAGCATCAGCGGCACCGCGCAGTTGCCGAGCAGCGTCGTCGTGTTGGTCACCCATTGCGGCGGCTGGAAGCCGGTCATCAGCACCAGCACAGCCAGCGCCACCGCGTAGATCACCGGGGTGCGCAGCACCTGCTTGGCGTCCGTACGACCCGCCGCCAGGGCCGGGCCGATGGTGAACTGGAGGACGGCGAGCGTCGCGAAAAACAGCACCGCCAGCCCCATCCCGGTCTCCCCGAAGGCGAACAGGCAGACGGGAATGCCCATGTTGCCGCCGTTGGGGAAACTGAGCGCCGGCAGATAGACGCGCAGCGGCAAGCGGCTGGCGAGCAGGATCGGCGTCGCCATCAGCCCGGCCAGCGCCATGCTGCCGACCGAGGCCGCCGCCATGGTCAGCAGGTCGTCCCCGCCCAGCGTCAGCCGGGCCAGCGAGGAGAAGACCAGGCAGGGAGTGGAGACGTTGATCGCGAAAGTGGTGATGAAGGCGCTGTCGTAGGGCAGCTTGGCGCGGCTCCAGCCGAAGCCGAGGGCGGCGATCAGGAACACCGGCACGACGACGGCGGCGATGCTGGACAGGGGGGCGAGCAGGTCCATGGTCAGCGCGCGGCCCACTTGTTGGCGGCGTTGAACCAGCCCAGCCCGTCCTCGGTCCGGGCGCGGGGCCGGTACTCGCAGCCGATGAAGCCGCGGTAGCCGGTGTCGGCCAAAACCTCGAACAGATAGGGATAGTGGACCTCGCCGCGGTCGGGCTCCTGGCGGTCGGGGACGCCGGCGATCTGCACATGGGCGGTGAGGTCGGCGTTGGCCCGGATGTGGGTGGCGAGGTCGCCCTCGCTGATCTGGCAATGGTAAAAATCGAGTTGGAGCTTGAGGTTCGGCGCCCCCACTTCTCCGATCACCCGACGGGCCAGCGCGGTGTCGTTCATCAGATAGCCCGGCATGTCGCGGTTGTTGATCGGCTCGACCAGCAGCGTCAACCCGGCCTCGGCGCAGGCCGCCGCGGCGTGGCGCAGGTTGTTGGTGTAGGTCGCCAGCGCCGCGTCGTGCCCCTGCCCTTCCGGCGGGATACCGGCCATGCAATGCAGCAGGCGGTTGCCCAGCACCTTGGCGTAGGCGATGGCGGTCGCCACGCCCTCGCGGAACTCCGCCTCGCGGCCCGGCAGACAGGCGATGCCGCGCTCCCCCGCCGCCCAGTCGCCAGGGGGCAGGTTGAACAGCGCCTGGGTCAGCCCATGGTCGCCCAGCGCCGCCTTGATCCGCTCCGCCGGAACGTCGTAGGGGAACAGGAACTCCACCGCGTCGAAGCCGGCCGCCGCCGCCGCGCCGAACCGCTCCAGGAAGGGCCGCTCGGTGAACATCATGGACAGGTTGGCGGCGAACCTCATAGCGTCCGTCCCCCCGGTTCTTGTGGGCATGGTCCCCTCCCGCGTCGTCTGGGCCGCCGTGGCGGCCGGTTGGCCCGACAATGCAGCAGGCGGACGGTCCGGACAATCGCCGGCCTATGCCGCACACGCTTGTCAGGTGACCGCCCATACCGGTTGCGCGAGATTGCGGGGGACACGCACAGTGCACGGCCCTTGCCGCAGCCGGACCCGACGGATGATGAAGCGACTCGCCGCCACCGCCCTGACCCTCCTTCTGTCCACCCTGTGTGGCGGGTTGTTCGCGTTGGCGGGCATGCCCGCGGCGTGGCTGATGGGGTCGATGACCGCGGTGGCCGGCGGGGCGCTCGGCGGGTTGACTCTGCGCCTGCCCTCCCCGCTCGGCACCGCCGCCTTCGTCCTGCTGGGCATCTCCATGGGCGCCGGGGTGACGCCGGACACGCTGCACCAGATGGCCTCCTGGCCGCTCAGCATGGCGCTGCTCGCCGGATCGGTGATGGCCTGCCTGTACGCCTGCTCGGCGTGGCTGGAGCGGGTGCACCGCTGGGACCCGGCGACCGCGCGCTACGCCGCCGTTCCCGGCGCGCTGGGCGCGGTGCTGGTGCTGGCGGCGGAGAGCCGGGCCGACCTGCCGCGGGTGGCGCTGGCGCAGAGCCTGCGCCTGTTCGTCCTGGTCGCCGCCATGCCCTGGCTGCTGGAGCTGGTGTCGTCCACGCCGGGCCTGCCGCCCCGCCCTGCCCTCTCCGACCCGGCGGACGCCCTGCCCGAACTGGCTCTTCTGGTCGGGGTCAGCGCTGTCGCCGGGCTGCTGTTCCAACGGCTGCGCGTGCCCGGCGGCGTGCTGCTCGGCGCCATGCTGGGAAGCGCGCTGCTGCACGGCAGCGGCCTCGTGGACCACCGCTTGCCGAACTGGCTGCTCAACGCGGGCTTCGTGGTGACGGGGGCGATGATCGGGTCGCGCTTCGCCGGGGTCACGCTGGCCTCCCTGCGGGCGGCGCTGCGCCCGTCGCTGGAAAGCGTGGCGCTGGCGCTCGTCCTGTCCTCGGCCTTCGCCTGGGCGGGAGGCTGGCTGCTCGGCCTCCCCTTCGGCCAGCTCTGGCTCGCCTACGCGCCGGGCGGGGTGGAGGCGATGACCATCGTGGCCTTCGTGCTCGGCCTCGACACCGCCTTCGTCGGCACGCATCACGTCGTGCGTTTCGCCGGGCTGGGCTTCCTGGCCCGCTGGTGGCAGCCCCGCCGCGGCTGAGCGGGCGCCTTACAGCCCGTCGAAAAGCAGCTGCGCCGGTGGCTCGGCCTTGCGCTTTTTCTTCTTCTCCTTGGGGGCCTTCTCCGTGACCGGCTTGTCCTCGGCTGATTGATCCTGGGCCGTCGTATCCTGGACATCCGGATTCAGGGCCATCTCCACCCGCTCCAGAGGAGCCGGTTCGGGCACGGGAGCGGACGGGGTCACCGCGACCGGCTCAGGGGGATGTGCCAGTTCTTCCACAGCCGAAGCTTCGACGGGCGGCACGGCCTCCGCCACGGCCTCCTGGACCGCCTCGACCGCCGATTCCTCGTCCGGCTTCGCCTTCTTCTTCTTCTTCGGGCGGGTCGGCCGCGGGTCGATGCCCACCCCGTCCTTGGCGCGGGCCTTGGCCTTGTCGCGGGCGACGGCCTCCGGCGCGTTGGGGTCGTCGTTCAGCCATTTGCCGCGCTTGATGACCTCGTTCACGCGGCCCTGGTTGACGCCGAGCTGGAAAGCGATTTCCTGCTGGGTCATGTCGGTGGTGCGGTGAAGCTCCAGGATCTGCGCGGCGAGGTCGGGCGTCATCTTCTTGCCGACGACGCGTCGCGCCGGGCGGATCGACCGCTGGGCCTTGTCACGCTCCCGAAGCTTGCCCAGGATCTCCAGGGCCTCCGTGTTGCCCGCCGTCTTCAAGGCTTCTTCGAATTCCTTGAGCGTCGTCACCCGTTCCTCCTGCCGCCATCCACCCGCAGCGATGCCATCGCACCACTGGCCTACAAGACCGACTATACATGGAATCGCGCGGGCGGTTGAGAAGGCTCTTGAGAGGATATCCACAGAATGGCACGGCCGGGAGGGGACGGCGATGCGACGCTATTAGACGTCTAATCGCCGGGAAATCGTGCCACCGGAAACATGACCACCGAATTGCCCCGGCACAGCCCATCCGCCATCGGATAGGATGCGGCGGACAGAACCACAACGGAGGAAGAGCAATGCCGATCATGACCGTCCGACCCCTGTGCCTTGCCGCGGCGCTGGCCGGGTCCCTGGCGCTGGCCGGATGCGCCGGAAACTCGACGGGGCTCGGGCTGAACCTCGTCTCGCAGGAACAACTCGTCGAACTCGGCCAACAGGATTGGCAGCGTCTGATCCAGTCGACCCCGGCCACCACCAACGCCGGCTACCAGCGCCGCGCCGAGCAGATCTCGGCCCGCCTGCTGCGCGCCGCCTCGCTCGACCCCGCCGGCTGGGAGGTGCGCGTGTTCCAGGGCCAGGAGGCCAACGCCTTCGCCCTGCCCGGCCAGAAGATCGGCGTCTATGAGGGGCTGTTCCAGTACGCCAAGACCGACGCGCAGCTCGCCGCGGTCATCGGCCACGAGATCGCCCACAATCTGGAGGGCCACGCCGCCGAGCGGGTGAGCACCCAGATGGCCACCGACGCCGGCACCAGCATCCTAGGGGCCGTGGCCGGGGCGAGCGGGGTCGGCGGCAGCGAGATGATCGCCGCGGCGTTGGGCACCGGCGCGCAGTACGGCCTGCTGTTGCCCTATTCCCGCAACCAGGAACTGGCGGCCGATCGCGCGGGGCTGCTGATGATGGCCCGCGCCGGCTACGACCCGCAGGCGGCCATCGAGCTGTGGCAGAACATGAAGCAGGCGGGGGGCGAGCAGCCCACCTTCATGTCCACCCACCCCGGCACGGCGGACCGCATCGCCGCGCTGCAAAAGCTGATGCCCGAGGCGAAGGCGGCCTACAAGCCGGGCTGACCGGAGCGGCGGGCGGTGCATGGATTGCGCCGCCCGCCGGAGGCTTGTCCCGCGAGAAAATTTTCTCGCCGAATGTTGACTCCCCTACCCTGCCCCGGAGTCAACATTCCGGCTTGACCGGGCTCGGGCGCCGCGCAAAAGTGGCCTCGGGGCAAGGCAGGGGAATGAACCATGCGCGGCGAGGACATCAAGGCGTTCCGGGAAGGCCGGACGCTGAACCAGCCGGATTTCGCGGCTTGGCTGAACGAGAAACTCGGCCGGAAATACGACAAGGCGAAGATCTCGCGCTGGGAGAACGGCAGCGAGAAGATCCCGGCCCCGGTCATTTCCCTGCTGTTGCGGGAGAAGATCGGAACGGTGACGCGGCATGGCCCGGCGCTGATCTGTGCCGCGGCCAACCGCAAGGGCGGCGTGGGCAAGACCGCCTTCACCGTCAACACCGCCACCCTGCTCGCCCGGCACTTCAAGGTGCTGCTGATCGACGCGGACCCGCAGGCCAACGCCACCATCCATCTCGGCATCAACTCCATCGAGCGCGAGCGCGAGGAGAAAACCCTCTATTACGCGCTGAAGGCGTCCGTGGAGGCGCTGAAATCGCGGGGGAAAGGTTTCGACCTCGGCGACTACATCGTCACCACCGACAGCGGGCTGGACGTGATCCCCAGCGGCATGCGGCTGGGCGACGCGGAGGCCGAGCTGCAAAGCCAGTCATCGGGGGATTGCGCGCTTCGGGAATGCCTGGATGGCGGAGCGCGGCAGAGCTACGATTTCATCTTCGTCGACACTCCGCCGCATTTCGGCATGCTGGCGCGCAACGCGCTGACCGCTGCCAACACCGTCGCCATTCCCTGCCAGACCGAGATGCTGAGCGTCGCCGGCGTGGAGTTTCTGCTGGAGAACCTGGACATGATCCGCCGCCGGGCCAACCCGGGGGTCAGCGTTCTCGGCATCCTGCCGACGATGTTCAACGCGCGGCTGACTCAGGACCAGGCGTCGCTCGACGACATCCGCAACCTGTTCGGCGCGAAGCTGCGCGTCTTTGGCCCGATCCCGCGGGCGACCGTCTACGCCCAGTCGGTGGCCGCCGGGCGCGCCGCATTGGAGGCGGTGCCGGACGCGCCGGGCTACGAGGTCTATCAGGCCGTCGCCGACGCGCTGATTCAGGAACGTGCCCGCATGCCGGAGGTGATGGCCCATGTCGCGTAAACTGGCCCGGACGAACACCGGCGTGCTGACCACCGCAGCGGCCGAGCGCCAAGCCCGCGAGGAGGGGCAGGGCTTCAACCGCCGCGGCCCGGTCGTCGTGGAGATTGACGTCGGCCGCATCGTCACCAACCCCGACCAGCCGCGCCGTCATTTCGACGAAGCGGACATGGAGGCGCTGAGATCCTCCATCGCGCAGCATGGACTGGCCCAGCCGGTCGGCGTGCAGCAATTGGGCGACGGACGCTTTCAACTCGTCTTCGGGGAGCGGCGCTTCCGCGCCGTGCGGGCGCTCGGCCATCCGACCATCTACGCCGTCACGGTCACCGGCGCGTCGGACGAGCTGGCGCTGATCGAGAACGTCGTCCGCGCCGACCTGTCCCCCTTCGAGGAGGGGGACGCCTACGCCCGGTTGATGGAGCGCCACGGCTACCGGCAGGAGGATGTCGGGCGGATCGTCGGCAAGGACCGGGTGGACATTTCCCGCGCGCTGCTCATCAGCCGCCTGCCGCAGCGCATCCGCGACGAGTACCCGCTGCACCGCCCGGCTCGCTACCGGCTGGTGGAGATCGCCCGGCTGAAAGGGGAGGGCGAACAGCTGCGTGGCTGGGACGCGCTGGTCAAAGAGATGACCCGGCGCTCCGCCGACGAGGAGACTCCGGCGCCCGTGGCGGCAAAGCCCCGCAGCAACGCGGTTCCGACCGGCAGCGCCTTGCCGAAGCCGCTGGCAAAGGCGGTGTTCGGGGCGCGCCGGACCGTCGCCAGCGTCCGTGAACAGGGATTGGCGCTGGCCGACATCGACCGGGAGACGCTCCGCGCGATCCGCGACGACATCGACGCGATCCTGAACGCCGGGAAGGGCAGGGGAGGGGAGTAAAGAAGCCGGCTCCGCGAGAAAATTTTCTCGCGGAGCCGGCCTCCAAAGCAACAGGTCCGTCTGGGTCACCACCCCCAGCAGCCCGCCGATTGCATCCACGATGGCGACCTCGTGCGTGCCGCCGTCCGACAGAGGGCCGAGCAGGCGGAAGGCCGGGGTTTCCGGGCCGGCGGTCACCGGCGGGGCCATCACCGAGGCCACCGTCGCGGCGTCCCCCACCAGATGTTGATGCCCGACCAGACCGACCACCACGTTGCGCCGGTCCACCACCGGCAGGGTGCGGAAGGCGTGCTCGATCAGACGGGCGCGGGCCACCTCCGGATGGGCCTCCGGGCTCACCGTCACCACATCATGGGCCATGATGTCGCCGCAGGTGATTCCACTGTGCATCCGCTCCATGGCGTGAAGCTCCGCCTTCTCCAGAAGCGCGCTCAGGTCGTCGCGGTTGACGTCCAGCGCCTCTCCCAGCTCGCGGATCGCCTCGTCCAGATCGTCGGCGGTCACACCGGCGCGCGTCCGGGCGGGCGGATCGGCGGTTCCATGGGTGTTGACCGGCTTGGGCGGCGCCCGGTGCGGGTAGGAATGGCCGGAGAAGCGGTGAAACGTCCAGCCCGCCATCACCAGCAGAATGGAATTGACGGCCACCGGATAGAACACGAACTGCATCCCCGACGCCGCGATCGCCGGGCCGCCGATCACCGCGGTCAGCGCGGCGGCACCGCCCGGCGGGTGCAGGCAGCGCGTCATCGACATGGTCGCGATGGCCAACGCCACCGCCACGCCGCCGGCCAGCATCGGGTCGGGGATCAGCGCCGCCACCATCACCCCGACCAGCGCCGACAGGGTGTTGCCGCCGATGATCGACCAGGGCTGGGCGAGCGGGCTGGCCGGCACCGCGAACAGCAGAACCGCCGACGCCCCCATGGGCGCCACCAGGGCCGGCGCGCTGGTGATGTGGGTCAGCAGGTTGTGGCAGAGCAGGCCCGTCGCGGCGAGGCCGAGCATGGCCCCGCAGCAGGCGATCAGCCGGTCCTTCAGGTTCGCGCCGGGCAGAATGGGCCTGAACAGGGCAAGGCGGCGGCGGTTTTCGCGTTTCTTCAGCAGAGTAATTTTCCAGCGGCGCAGCAGGAGCCGTATCTCGCGGTGCATTCGGCCCAGTCCCTCCCAAGGTTTCGGCGTGCGGCGGCAAGATAGAACCTCAAGCTAAGTTGAGGTCAAACGGAAAGTGCCGGACGACGTCATCGTTTCCGCGCGGTGTCGCCGCCATCGGACAGGACATCGGGAACAGGCGCCTTGACCAGGGGCAAGGGCGTGATTCCATCCAGCGCCGCCTTCAGCCCCAGAACGCGCTCCATCGACGCCTTCCACTGGGCGACGGTCGCCAGATTGTCGATGGGCCAGGACAGTGCCGCGATGGCCTGTTGGAAGGCCTGCGCGGTCTGCATCATCACCCCCAGCGTGATGGTCCCCGCGACGTAGCGGGGCGCCACCACCAGGATGGGAAAGACCGCGGACAGCACAGAATAGGACGCGCCGAAGGCCATCACCCGGACCAGCGCGCCGGTCTGCCGCTCCCAGCCGCGGCGCACGCCGCCGAACAGCAGGGCCATGCGGCCGCGCTCCACGGCCTCGCCATGCTGCCGGGCGATGATCGGGGCATTCTCCCGCACCCGCGCCAGCCCGAAGCGGAAATCGGCCTCCAGCCCCTGCCGGCGCTCCGCCGCGCGGACCAGCGGCCGGGCGACGGCGATGGCCGCGGCCGTCCCGGCGGCGGAGAAGGCGAGGGCGAGGAGGAGCAGATGACCGGGCACCGCGAGGCTCACGCCGCCGAGCGTGACAGGAACGACTCCGGAAAGCTGCCACAGGATGCCGGCGAAGCTGACCAGCAACAGCAGGCAGTAAGTCAGCGAATGGCCCAGGTCGATGGCGAGTTCGGTGACGATGCGGACGTCCTCGGCGATGCGCCCGTCCGGGTTGTCGTGGTCGCCGGGGCGGGAGGCGAGGGCCAGCTCCCGGCCGTCCGACAGCCAGTCGCCGACCAGCCGCCGGGTCAGCCAAGCCCGCCAGCCGAACTGGAGGCGCCGCTTTACCCACAGATGCGACACGGTGACGGCGATGTTGAACAGCAGGATGCCGCCGGCCACCGCGGCCATGACCGGCAAACGGTCCATCGCCCGCTGCTCCAGCGCGTCGAACAGGCGCTGGCTCCACAGGTTCAACATGACCGGGACCGACACCTGCGCCACCGTCAAGGCCAGAAGGGCCGCCGTCAGCAGCCATACCGACCAGCGGTCCCGCCCCGCCCAGTAGCCCCCGGCCAGCCCGGCGAAACGCCGGACGAAGCCGGAAGCGGCCCTCAGGGAAATCCTTCTCATCATGACCGACCAATCCCGGCCGCCCAATCGAAGCGCCAAACCGAGACGCCTGTCGCTCAGGCGTCTCGGTTCAGCCTAACACCCATCCGGCGGACGGGAACCGGAACAAGCGGCGATTCCCCCTCCTGCCGGGTCAGGCGGCCCGGACGGTGGCGATGAAGCTGCGCACCTCGCTGCGCAGACGTTCCGCCTCGACGGCCAGCTCCTCCGAGGTGCCGTGGACGCGGCTGGCGGCGTCGCCGGTTTCCGACACCGCCGTGCTGACGCCGGCGATGTTGCGCGACACCTCCTCCGTCCCCTGGGCGGCCTGGGACACGCTGCTGGCGATCTCGCGGGTCGCGGCGGCCTGCTCCTCAATGGCCGCGGCGATGGTGGTGGCGATCTCGCTCATCCGGCCGATGGTCTGGCCGATGCTGCCGATGGCCTTCTGCGCGCCGCCGGTGGTTTGCTGGATCTCCTGCACCTTCGACTGGATCTCATCGGTCGCCCTGGCGGTCTGGTTCGCCAGCGCCTTCACCTCGCCCGCCACCACGGCGAAGCCCTTGCCCGCCTCGCCGGCGCGGGCCGCCTCGATGGTGGCATTCAGCGCCAGCAGGTTGGTCTGGGCGGCGATGCCGCTGATGATCTCCACCACCTGCCCGATCTGCTCGGCGGCGGAGACCAGGGCGCGCATCGTCTGGTCGGCGCCTTCAGCGTCGCTCACGGCCTGACCGGCGATGCGGGTGGAGATCTCCACCTGCTGGCCGATCTCGGCAATCGAGGCCGACAGTTCCTCCGTTGCGCTGGCGACGGTCTGCACGTTGGCCGACGCTTCCTCGGAGGCGGAGGCGACCAGCAGCGAGCGCTCGCTGGCGTCGGTCGCGGTGCCGGACAGGGTGCTGGCGGCGTTGTGCATGCCGCCGGCGGCGCTCGCCACCGCCTCGACAATGCCCTGGACCGTCGTCTCGAAGGTGTCGGCCATGCGGATCATGGTGGCGCGGCGCTGCTCGGCGGCCTGACGTTCGGCCTCCTCCTGCGCCTTGCGCATGCGTTCCATCTCCTCGGCGTTCGACTTGAAGACCTGAAGGGCGCGGGCCAGCGCGCCGATCTCGTCCTTCCGCCAGCCCTCGTCCACCTGCACCGACCGATCGCCTTCGGCCAGCCGGCCCATCGCTCCGGTGATCGCGCCGAGCGGACGGGTGATCGCCCGCGAGATCATCCAGGCCAGCAGCAGGCCCAGCGCCACCGCGGCGGCGGTCACCACGGTTCCCTGCCGCTCGGCGGCGGTCACCGCGGTGGCGGCGCTGATCTCCAGCCCCTTCAGGACCTCGGTGGAGTTCTGGCGGATCGCCCCAATCCTCCCGTTGATCTGGGCACCGGCGCGGGTCAGCGTGTCGGCGTTGACGCGCGCCATCTCCTCGGCGATGGCGGCGATGCGCTCGATGCCGGCGGTGTAGCGCGGCAGCTTGCCGAGCACCTCGGCGCGCTTGGCCGCACCCGGGGAGTCGGCCCAGCCCTTGGCTTCGGCCTCGACGTCGCCGGCCACCGCCGCCAGATCCTGGCGGATGCGGACCAGATCCGCGGGCTTCGTCTCGGTCACGAAGCGGGCGACCAGCACGCGCACCAGCAGATACTTCTCGCTGACCCCCGCGGCCTGAACGGTGCGGTCCAGGTTGCCGGTCTGCCGTTCCGCGGCGACCAGATCGCTCAGCGTCCGGCGGATGTCGGCGCCCAGCGTGTTCACGACCTCCGCGACGATGCCGTCGCGCTCGGTGCGCAGGGCGACCAGGCGGTCGAAGCCGGTCAGGAAATCCCGCTCCAGCCCGCGGATCTCCTCCACCGCCTGACGGTCGGCGGAATCGCCGATGGCGGGAGCCGCCCTGTCCAGCTGCCGGCGGAACTCGCCGGCGGTGGCGCGGAATCGATTGGCCGCGCCGTCCGTGCCGACGACCAGAAATTCCGCCGCAGCCCCCAGCGCGTCGGACAACGCGGTGTCCGCCACCCCCAGCGTCACCGTGACGTCGGACTGCGCCGCGTAGCTGCGCAGCGCTTCGTCGTTGGATCGAAGACCGCTCCAGGACACCGCCCCCAACGTGACCAGCAGGGCCAGCGTGACCCCGAAGCCGGTGTAGACCTTGGTGGCGGTGCGCAAGTTGGCGAAGGCACGAAGGGAGGTGGTCATGATGGGATGTCCTGCCTGGGATATTTTTTGTTCGGCATCGGTCGCCCGCGCCGGATCAAATCATTCTCAAATTCCGTACCAACTCCCAATCCCCGCGCAATTGCTGTTCCACCCAGCAAAATTCCCGAGTGGGGAACGCGGTTGTTCCTTCCCAACCGTTGCAATTTGCCACCGCGCTCCCATCCGCGTCGCAAATTGCCACGCCCGCGCCGGCCGGTTGCGAATGGGAACGCCCGAACCATCCCGATGTTGAGGGCCGATGTTGAGAGAAGCGCCGTCAGAGCGCAGACTGGAATCCCGCGCACGCACGGAACAACGAGAGGTCGATCATGCCGGACCGCAAGCATTTCGCTCCGCCCGGACCCATCGGGTTTGGTGGCGCTCCGCTCGGCAACATGTTCGAAGAGGTGCCGGACGACGTGGCGGAGGCCACGCTGGCCGCCGCCTGGGACGCCGGAATCCGCTATTTCGACACGGCGCCGGAATACGGCCCCGGCATATCGGAGCACCGGTTCGGCCATGTCCTCCGCAACCGCCCGCGTGACGACTTCGTTCTGTCCACCAAGGTCGGGCGCCTGCTGCGCGCCGATGCCAGCAAGGGCGGCAAGCACGGTCCTTTCGTGAAGGGGCTGCCCTTCCGGGTGGACTACGACTACACCGCCGACGGGGTGCGCCGCTCCATCGAGGACAGTTTGCAACGGCTGGGCATGGCGCGCATCGACATCGCCTACATTCATGACTGCGCGGAGGACGCCCACGGCGACCGCTGGCTGGAGGTGTTCGACACCGCCATGACGGGCGCCGCCGTGGCGCTGACCAAGCTTCGCGAGGAGGGCGTGATCCGCGGCTGGGGCCTGGGCGTCAACCGGGTGGAGCCCTGCGTGATGGCGCTGGAGCGGGCCGACCCGGACGTCTTCCTGCTGGCCGGGCGCTACAGCCTGCTGAACCAGCCGGCGTTGGACACGCTGTTCCCGCGCTGCCAGGAACGCGGCGTCCATGTGGTGGTCGGCGGCCCCTACAATTCCGGCCTGATCGCCGGAGGCAAGAATTTCGAGTACCAGGAGGCTCCGCCGGACAAGGTGGCGGCGCGCGACCGACTGGCCGAGATCGCCAAACGGCACGGCGTGGACCTGCGGGCGGCGGCGCTGCAATTCTGCGCGGCGCACCCGGTCGTCGCCTCGGTCATTCCGGGCACCAAGAACCCGCCGCGCGTGCAGGAGAACGTGGCGCTGATGAAGCAGTCGATTCCGGCGGACTTCTGGCGTGAGTTGAAGCAGGCCGGCGTCCTGCCAGAGCAGGCCCCAACGCCGGCCTAATCTTCCGCTTGGACGGCGGCGATCCAGTGGCGAAAGCTCTGCATCGCCGCCGTCTCGGGACGGGAGTGCAAGCGGGTCAGCCAGTAGCGGCCGGCCGGCACCTCGATGGCGAAGGGGCGGACCAGCCGGTCGGTGGTCAGGTCATGGCCGAACAGCCGCGCCGGCAGCAGCGCCACCCCGGCGCCCATTGCGGCGGCGGCGGCGATGGTGGGGGAGGAATCGAAGACCGGTCCGCGGATGGCCGGGCAGGGCACCCCGGCCAGCGCGAACCAGCGCTGCCATTCCTCGACCCGGTAGGAGCGCAGCAGCACCTCCCGCGTGAGGTCCGCCGGGGCGGACAGCCGTTGCGCCAGCGCCGGGGCGCAGAGCGGGGTCAGCGGGGCGTCGAGCAGCGGCACCGCCTCCACCCCGTGCCAGGAACCGTCGCCGAAGCGGATGGCGAAATCCAGCCCCTCGCCGGCCAGATCGACCCGGTTGTTGTTGGTCAGGATGCGCAGGTCGACCGCCGGGTTCGCGGCGGTGAAGGCCGGCAGGCGCGGCAGCAGCCAGCCCGTGGCGAAGGTTCCCACCACCCCGACCGTCAGCACCTCGTGGTAGCGCCCGTCGGCGAAGCGGTCGAGAGTCGCGCCGATCCGCTCGAAAGCGTCCATCAGCACCGGCACCAGCGCCGCCCCTTCGTCGGTCAGGGCGAGGCCGCGCGGCAGGCGGCGGAACAGGGTGACGCCCAACCGCGCCTCCAGCGTGCGGATCTGCTGGCTGACCGCCGCCTGGCTGACGCACAGCTCCAGCCCGGCGCGGGTGAAGCTGAGATGGCGGGCCGACGCCTCGAAGGCGCGCAGCGCGTTGAGCGGAAGCTGTGGACGGGCCATGGACAGCTATAAGTTTTTCTTGCGGCTTGTGAAAACTATCATCGTTTGTTCGGAGGCCGGCAGCTTTTTATCGTCCGTCCATCGACACGGCATGACACGAGGATAGAATGATCAGACGGCGGGCTTTCCTGGCCGCGGCGGGCGGGATGACGGTGCTGGCGGCGACCGGCGTGAGGGCGGAGAAACCCAGGAAATTCGGGGATAAGCGGCTGGCCGACGCCATCGCCGCGCTGGAAACCCGCAGCGGCGGGCGGCTGGGCGTGGCGGTGCTCGACACCGGCACCGGGCAGCGCTTCGGCCATCGCGCGGACGAGCGCTTCCCGATGTGCAGCACCTTCAAATTTCTTTTGGCTGGGGCCATCCTGAAGCGGGTGGACGAGGGGCGCGAGCGGCTGGACCGGCGCATCCCGGTGACCAAGGCGGACATGGTCCCCTACGCCCCCTTCGCCGAAACACGCCTCGACGGCCCGCCCCCGACGGTGGCCGAGCTGTGCGAGGCGACGATGACGCTCAGCGACAACGTGGCGGCGAACCTGCTGCTGCCGGCGGTGGGCGATCCCGCCGGGCTGACCGCCTTCCTGCGCACGTTGGGCGACCAAAAGACCCGGCTGGACCGCAACGAGCCGTCCCTGAACAGCGCCATTCCCGGCGACCCGCGCGACACCACCACCCCCGCGGCGATGGTCCAGAGCATGGAGCGGCTGATGCTGGGCGACGCGCTGACCCCGGCGTCGCGTGAGCAACTCATCGCCTGGATGGTCGCCAACCGGACCGGCGACAAGCGCCTGCGCGCCGGGCTGCCGACGGGCTGGCGCGTCGGCGATAAGACCGGCACGGGCGTGCGCGGGACGGCCAACGACATTGGCATCGTCTGGCCGGAGGGGCGGGCGCCGCTGCTGATCGCCAGCTACCTGACCGAGACGGCCGACAGCTTCAAGGAGCGGGACGCCACCCACGCCGGCGTGGCCCGCGCGGTCGTCGACACGCTCAAGGGCTGAGCGCATTTGAAATCCCCTCTCCCCTCCGCTCTCGCGCAAACTTCGTTTGCGCTGACGCGACAGGCGGACCTTTGGTCCGCCGAAAGCGGGGAGAGGGTTAGGGTGAGGGGGTTGCGCTTCTGCCGGACGTATCGCCACGCGCAACCCCCTCACCGGCCCTTCGGGCCACCCTCTCCCCGGAGGGGAGAGGGCTATGAAGGTCAATGCGATTGCCTTGACCGGACGCCCTGCGGCATGTCGTCACTGGGGTTTACCCTAAGAAGTGTAGGGATGCCCCCAATGGGAGTGGGGGCAGGGGGCCGGTACCCTTCGCACCATAAGGCCGCGGTTCGTCGCGGCCGAAGGATTCAGGTGCGAAGAGGCCAGCCATGGACCGATCAAGGCGCAACTTCTGCCTCGGCGCGGGCGCCGCGACCATCGGGGCCGCGACGGCGGCGGCGATGCCCGCCGCCGCCGCCCCCGGCGCTGCGTCGCTCCGCCGGGACGGCGATCCGGCGCACCGCTGGGCGATGGTGGTGGACGTGGGCAAATGCGTGGGCTGCCAAGCCTGCACGGTCGCCTGCATCATGGAGAACGATGTCCCGGAAAACAGCTTCCGTACCATCGTCTCCACCTACGAAGTGACCGAGCAGGGCAAGGCCGGCAGCTACATGCTGCCGCGCCTGTGCAACCATTGCGAGGACCCACCCTGCATCCCCGTCTGTCCGACCGGCGCGACCTTCCAGCGCCGGGACGGCATCGTCGTGGTGGACAACACCGTCTGCGTCGGCTGCGCCTATTGCGTCCAGGCCTGCCCCTACGACGCACGCTTCATCAACCACGAAACCCAGACCGCCGACAAATGCACCTTCTGCGTCCACCGCGTGGAGGCCGGCCTGCTGCCCGCCTGCGTGGAAACCTGCGTCGGCGGCGCCCGCGTCTTCGGTGACCTGAACGACCCGGACAGCGCCGTCTCCATCCTGGTCCGCGAGGAGAACCCGAAGGTCCTGAAGCCGGAGCAGGGGACCCAGCCGCGCGTCTTCTACCTCGGCCTCGATCCCCGCTTCCAGGGGAAGGTCGACGGCACGCCGACGCTCTGGCGGCCCTCCGCGCAGCCTCACGCCCCAAAGGAGCACGCGTGATGGACAACCACATCGTCGAGGTCATCAATGTGACCCGCGAGGTCGCGTGGCTTCCCTGGGCCGTTCAGTATTTCTTCCTGATCGGCCTGTCGGTCGGCGGCCTGCTGCTGAGCCTGCCCGGCTACGCCTTCGCCAATGAGGACTGGCGCAAGCTCGGGCGCACCGCCCTGCTGGTGGCGCTGACCTGCGGGCTGGCCGCCCCGGTGGCGCTGCTGTCGGACCTCCACCAGCCGGGCCGCTTCTGGCACTTCTACGTCGTGCTGCGCCCGACCTCGTGGATGTGGTGGGGCTCCGTCTTCATCCCCCTCTACGTCACGGGCCTGCTGGTCTACGGCTGGGCCTGTTTCCGCGAGGAGTTGCAGGCGCATGGCCAAGTGGACAGCCGCCTTGCCGCACTCTACCGGCTGGCGTCGCTGGGCGGCGGGCGCAACGACGCGCTGATCCGCGCCGCCGGCCTGTTCGCCCTGGCCGGTGCGCTGCTCGTCGCCCTCTACAGCGGGGCGGAGGTCGCGGTGGTCAGGGCGCGCCCGCTGTGGCACACGCCCTTCCTGCCCGTGCAGTTCCTGATGACCGCGCTGGCCGGCGCCGCCGGGCTGGTGCTGGTGCTGAACCGCTTCGCCGCCGGCAACGACCGCGCGGTGGAGCTGCGGGCGAACCGGCTGCTCGCCGGCGTCCTGGGCGGCGTCATGCTGGTCGGCGCGCTGTGGCTGGCGCTCGGCCTGTTCGGACTGGATGCCACCCACGCCGAGGCGCTGGGCAGCGTCGCCGGGTCGGAGGCGTGGCGCGTCACCGCCGTCTGGGCCGTCGCCGCCACCGCGCTGCCCTTCGCCATCGCCGTCGCCAAGCCGGCCGGAACGGGGCTGCTGACCGGGCTGATCGCCCTGCACGGCGCCTGGATGTTCCGCTGGACCGTGTTCATCGGCGGCCAGACCGTGCCGAAGACCGGCGCCGGCTTCTACGATTACGCGCTGCCCGCCGGTCCGGAGGGGCTGCTGGGGATTGTCGGCACGGCCGGACTCTGGCTGTTCCTGCTGATCGCCCTCACCGCCATCCTGCCTTCCCCGCGCCGCCCGGCGCCCGCTCCGGCCCACGCCGCCCAGGCGCCCGCCGGAACCGTGGCCGCCGCCGAGTGAACGGAGCACCCATCATGTCCATCTCCCGTCGCCTTCTCCTGAAGACCAGCGCCGCCGGCGGCGCGCTCGCCGCCTTCGCGGGTGGCTTCTCCGACACCGGGCGCAAGCTCGTGAAGGGCGCCTGGGCCGGGGACAAGCCCGACCACGCCATCTCCGGCAACGCCCCGGCCCCCGAATTCCGCGTCGATCCGGCGACCGGCGACCTCGCCCCGACGCCGGGCCAGATCGTCGCCAACGTCGCCTGCCTCGGCTGCACCACCCTGTGCGGCGTCCGCGTCCGGGTGGATGTGGAGAGGAACAAGGTGCTGCGCGTCGCCGGCAACCCCTACAGCCCGCTGTCCACCGATCCCTTCCTGCCCTACGGCACGCCGATCAAGGAAAGTTTCAAGTCGCTGTCGCGGCTGGACGAGAAGGGGCTGAAGGGCCGCTCGACCGCCTGCGGGCGGGGCAACGCGGCGCTGGAGATGCTGACCTCGCCCTTCCGCGTCGCCACGCCGATGAAGCGCGTCGGCCCGCGCGGCTCCGGCCGGTGGGAGCCCATCGCCTTCGACCGGCTGGTCGAGGAGATCGCGGAAGGCGGCGACCTGTTCGGCGAAGGCCCGGTGCCCGGCCTGCGGTCTTTGCGCGACCTGAAGACGCCCATCGACCCAACCGCCCCCGAATTGGGGCCGAAGGTCAACCAAGTGGCCCTGCTGTCCTCGGTCAACGACGGGCGGGAGCCCTTCGTGCGGCGCTTCTTCAACCAGGCGCTGGGAACGATCAACGTCGTCGGCCACGGCTCCTACTGCGGCGGCGCCTACCGCTCCGGTTCGGGGGCGGTGTTCGGCGACGCCAAGAAGATGCCGCACGCCAAGCCGGACCTGCAGAACGCCGAGTTCGTGCTGTTCATCGGCACCGCCCCGTCGAACGCCGGCAACCCGTTCAAGCGGCAGGCCATGCTGCTCGCCAAGGGGCGGACGGACGGCGTCCTGAACTACGTCGTCGTCGACCCGGTGCTGACCAACGCCGACAACCGCGCGGCGGCGGAGCGGTCCGACTGGATTCCCATCCGGCCCGGCACCGATGGCGCCCTGGTCATGGGCATGATGCGCTGGATGTTCGAGAACGGGCGCATCGACGCCAACTATCTCTCCCAGCCCAACGGCACGGCGGCGGAAGCGGCGGGGGAGGCCGGCTGGTGCAACGCCACCCATCTGGTGATCCAGCAGGCGGGCCACCCGCGCGACGGGCGGATGCTGCGCGCCTCCGACCTCGGCTGGGTGACGCTGGACGAGAAGGAGCGCTACGGCGCCAAGGACGCCTTCGTCGTGCTCGACCCCGCCGGCACGCCGGTGGCCCACGACGCCCTGACGGGACCGGCCGTTCTGTTCCACGGCGGGACGGTGGCGACCCCGGCGGGCGACGTCGCGGTGAAGACCAGCCTGACACTGCTGCGCGAGCAGGCGATGCGGCTCGACCTCGCCGGCTATGCCGACGCCTGCGGCATCCCCGCCGACGTCATCGCCGGTCTGGCGCGGGAGTTCACCAGCCACGGCAAGAAGGCCGCCGCCAACGCCCATGGCGGCATGATGGCCGGCAACGGGTTCTACAACGCCTTCGGCGTGGTGACACTGAACACGCTGATCGGAAACCTGAACTGGAAGGGCGGCACCATCTTCGGCGGCGGGCGTTTCCCGGACGAGCAGGACGGCCCGCGCTACAAGCTGGCGAGCTTCCCCGGTCAGGTGAAGCCCTCCGGCACGGCCATCAGCCGCCCCGTCCCCTATGAGAGGTCCAGCGAGTTCAAGGCGAAGACGCAGGCCGGCAAGCCCTATCCGGCCAAGGCGCCCTGGTACCCCAACGCCCCGCAGCTCACCACCGAGTATCTGACCAGCGGCGTGGTGGACGGCTACCCGTACCCGCTGAAGGCCCTGTTCCTGTGGAACAGCAACCCGGTCTACGGCATCCCCGGCGTCCGCGCCCAGGTGGAGGCGAAGCTGCGCGACCCGAAGGCGCTGCCGCTGATCGTCGCCATCGACCCCTTCATCAACGAATCCACAGCCTTCGCCGACTACATCATCCCCGACACCGTGCTGTACGAGACCTGGGGCTGGGCGGCCCCCTGGGCGGGCGTGCCGACCAAGACCGCGACGGCGCGCTGGCCGGTGGTGACGCCGCGCACGGAGCCGCTGCCGGACGGCCGGCACGTCCAGATGGAGACCTTCCTGATCGCCCTGGCGAAGCGGCTGAGCCTGCCCGGCTTCGGCCCGGACGCCATCGCCGATATGGACGGGAACACCCACCCGCTGGAACGGCCCGAGGACTGGTACCTGCGCGGCGGCGCCAACATCGCGTGGCTGGGCAAGCAGCCGGTGCCCGACGTCACCGACGAGGACATCGCCCTGTCCGGCGTCGCCCGCATCCTGCCGGCGCTCCAGTCGGTGCTGAAGGAGGAGGAGTGGCGCAAGGTCGCCTTCATCCTGGCGCGCGGCGGGCGCTACCAGAACCAGGCGGAGGGCTTCGAGGGCGACAGGGCCACCCACCGCTTCAAGGACGGGCTGCTGGTCTACAACGAGGCGGTCGGCGCGGCGAAGAGCAGCGTCACCGGCAAGCGCTGGACCGGCACCGCCGCCTGGACGCCCCCGGCCTTCGCCGACGGCACGCCGATGCGGCAGGTCCACACGGCGGAGGACTGGCCCTTCCAGCTCATCAGCTCGAAATCGGTGCTGGTCAGCGCCTACACCATCGCGGCCAGCCGTCTGCGCCATCTGCACCCGGAGAACCCGGTGGGCATCAACGCGGAGGACGCGCGGCGGCTGGGCATCGCCACCGGCGACCGCATCCGCATCGCCACGCCGGGCGGGTCGGAGCTGGCGACCGCCATCGTCCGGCACGGCGTGATGCCCGGCGTGCTCGCCGTCGAGCACGGCTTCGGCCACAAGGAGTTCGGCGCGCGGCCGCACGTCATCGGCGGCCACAGCCAGCCGGTGGTGCCGGAGATCGGGGCGGGGGTGAACATCAACGATCTCGGCCTGCACGACCCGACCCGTCCGGGCGCCTCGGTCTGGGTCGATCCCATCGCCGGAACGGCGGTGCGCCAGGGACTTCCCGCCAAGCTGGAGCGGGTCGCCGCCGCGGCGTGAGCCATGGTAGGCGGAAAGATCCTCTGTAAAATTCCCTCTCCCCTCTGGGGAGAGGGTCAGGGTGAGGGGGCAGCACAGGCACAGCCTGTGCCAGGGGATTGCCAAGGGGCAGCATGCCCCTTGGCGGTGCGCCTGCGGCGCACCGGCCCCCTCACCCTCCCCACGCCTGCGGCGCGGGTCCCCTCCCTCTCCCCGGAGGGGAGAGGGTTACTTCACCCCGCCGCTCCGTCGAGTTCCGGCATCCGCCAGTTCCCGCCAAGATCGGCGTTGCGCAGCAGCAGGAACAGCTCGTCCTGCGAGCGGGTGACGGCGGTGTAGAGCCAGCGCCACTTGTGCTCGCGGAAGGCGGCGGAATCGTCGAGCACGGTGACCGAAGGGAACTCCGACCCCTGGGCGGAATGGCAGGTGATCATCCAGGCCCAATCGAACTGCTGCACGTCGCGCTCCACGCGCGGCGCCTTGGTCTCGCCGCTGTAGTGGGCCTGGAACATCCAGGGATGGACCATCAGCTTGCTGCGGGGCTTCACCTCGTCCTCCATATGGACGCCGAGCGACCACAGCCCGTCCTGTCGGCCCCGCCCCTCCGCCGCCGGGCGGGTCAGCGTGCCGATCATGCCGTTGAACAGCCCTTCCTCGCGGTCGTTGCGGCGGCAGATCACCCGCTCGCCGGCCTGGGGCATCACCGTGTCGAAGCCGTGGCGGCTGCGGATGCGCCGGGTGAAGTCGGTGCGCACACGGTGGGTGCCGCAGATGGTCTGAGTGTCCACCCGCAGGGCCAGCGGCTCGGTCACCCGGTTCAGCGGCAGCACGTGGGCGTTCCCGGCGGTGCCGAAGCGCCGCGGCAGCTCCTGCCGGCGCAGCAGATGGGCGAGCCGGATCACCGGGCTCTCCCGCGCCGTGCGGTGCGGCTCGACCAGCCGGAAATCCGGCTCGCCCTTGGTCAGCGTGCCCTGGCCGGTCACCGGGGGAAGCTGGTAGTCGTCGGCGATCATCAGGATCTTCTTGCCGGAGCGCAGCAGGTCGCCCGCCACGTCGTCCCCGACCATCGAGCCCTCGTCGCAGACGATCAGGTCGGCCTCGGCGAACTTGCCCTCCGACTTGCGGGCGAAGAACAGCTCGCCGGTGTCGTCGTCCTGCCGCGGCGCGTAGATCAGCGAATGCAGCGTCGCCGCCCGGTCGATGCCCTTGCGGCGCAGCACCTGCGCCGCCTTGCCGGTGGGCGCGCCGACCACGAAATTCTCCAGGTTGCGGCGGTCCTGGAGATGGTCCAGCGCGAAGACGGTGGTCTTGGTCTTGCCGGTCCCGGCCTCGCCGGCCAGCCAGAACATCTGGGGGGCCGCGGGGTCGGCGTACCATGCGTCGATGGCCTGGATCGCCCGGAACTGCTCGTCGGTTGGGGTATCGGTCGGGGTGTCGGTGGTGCTGGGCATGGAGCGCGGGGAGGGGGCTGCTGGGCGGGACACAGTAGCCCGCCCGCCCGCCCGCGGCCAAGCGATACGGCGCCTTTACGGCTCGGGGCGGAAAGGGCCGCTGATGAGACGGCGCAGGCCGGCGAACAGGGTCAGGCCGCCCGACACCACCCCGACATAGACGAACAGCGCGTCATGCCCGAACCACTCCATGGCCGCCGTCGCCAGCAGGGGACCAAGGGCGGCGCCCAGCGCCCAGGCGAGCAGCAGCGCGCTGGCCAGCGGCACCGTCTCCTCCACCGTCACATGGTCGTTGGCGTGGGCCACGCAGATGGCGTAGAGCGACAGGGCGGCGCTGCCCCACAGGGTGAACAGCCCAAGCAGGACGGTCTGCGGCGCCGCCCCGCCGGGCGGGTTGGCGAAGGCGGCGATCAGGAAGGCGGCGACCATCGCCACGGCGGACACCGCGAAGATCACCAGCCGCCGGTCGTGGCGGTCCGACAGCCGGCCGATCGGCCATTGCAGCACCACGCTGCCCACCTGGATGCCCGACATGATCAGCGCGACCCCGGCGGCGGGCAGGGCCAGCCCGGCGAGCCAGGCCGGGCCGATGCCGGTGACCGCGGTGTTGCACAGCCCGACCATCAGGCAGCCGGCGAAGGCCACCGGCGCCCGCCGCACATACTGCCAGGGCGAGGGCGCCGGTCCCTTCGGCGTGGCGCTGGCCGGCGGGCGGACCGCCGCCACCGGCACCAGCGACAGGCCGTAGCAGCCCGCCGCCAGGACGGTCAGCCACAGGGCCGACAGGTCCGGGCTGGCGAGCAGCATCTGGCCGCCGATCACCGCGACCTTGCAGGCGATCATGTAGAGGGAGAAGACGCTGCCCCGCGACCCCGGCGGTGACAGGCTGGCCAAACCGCTCTCCGCGACGGTGAGCATCCCGACATAGGACACCCCCATCAGCAGCCGCAGCCCGACCCAGGCCTGGGCGTCGGGCAGCAGGTTCAGCAGCAGCGTGGCGGCGGCGGCGAGCAGCCCGAAGGCGGCGAAGGACCACACCCCGCCCACCCGGCGGATCATCCAGGGCGCCGCCCAGCAGCCCAGCACGAAACCGACCGAATAGGCCGATGCTACCGCCCCGACGACCAGCGGCGGGGCCGCCGCCTCGGCGAGGCGGAGCGGCAGCAGGATTTGCAGGATGCCGTTGGCGACCTGGATGACGCAGACGCCGAGGATCAGCGCGGCCAGCACCATGAGCGGCGAGGCGGGCGCGCGAGGGCTGTGGGGCAAGATGGGCGGGACGTCAGTGATTGCCAGGCAGGGCGTCCAGCGGGTCGTCGGCCGCCGGCTGCGGGCGGGCGCCGGCGAGATGGCCGTCCACCAGCGCACGCAGGAAGCCGCGGGTGCGCTCCTGCACCGGGTTGGTGAAGATCTGCTCCGGCGAGCCGGACTCGACGATGCGCCCGTCGGCCATGACGACCACGGTGTCGGCGACCTCGCGGGCGAAGCCCATCTCGTGGGTCACCACCATCATGGTCATGCCTTCCTCGGCCAGCGTCTTCATGACCTGGAGCACCTCGCCGACCAGCTCGGGGTCGAGCGCGGAGGTCGGCTCGTCGAACAGCATCACCTTGGGCTTCATGGCGAGCGCGCGGGCGATGGCGGCGCGCTGCTTCTGCCCGCCCGACAGGGTGGACGGATAGACGTCGGCCTTGTCGTCCAGCCCCACCTTGCGCAGCAGCCCCATGGCCAGCTCCCGCGCCTCGGCCTTGGCCATGCCGCGCACCACGACGGGGGCGCGCATGACGTTCTCCACCGTGGTCATGTGCGGGAACAGGTTGAAGGACTGGAAGACCATGCCGGTCTCGGCGCGCAGCGCGTTCAGCTCCTTGTCGGGCAGCGGCTTGCCGTCGGCGATGATGGTGCGGTGGTTGATGCGGATCTCGCCGCGGTCGGCGGTCTCCAGGCAGTTGCAGCAGCGCAGCAGCGTGCTCTTGCCCGAACCGGACGGGCCGATGACCACGGTGGTGCGCGACGGCTGCACGGTCAGGCTGACGTCCTTCAGCACCTCGGTGCTGCCGAAGCTCTTGTAGACGTTGCGGATCTCGATCACCGGCTTACCCTCTTTCCACGGTCAGGCGCTTTTCGAGCTGGCGCAGAATCCAGGTGGCCGCGTTGGTCAGCACGAAGTAGATCAGCGCCACCGCGATGTAGACCTCCAGCGCGCGGAAGCTGGTGGAGATGATCCGCTGGCCCTCGCGCATCACGTCGTCGATGGTCAGCAGCGACACCAGCGCCGAGTTCTTGATCAGCGCGATGGTCTCGTTGCCCAGCGGCGGCAACATGCGGCGGAAGGCCTGGGGCAGCACCACCTCCCACATCGCCTCGCGGTAGGACATGCCGAGCGAGCGAGCGGCCTCCATCTGGCCGCGGTCGATCGACTGGATGGCGCCGCGCACCACCTCCGACACGTAGGAGCCGCTGTAGATGCCGAGGCCGATCACGCCGCACAGCCACGCCGGCAGCAGAATGCCGAACTGCGGCAGGCCGAAGAACAGCAGGAAGAGCTGCACGAGCAGCGGCGTGCCGCGGATGAAGGCGACATAGGCCGACGCGATGCCGTACAGCACGCGCCGCGCCGGGTTGAGGCGGATGATGCCGACGAGCAGCCCAAGCACGGCGCTGAGCAGGAAGGCCGCCGCGGTCACCTCGATGGTGACCACGGTGCCCTTCAGAAGCTCCGGCAACCCTCCCCAGACGGGGGCGAAGTCGAGCGTCACGGGAGGGGTCCTCCGTTCACGAAAAAAGCGATCACTTCTTGGCTTCGAACCACTTGTCGACGAGCTTCTGGTAGGTGCCGTCGGCCTTCAGCTTGGCGATGGCGGCGTTCACCTTGGTCACCAGCTCGGTGTTGTCCTTGCGCATGGCGAAGCCGTAATCCTCGGTGGTGAGCTGGTCGTCCAGCACCTTCACGGTCGGATGCGTCTGGGCGTAGAGCTTGGCGGCGGGCTTGCCGGTCACGGCGACGTCGGTGCGGCCGGTCTCGACCTGCCCGAACATCTCAGCGTTGGTCTCGACCTCGACGATCTTGGTCTTCGGGAAATGCTCCTTCAGATGGACGACCGACTTGGTGCCGATCTGCACGGCGGCGGTCTTGCCTTCGAGGTCGGCCGGGCCCTTCACGGCACTGTTGTTGGCCTTGACCATGATGACGAGGCCGCCCGGATAGTAGGTGTCGGAGAAGGCGACGACCTTGCGGCGCTCCTCGGTGATGTACATGGCCGAGGCGATCATGTCGAAGCGGTTGGCCATCAGGCCGGGGATCAGGCCCTTGAAGTCGATGTCCACCCACTCGACGCCCTTGGTGGCGCCCAGCTCCTTGGCGATGGCCTCGACCAGCTCGATGTCGAAGCCGGTCTTCTTGCCGTCCTGCGAGAATTCGAAGGGCGCGAAGGTGGCGTCCACGCCGACGCGGAAGGTGCCGTTCTGCTTGATCGAGGCGATCACCGCGTCCTCGGCGCGCGCCGGGACGGACCCGGCGCCGACCATGGTGACGACCGCGGCGGCGGCGAAGGAGGCGGCGGCGAGAAACTTACCGAAGGACTTCATGGCTTGGAATTTCCCTGTTCGTTGCGCCCGCGTCGCCGGTTTCGAACGCTGGGATGCCCCCTTGCGCAGCGACCGGCTTGGCAGCGTCATGTTTTGCCTATAAAACATATGTTGCCCAGGGAAAACAGCCGCGTCAACGCCGTTTGTCATACTGGAGCATGACGGACGCCTTATGGCAACGCCGGTGTTGCGACCACATACCAAAAAGGCCGTGTGCCGCGACCGCCGCGGAAGCCGGGGGCGACCGAACAGGGAAGCAAAAGGTTTTGCTGACAAAACATTTGTCGCACGGGAGAGTGAGTATGGACGTTTTCGGGTTTCGCGCCGCGCGCCGTCCGGTGCTGGTCAGCCTGCCCCATGTCGGCACGGCGCTGCCGGACGGATTCATCGGCCGGCTGGTGCCGGAGGCGCAGGGCCTGCCCGACACGGACTGGCACCTGCCGCGTCTCTACGACTTCCTGGAGGATCTTGGAGTCGGGGTGATCCAGGCGCGCTTCTCACGCTACGTCGTCGACCTGAACCGTCCCAGCAACGACACGCCGCTCTACAGCGGCGCCACCACGGGCCTGTGCCCGACCACCCTGTTCGACGGGGCGCCGCTGTACCAGCCGGGCGCGGAGCCGGACGCGGCGGAGGTGGCCGAGCGGGTCGCCCGCTATTGGACGCCCTACCACGACGCCATCACCGCGGAGATGACCCGGCTGCGCGACCAGTTCGGGCGGGCGGTGCTGTTCGACGCCCATTCCATCCGCTCCGTCGTGCCGCGGCTGTTCGAGGGACGGCTGCCCGACCTGAACATCGGCACCAACGACGGGCGCAGCGTTGACCCCGTGCTGAGCGAGCGGCTGGTCGCGGTCGGCGCGGATGCCGGGGCCGACGGCTTCACCCATGTCCTCAACGGGCGCTTCAAGGGCGGCCACATCACCCGCCATTTCGGGCGCCCGTCAGAGGGCTGGCACGCCGTGCAGCTTGAGATGGCGCAGGTGACCTACATGGAGGAGGATGCGCCCTTCGCCTTCGACGAGGCGCGCGCCGCGCGGATTCGTCCGCATCTGCAGCGGTTTATCGGAACAATGGCCGATTGGGCGGAGGAACGGGCGTGACGGAGACGGCGATGAACGGCATGAACGGGCTTTTCTGCGAACGGGCGCTGCTGCCCGAAGGGTGGGCCTCGAACGTGGCGCTGCGCTTCGACGCGCGGGGCACGCTGACGGCGGTGGAGCGGGACGCGGAGTCGAATGGCCTCCCGCAGGCCGCCGGGCCGGTGATCCCCGGCATGCCCAACCTGCACAGCCACGCCTTCCAGCGCGCCATGGCCGGGCTGACCGAATACGCCAGCGCGTCGGAGGACAGCTTCTGGACGTGGCGCGACGCCATGTACGGCTTCGTCCGCCGGATGACGCCGGAAGCGGCGGAGGCCGTCGCGGCGTTGCTCTACATGGAGATGGCGAAGCAGGGCTACACGGCGGTGGCGGAGTTCCACTACCTGCACCACGGTGCCGACGGGCGCCCCTACGCCGACCGGGCCGAGATGTCGCGCCGCATCCTGGCCGCCGCCGACACGGCGGGGATCGGGCTGACCCACCTGCCGGTGCTCTACGCCCACAGCGGCTTCGGCGGCAAGCCGCCGTCCGACGGCCAGAAGCGCTTCATCAACGACGTGGACGGGCTGCTGTCCATCGTCTCCGCCATGCAGAAGGCGATGGGCACGGAGCGGGCAGGCCGCCGCGTCGGCCTCGCCCTGCATTCCCTGCGCGCGGTGACGCCGGAGGAGATGCGCGACGCACTGGCCGGCCTCGACTCGCTCGATTCCGGCGCGCCGATCCACATCCACATCGCCGAGCAGACGGCGGAGGTGGACGATTGCATCGCCTGGAGCGGCAAGCGCCCGGTGGAATGGCTTCTGGAGAACGCCCCGGTCGGGCCGCGCTGGTGCCTCGTCCACGCCACGCACCTGACCCCGGCGGAGGTGGACGGCATGGCGGCGAGCGGCGCGGTGGCCGGTCTCTGCCCGACGACCGAGGCCAATCTGGGCGACGGGCTGTTCCCGGCGATCCCCTTCCTGGCGCAGGGCGGGCGGTTCGGCGTCGGGTCGGACAGCCACATCAGCGTGTCCGCGGCGGAGGAGCTGCGCCTCCTGGAATACGGCCAGCGGCTGGTGCAGCGGCGGCGCAACGTGCTGCGCATCGGGAATTGCCCGTCCATCGGCGGCGGCCTCTACCGGGCGGCGGTGGCCGGCGGCGCGCAGGCGCTGGGCCAGCCGGTGGCTGGTGGTGGCATCCGGGGCGGGATTCAGGTGGGCCAGCCCGCCGATCTCGTCGTGCTTGACGCCGACAACCCGAAACTGCTTTCTCGGACCGACGACAGCCTTCTGGACGCCTATGTCTTCGCCAGCGACGGGCACACCGTGCGCGACGTGGTCGCGGCGGGGCGGACCGTGGTGCGCGAGGGCCGCCATGTCCGGGAGGACGCCATCCGGGCCGCCTACCGGCGCGCCATCGAGGGGTTGCGCCGGGACACATGAGCGAGATCGATCCGAGCACCTACATCGCCCCGGCGCTGCAGCGCGGGCTGGCCATCCTGGAGCTGTTCACGCCGCAGCGCCGGACCCTGTCCCTGACCGACATCGCCAAGGCGCTGGGGATCGGGCGGGCCTCGGCCTACCGGCTGGTCTTCACGCTGGAGCATCTCGGCTACATCGGGCGGGTGGGGGACGGCAAGTCCTACCGCCTGGCGCCACGGTCGATGCAGCTCGGCTATCATTACCTGTCGGGGCTGGACGGGATCGAGGTGGCGATCCCCTACATCGACGGGCTGCGCGACAGCACCCAGATCTCCGCCCACATGGCGGTGCGCGACGGGACGGAAATCGTCTACGTCTACCGCGCGCATTCGCACATGACGCTGTCCAGCAACATCGCGGTCGGCTACCGCCTGCCGGCCCACGCCACCGCGATGGGCCGGATGCTGCTGAGCGGCCTTAGCGACGAGGCGATCGCGCAGCTCTACACCGGCGTGCGGCTGGACCGCTACAGCGACACCACGGCGGTCACGCTGACCTCGCTGATCCAGGAGGTGGCGGAGGACCGCAAGCGCGGCTGGACGATGAACCGCTCCTCCTTCGTGTCGGGGATCGTCGCCATCGCGGCGGCCATCCGCGACCACCGGGGCGAGGTCATCGCCGCCATCAACCTGTCCGGCCCCAGCGCCGTGATGGACCAGCCCGCCACGCTCGACCATCTGCGGACCAAGGTGGTGGAGACGGCCGACGCGATCTCGCACCAGCTCGGCTATCTGCCGCGGGTTTAAAGACCCTCGCCCCTCCGGGGAGAGGGAGGGGACCCACCGCACAGCGGKGGGGAGGGTGAGGGGGATGCGCTTTTGCCGGACGTCCCGCCACGCGCACCCCCCTCACCCTAACCCTCTCCCCGGAGGGGAGAGGGGATGTCACGTAGGGTCCTTTACCCGCGCGCCGCGACGCGGACGAGGACGGCGCAGGCCCCCGGCCCGGTTTCCAGCGTGGCGGCGGTGCCGTCCAGACGGGCCGTCCAGCCCGGCGACACCCGCGCCACGCTGTCGCCGGTGCGCAGGATCACCTCGCCGTCCAGCGCGTGGACCAGCGCCATGCCGCCGGCCGGAATGTCCGCAACCGTGTCGGCCGGCAGGATGTCGAGCCGGGCGTCGGCCCGCTCGCGGTCGAAGATCAGGTTGAAGTCGCGGATCGGCCCGTCCAGCAGGACGCAGTCCACCGCGGCGTCGCCGGAGAAGCGGAAGGGGGCGGCGCGGTTGGTCACGGTCGCCGGAACGCCGTCCACGGTCAGCCGCATGCCGGCCCCCTCGACCACGGCGATCAGCCGCTCGTAGCCGGTGAAGGCGGAGAAGGGACCGGCCTCCGCCACGTCGGCGATGCTGACCCGCCAGAGGAAGCGGCCGGCGGCGCCGGGCAGCTCCTGGAGGGCGATTTCAGTGGTCGTTCCGCCGCCGTTCTTCCAGGGCATGCGGCGGTAACGGGCGGGGTCGAGAAGAGAAACAGCCATAAGAATCCTCGCGGGACGGGGGAGGGCGTCCGGCCCAGCCCCCCGTCCCTTGTCCTCGTGATCGTGTGTGCGTCGCCGATGGGCGGTGCGTCAGGCGTCCCCGAGCGACTGGGTCAGGCCCCGGTGCTTGAGAAGCGCCTCGATGCGCGGCTCGCGTCCGCGGAAGGCGGTGTACAGCTCCATCGGGTCGCGGGTGTCGCCCGACGAATAGATCGTCTTCAGCTTCGCCGCAAGGTCGGGATCGAAGGGGTTGCCCGCCTCCAGGAACGCCTCGAACCCGTCGGCGTCGAGCACCTCGGCCCACAGATAGGCGTAATAGCCCGCGGCGTAGCCGCTGCCGGCGAACAGATGCTGGAAATGGGTCGGGCGGTGGCGCACGGCGATTTCCGCCGGCATGCCGATCTTGTCCAGCACCGACCGCTCGAAGGCGGCGACATCCGTGTCGGCGGCGTCGCTCCGGGTGTGGAATTCCAGATCGAGCAGCGCCGCCGCGGTGTACTCTACGGTGCCGAAGCCCTGGTTGAAGTTGCGGGCGGCGAGCAGGCGGCGCAGCAGGTCCTGCGGGATCGGCTCCCCGGTCTGGTGATGGCGGGCATAGGTGGACAGCGTCTCCGGAACCGCCAGCCAGTGCTCGTAGATCTGCGAGGGCAGTTCCACGAAGTCGCGGCGGACCGAGGTGCCGGACTGGCTCGGGTAACGGACGTTGCTGAGGCAGCCGTGCAGGAAATGGCCGAACTCGTGGAACAGCGTCTCGGCGTCGTCGAAGCTGAGGAGCGTCGGCTCGCCCTTCGAGAAGTTGTTGTTGTTGACGATGATCGGCGACACCGCCCCGTCGAAACTCTCCTGGTCGCGGTAGCTGCTCATCCAGGCGCCGGAGCGCTTCGACGACCGGGCGAAATTGTCGTGCAGGAAGAGGCCGACATGCCGCCCGTCCTTTTCCGTCACCTCGTAGACGCGGACGTCGGGATGGTAGACCGGCAGGTCGGGCCGCTCGGTGAAGGCCAGCCCGAACAGGCGCCCGGCGGTGTCGAAGGCTGCGCGCACCATGTTCTCCAGCACGAAGTAGGGCTTCACCTCCGCTTCGTCGATGTCGTACTTGGCCTGCCGCACCTTCTCCGCGTAGTAGCGCCAGTCCCAGGGGGCGATCGGCTCGTTCATGCCCTCCGCCCGCGCGCAGTTCTGAAGCTCCGCGCGCTCGGCGGCGGCCTTCTCCTTGGCCGGTCTCCAGACCTGCAGCAGCAGCCGTTCGACGGCGGAGGTGTCCTTCGCCATGCTGTCGTCCAGCTTGAAGTCGGCGTAGCTGGCGTAGCCCATCAGCTTGGCCTGCTCGGTGCGCAGCGCGACGATCTCGCGGATCAGCGGACGGTTGTCGTGCTCGCCCTCATGCTCGCCGCGGCGGATCCAGGCCTCGTAGGCCACCTGCCGCAGGTCGCGGCGGGCCGAGAAGGTCAGGAACGGTTCGACCGAGGAGCGGGCCAGCGTGATGACGTATTTGCCCTCCTGCCCGCGCTCCTTGGCGGCCTGGGCGGCGGCGTTGCGCGCGAAGTCCGGCAGGCCGGCGAGGTCGCTCTCCTCCAGCACGAGCTGCCAGTCCTTCTCGTCGTGCAGCACGTTTTGGCCGAACAGCGTGTGCAGGGTCGCCAGCCGCTCGGTGATCGCGGTCATCCGCGCCTTGGCGTCCGGCGGCAGCAGCGCGCCGCTGCGCACGAAACCGAGATGCTGGCGCTCCAGCAGGCGCAGCTGGTCGGGGGCGAGGTCCAGCGTACTGCGCCGCTCGTAGAGGTCGGCGACGCGGGCGAACAGCGCGGGGTCCAGCGCGATGCGCATGGAGTGCTGGGCGAATTTCGGCGCGTAGTCGCGGGCGATGGTCTCCAGCGCGTCGGTGGTGTTGCTGGAGTTCAGGTTCCAGAACACGCCGCCGACCCGGTTCAGGAAGCGCCCGCCGCGCTCCATCGCCTCGATGGTGTTGGCGAAGGTCGGGGCCTCGGGGTTTCCAGTGATCGCCTCGATCTCCGCGATGCTCTCCGCCATGCCATGGTCGAAGGCGGGCGGAAAATGCTCGGCCTGGATGCGGTCGAAGGGCGGCAGGCCGAAGGGCGTGGTCCAGGTTTCGAAGAACGGGTTGCTCATCAAGGCCCCTTGCTGACCGGAAACGGAAGACATGCCGAACATGGTGCCGCAACCGGCCCTCCGCCACAACACGCCGGTCGCCGCAGGGCGCATCCCGGAGCGGCGAAAATGGAAGGAACCGCGGCGCAGAACTAGGGTCTGTTGACATTCATGTGGCGAAGGGGGGTTCCCGCGGCTTGCGAAACCTGATTCAAGGCTGCCGAGCAGGAGGTGGCCTTGGACCGATTGGTGCTGCAGGATGATCAATGGGAGCGGATCGCACCGCTTTTGCC